>JAICKJ010000302.1 GCA_025928015.1 Thermomicrobiales bacterium
CGATCCCAGCCCGTCTGGACCAGCACCGCCTTGCCGCGCAACCCGGCGACGTCCGGGAATACTTGTGCGTGGATCGCCCGACCACCGCCCGTCACGTCGATAACGACGGTCTCCAGATCGGCCAACGAGGCGAGCGGCAGCCCGGCGAGGTCCGTGCCGCCCGCGAAGCGATGGAAGGGCGAATCGAGGTAGGTGCCGGTATTGCCGACCAGCTCGATCTGGCCGATCAGAAATTCGGTGCCTTCGGCGTAGTGGCTCCGCGATGCCTCCCGACTCAGAAAGTCACAGACGAGCGGCGCGGGCAACCCTTGGTAGGTGATCATGCCCGCCTCGACGTCGTGACTGAGATCGATGAAACGCGATTCCGGCACAGGCATCAACCTCGCTACAGGTGGTCACGGCTCGCGGTCGCCGTCTTGGTCACGCCATGCAGGTAGACCGGCTCCAGCATCATCAGATCGTCGCGGTCGCCCCGCTGCCAGCGATCCCAGGCGAGCGTCGCGACCGCGCCCGGCCGCCGGTTCTGCAATGGTGGCGCCTCGATCCCAGTGTGACCAGCCGCTCCCATCTGCTGGCGCTGCTCCGCGCTCAGCTCGCCGGCGACCAGCGCGTCCGGCAAATCCACGAGCACATCGAGGAGCTGGGCGAAGGTTGTGTTCCGCGGCGTCGCCCCGGCGCTGCCGTGGTCGTAGCGCGCCCAGACGACCCGGCCCCGCCCGGCCGCGAGCACCACGATGACCGGCGCGGCGAGGTGAGCGAAGGGCGCCGCGGCGGCGTCCAGCGTCGGCACGCCAATGATGGGCAGGGAGCCGGCGAGCGCCAACCCCTTGGCGATGCTGACCCCGACCCGCAAGCCGGTGAAGGTGCCCGGTCCGGTGGCGACACCGATCGCGCGGATGTCCGTCTTCGCGACATTCATGAGCCCGCGCAGGTGGTCGATCTCGGCCAGCACGCTCTCCGTCTGCGTCCGGCCCGCCGGCCAGCTCAGCTCGCCCGTCCGCTCCCTGTCGGTCAGGGCAATGCCGGCCTGCTCGGTCGAGGTGTCGATCGCCAGCAGCCAGCCGGAAAGTGTGGAATCGCTCACCGTTCCTCCAAATCGTGACAACACGTAGGACCGAGTGTATGTTACCAATGACGCAACACGTTCAGCCTTGCCGGCGACCAATTTGATCGTATCGTCCGAAGCGCGCCAGGTCGCAGCGGGACCCTGGGAAACGAGACATGTGCCAGAAGACAGGACCTATAATGACGCAGGCGATGTACTATGAGGGCGAATGATGGCCACTAGCACCAGCCATGCGGAGACCGCCGCCTACCCCGCGCAACGCGTCCGGGTGCGGAGCTGGCGCAAGCGACTCCGGGAATACGACTGGCTCCTGTTCGTCGTGTTTATGGCCCCGAACCTCTTCTTCCTGTCGCTCTTCACCTATTGGCCGATGGTCAGGAACGTCTCCATCAGCCTCCACCAGACCAATTTTCTCAATCAGGGCAGCATCTACGTCGGACTTCAGAACTTCCGGTACATCTTCACGAACAATCAGTTCATCTATGTGCTCAAGAACACGCTCTATTTCACGGTCGCGTCGGTCTCGCTGACGCTCATCCTGGGGCTGCTGGTCGCGCTGCTGCTGAACCAGCGCCTCCGTTTCCGTGATGGCGCCCGGGCGATCGTCTTCGCCCCCACGCTCCTTTCCGGCGCGGCGATCGGCATCGTCTGGGCGTACATGTTCGATCCGCGCTACGGGCTCATCGCGCAGGTGTTGAGCTGGGTCCATCTACCGTCGCCAAACTGGCTCAACCGGCCGGAATGGGCCATGCCGGCGATCATCATCGTCTACGTCTGGAAGAACCTGGGGTTCTCGGCCGTCATCTTCCTGGCCGGGCTCCAATCCATCCCGGCCGATCTCTACGACGCGGCCAAGGTCGACGGGGCGAACGCCTTCTGGCGCTTCCGGTCGGTGACCGTGCCGATGCTGTCGCCGATCTCGTTTTTTCTGATGGTGACATCGGTGCTGGCGACCTTCCAGGCCTTCGATATCCAGCGCGTGATGACGCAGGGTGGTCCGGCCTTCTCGACCACGACGCTGATCTATTACGTCTATGACCAGGGCTTCGGCAACGCCTTCAACTATGGCCGCGCCGCCGCCGCGGCGATCGTCCTGTTCGTCATCATGCTCTTCGTCACGGTGGCTCAGGTCCGATTCACGCAGAGTCAGGTGCACTATGATGGCTAGTCTCTCCGTTCAGCAGCAGCGGGTGGTCGGCAAGGTCTTCGGCTACCTCGGGCTGGCGCTGATCGTGCTCGTCATTGGCATCCCGATGTTCTGGATGCTCTCCGGGTCGCTCAAGACGGTGCGTGAGATCTACACCTTCCCGCCGCAGTGGGTCCCCTCCAATCCCCGGTGGTCGAATTATCAGGACGCCTGGCACGCCGCGCCGTTCGGCCGCTTCTACATCAACAGCATCATCATCACGCTCGCCGGCGCCGCCTTTCAGCTCTTCAATGGCATTCTCTGCGCCTATGCGCTGGCCTTCCTGCGCTTCCCATTCAAGAACTTCTTCTTCGTACTCGTGCTGGCCGCGCTGATGATCCCGCCCGAGGTCACGATCCTGCCGAATTTCCTCTTCATGGGGAACACCATCCGCAACCTGATCGGCCACAGCTGGGTCGATACCTACCAGGGCATGTTCCTGCCGGGCGCGGCGACCGCCTTCGGCACGTTCCTGATGCGGCAAGGATTCCTCGGCTTGCCGAAGGACGTCCTTGACGCGGCGAAAGTCGATGGCGCGGGTCACTTCCGGACGATGTGGGACATTGTGCTGCCGATGGGCAAACCGATCGTCGTCACGTTCGGCCTGATTTCGATGGTCAACAAATGGAATGACTTCCTCTGGCCGCTGATCGTCACGACTACGATGAACATGCGTCCGATCACGGTCGGGATCACGTTCCTCTTCGACAACGAGGGGAACAATCAATGGGGCATGATCATGGCCGCCACGACCTTCGTCGTCGTGCCGTTGATCATCGTCTTCCTCTTCGCGCAGCGGTACATCATCGCCGGCCTCACCGCCGGGGCGACGAAGGGGTAGGCCGCGGCGCCGCCGCGATTGGTTCTTTCGGTCACGCACCGGGCGGACGGCCCGTCCGGACGTGGGAGACAGTGTCGGATCGCCAGATCGGCTATCCGGAGGCATTACGATCAAGGAGGATCGCACCGTATGGCTAAGGAACTCTCGCGCCGGTCACTGCTCAAGGGCGCGGCAGGCAGCGCGGTCGCACTCGGCGTGGCGACCAAGGCGAGTCGCGCCTTCGCCGCGCCGGCCGTCGTACAGTCCACCGGCTCGACCGTGACGGTCAAGTACTGGACCGCCTTCGGCGGCGGCGTCAACGGCGACGCCCAGAAGAAGCTCGTCGACGAATTCCACGCGGCGCAGTCCGACGTCAAGATCAAGATGGAGGCCCAGCCGACCTACGAAGACCTGGCCTCGGCCCTGACCGCCAACCTCCAGACGGGCAACGCCCCGGACCTGGCGATGCTCTCGGACGTCTGGTGGTTCCGTTTCTACCTCTCGCAGTCGATCGCGGACCTCAACCCGCTGATCAAGAAGGCCGGGTTGAACACGGACGACTACGTGCAGTCACTCTACACCGAGTACACCCGGCACGGCGGCCAGTGGGCGATCCCGTTCGCCCGCTCGACGCCGCTCTTCTACTACAACGAGGACGCGGTCACCGCCGCCGGCCTGACGCCGGAGGTTTTCAAGACCTGGTCGGGCTTCGCCGAGGTCGCGCCAAAGCTCTCCGGCGGCAAGACGAAGTTCGCGTTCGGCCATGGCAACGCCGCCTCGTATGGCGCGTGGGTGCTCCAGGGCGCGATGTGGGCCTTCGGTGCCCATTACTCCGATCCGGAGTTCAACATCACCATTACCGAGCCGGACGCGCTCACCTGCGGCGAGTTCTTCCGCAAGGGGGTGGAGAACAAGTGGGCGACCACGACCGAGAATCCGGTGACGGACTTCTCGACCGGGCTGACCGCCGCCATCATGGGCTCGACGGGCTCGATGGGGACGATCCAGAAGACCGCCAACTTCAAGTTCGGCGCGGCCTTCCTGCCGACGGAGAAGACGTTCGGCTGCTGCACCGGCGGCGCCGGCCTCTCGATCCTGGCCAAGTCGTCCGATGAGGTGAAGGAAGCGGCGCTCAAGTTCATCGACTTCTCGACCAACACCGCGAACACCGGTCAGTGGTCGCAGTCGACGGGTTACATGCCGGTCCGCACCTCCTCGGTGAGCAGCCCGGAGATGCAGAAATACTATCAGGAGAACCCGAACCGGAAGGTTGCGGTCGATCAGTTACCGAAGACCTCGCCGCAGGACTCGGCGCGCGTCTTCATCCCGAACGGCGACCAGATCATCGGCCTCGGCTGGGAGCAGATCCTGGTCAAGAACGTCACCGCGAAGGACGGCTTCGGCGACGTCAAGAAGCAGCTTGACGAGGACAAGAACC
>JAICKJ010000110.1 GCA_025928015.1 Thermomicrobiales bacterium
ACGAGGGCCGAGCTGTCGTAGTGGACGATCGTCAGATAGATGGCGTCCGCGATGCCGGCGATCGCCAGCGCGAGCGAGACGATCCACCGGAGGGCGCTGCCGCGCACCCTACTTGCCCTGTTGCTGGAGCGCGATGTCGATCTGCTTCGTCAGGACGTCGTAGCCCTGATAGGCGGAGGGTGCCCCGTTGACCCCGAACGACGGCGTCGAGCTGACGCCGGCCTTCGCCGCCTCGTCGCGGCTCTGCGCGACCGCCTGCTCGTACTTGTTGGAGTCCATGCACTGGGTGAAGGTCGTCGTATCCAGTCCGACGTCCTTGGCGATGCCGACGAGCTTGTCCTGGCTGAACGCGCCGGAGTTTTCCTTCCCCTGACGCGCGAAGAGCGCATCGTGATATTGCCAGAACTTACCCTGGTCAAGCGCGCAGCGGCTCGCCTCGGCGGCGCGGAAGGAGTCGTTGTCGTTGTTCTGGCCGCCGAGGAAGGGGAAGTCATGGAAGACGAGCTTCACCTTGCCCGTCTTGACGTAATCATCGACGAGCTTGGATTCCTGCTCGGTCGCGAACTGCTTACAGAAGGGGCACTGGTAGTCCGCGTACTCGGTGACCGTCACCGGCGCGTTGGGATCGCCGAGCGTCTGCCCGTCCGTCGGAATGCTGGTGTAGTCGACGCTGGTCGTTTTGGTGCCCGTGGGCCGGTTGACGACGACCAGGATGACGACGATCACGATCGCTGCGACCACGGCGCTCGCGAGGAACTGCAACTGCTTGCGGCGCGTCTGCGCTCGGTGCGCGGCCTGCTGCCGCGCCGACCGTCGTGATTGCTGGATCTGCGCCCGTGTCTGCTTCGCCATGAGCCCCTCGTTCAGAATCCACCGTACCACCGAGGCGGCCGTTGGCTCGGCACCGGGCCGACATCCGCCGCAGGAACCTCTAGTGTATACGGACGAATCGAACGGGAGGCGGTCATCCATCGCTCATGCCGAAATGGGGAAAGCGACGGATGACCGGAACCCCTGGTTAGACCTGCGCCATTGTCCCGCGGCGGGACAACTGGTGCGGAAGGCGTTCCGGATCGGCCAACCGGAGCAGGCAGACCGCCACGCCGGCGTAGCCGACCATATAGTCCGGGCTGAAGACGCCGGGGAAGTCGCCGGCATAGACGAGGTTGCCATCGACCTCGGTGGCGAACGTCTGCAGCACGCGCGCCAGATCGCGCGCCTTCCCAAGCCACTCAGGGTCGTCGGTGGCCTGGTAGACGTCGAGCAGGTACTCGATGTTTCCAGCCAGGCCGTGGCACTGGGTCGGCCCAGCGGCCCGCTCCGCGTGGGCGGCCGTTCGGGCCGCGCCGAGCGCGAGGCTCCACGCGTCCGGTGTCAGGTCGAGCTGGGCCGCGTGCAGGAAGAAGCGGCCGATGCCGGGGGCACCGTGGCACCAGAAACCGGCCATCGGCGTCTGCCCCTCCTTGTCGGGCCAGCCGAAGCCGCTGCCATCGGGCAGGATCGGCGCGGCCTGGCGGGCGAGCCAGCGCGCGGCGCCGGCGGCTGCGTCGCGGTAGCGCGGATCGCCGGTCACCTCGAAGAGATCGAGCAGGACATCGCCGACGCCCGAGGCGCCGTGGGCGTAGCCCAGTCCCAACGTGCCGGTCAGCGTGCCATAGCCATCCGGCATGGTCCATGTAACGCCGCCATCGGTGGTCCGCTGGGCGCTTTCGAGCAGCCACTCGCCCGCGTCGATCGCGTCGTCCAGGTGGATTTGGTCGCCGGTCGCGTCGTGCAGCATCAGATGGACGCGGACGCGCCCCGCCGTGCCATTGAAAAGGTCTGGGGATGCATGGGGCAGCGCCGCGATCGACCGGCCACGCTCCGCCGCGGCGGCAATCAGCGCCGGATCGCCGAGCGCCTGCCCGGCCCGGAGCAGCGCGACCGCGCGGCTCCCTTCACCGACATAGAGGCCAGGCAACGGCTTCCCCTCGGAGCGGGGCGCGGCCAGCAGCCAGCGAGCGCTCTCGGCCAGCAGGAGTCGCTGAGCCGGGTCGCCCAGCTCGCTGACGAGCTCTGCCAGCGCGAGGACCGTGCCGGCGGCGCCGGTGTTGATGTCCGCCGTGGGAAAGCCGCCGGTTTGCGGGTGCTCACTCCGCCAATATGTGCCTGACCCGTCCGCCGCCGGCTTGCTGAGGGCGCGCAGCGTCTCGCCCAGTCGGAACGCGCGTGCCCGCGCATCGGCCCGCGCGACCTCTTCGGTGTCGCGCGCGGGCGGCAACGCCGGCGTCAGATCGTTCTCCGCGGCGGCGAGATCCGCGTCCAGCTCCGTCACTGAAGCGTAGCGGGCGGGCGCGTCCGGCGCGAGACAGCGGGCGATGATGGCGACGAGCGAGGCACTGATCGCCGGGTTCACGAGCTCAACCGGCCGGCCGAGCAGATTGGTCTTGTCCACCGACTGCCCCGGCTCGGCGCCGGTCGCCAGCAGGTAGAGGATCGCGCCGAGCGCGTAGAGGTCATCGGTCACCGCTGGCCGCTCGCCGCTGTACTGCTGCGGCGACATGAAGCCGGGCGTGCCGTAGCCGTAGCGTTCGCTGTCGTCCGAATCCTCGTGAATGGCGAGCTCGAAGTCGATCAGGCGCAATTGGCCGGTCGCCGTGACGATCACGTTGGTCGATTTCAGGTCGCGGAAGATGAGCCCGTGGCCATGGAGCACGCCCAGCATCGAGGTGAGCTGCCGTCCCATGTTGGCGATCTCGCGATTGGACGGCAGATGGCCGGTCCGAGTCAGGCTGTTCATGTGTGCCGTGAGCGTCTTGCCGGCGACGTCCTCCATCGCCAGAAAGAGATCGTCGGCGAACTCGTGCATCCCGTAGACGCGGGGGAAGCGCGGATCGGCGGCGACGGTGGCCAGGATGTGGGCTTCGTGGCGAAGGCGGTCGCGCGCATCGCGGTTGAAGCGGTCGATCGCGCCGCCGCGCCGCGCGTGCTTGAGGACGCAGGAGCGCCGCTCGACCGTGTCGAACGCGAGGTGGACCGCGCCGCGGGGCGAGCCGTGCAGCGTCGTCAGCACGAGATAGCGCTCCCCGATCATCGCGGACTGCTTGGCGGCGAGTTCCGGCACGAAGCCCGCGGCGGCGAAGGGATCGACGGCCCATGCCGGCGGCGTGAACCGCGCCGCGCGGCGATCGGGGATCAGCTCGCCTTCGGGTGTGACGAGCGCCGGCAGGATCTCGCCGAGCGGCGTCTGCATGAACCGGCTGGCGAAGCCGCCGTAGCGATAGTGGACGAGGCTGCCGGGAATGAGCGCGCGATCCGACGGGATCGACGGTCCATGCAGCCCTTGCGTCGCGTCGTGCAGCGCCTTCGCGAGCGCGACTGCTTGATCGTCCGAGACGGGGTAGACGGTGATGAACTTGCCGATCTGGCTGAATCCGCCCTGGCCCTGATTGAGCGTGGCGAGGAACCGGATCGACCGGGCGAGCTTGAACGTCGCGCCGGCGGCCAGCAAGACCGGCATCGCGCGGCGCAGGACTTCCTGGGCCCCGGTCATGCTGGCGGAGACGTGAAGCTTCCAACCCTGCATCGGCAGGCGATGGTGGGCGTGATGGACGTGGATCCAGGGCGACTCGCCGCTCTCCTGCACCTGCCACTGCGCGGCGTCCGGCGCCGTGGCGACCAGCTCATCCACCAGGGCGCGCAACGGCCATTCGCCCTCCGTCGCCGGCGCATTTGCCGGGGCATCGGAATGGGCGGCGGCTGGGGGACGATTCGCGATCACGGCATTCATCAGAGCGTTCCTCATGCTGGCGTCGTAGGCGGATGTGGACCCGGAATGGTGTCAACAACAGCGAGCGCCACCGGCCGCGTCGCTCAGAGCGCGGCCGGTGACGTCGCCACAAGGGAAATCTAGAAGGAGAGGAAGCAGGTGCCGGGGCAGACGCTCGACCAATCGATGAACCAGCAGGTGCCGTCGGCGCAGGAGCGGTAGCCCTCGACCTCGGCCATGTCCTCGGTCGGGTTGTAGTCGATCACGGCCTGGGCCGTGGAGGTGGCGAGACCGGCCTCGGTCAGCGTGCCCATCGGGTCGTTGCTCAGCCGCTGCGAGAATTCGGCGTCGTTGTTGGCTCGCTCGACGACACCCAGGATCTGGTAGCGGACATCCTCAGGAAGTTGGCGCAGGTTGCTCACGAAAGGAAACTCCTCATCAAAGGTTTGGAAGTGGTCAGTGGGTCCCAGGGCGCTCCCTGCGCTGAGCGTTGTGGCGACTGGCCACGTCCGCAGTGGAGCATGGATGTATCTAATCATGTCCGCCGGCGAGCCGCAGTTACTTAGTTAACAGGCGGGAACAAGAGACGATGGCTTCAGCGCCATGGGAGCTCGGGGTATACGGAAAGATCGTGTTGCGCGATATTAATGTGCCGTGGAGGAATAATGTATCGGTGCACGATTTACTCATGCTTCGTACGCGCCGGCAATGCTCGGACCACCGGTCCCTCCGATCACCGGGACATTACATCGTGAGACGAGAAAGTAGTCGGCCATGCGCCGTAGCCGGCGCGGTTCTTGCGCCGGCAGGATGATCGATCGGATCCCGGCCAGGAGCGCCGGACGCGACAGAAAGGAGCCCGCGATGTCGGAGAATCTCAACCCCACCCGCTGCGGCAACTGTGGCACGTTGAATCCACCCGACCAGGAGTACTGCGTCAACTGCCACGCGCCCTTGACGCGCGCCGCCGCGGGCGACGCGCTCGCCGGGACGCCGGACTCGCCCGATGCGCCGGAGCAACGCGAGGGGCCGCCGGTGGACGAGCCGGCAGCAGAGCCGGATCCAACCGGAGGCGGACCGCTGCCGACAGAGGGGATGCCGCCGGATGCGGGCACGGCCCGGGAAGCTTGACCCGGATAGCCACGGAATGGCCGGCGAAGACCGGGCGGTTGCCTCGATAGCTGGCGAGACAGGCATTCACGGCCCGGTCTCGGACAAAGGCTGGCGTCAGATTGTCCTGTCGCATCGCTGGCCCCAGACGATGGCACTCCCTGGGGTCATGGACAGGCAGATCCGAAGTCCATCGGACATCAACCGCTCGCCAGTGCGCTCGTCCTCCGTGTCCTCCTCGCGCGTCATTTCATACCGAGCGTGCGGATCGAGCCCGCGGAGCGAGACGTTCACCTCGTCGACGTGGCCGCCTTCCCGGAAGGCGAGGATGGCGAAGGAGCCGCGATCGGGGCTGACGAACTGCCAGATATCCCACTGCTGGTGCAGGGGCCCGGTCAGCAGATACCGTTCACCGTCGAGTATTGGCCGCAGGTGCTTGTACTCGGTGACCGCGGTGGCCAGCACCTGGCGGTCGGCGTCCGTCCACTCGCCGAGATGGGACGAGACGCCAAAGGCGCCGCCCATGCGGCTGCGGAACTCGGTCATTGTCCGCTCCTCGAGCGTCCACGTGTTGAGATGGGCCAGCGGCAGTACCCAGCCGGCGCCCTGCGCGTGTTGACGGCAGCTCGCGGCCTGATGGGTGTAATCCGAGAGCCAGTTCGTGTCGGTGTACCGGACGAGCCCCAGGTCGGCGCGGTGGCCGCCGGAGGCGCAGTTCTCGATCACCAGAACCGGGCAGGCGGCGCGGATCCGTTCGAGCACCCGGTAGAGGCCGAGCGTGTGGGCATAGTGCCCGTCGCCGGCCTGATGGCCATGATCCGGGCAATCGCAGCCGAGACCGTAGCCGATGTTGTAGTCCCATTTGAGCCAGTCGACGCCGTAGTCCTGAACGACGCGGGTGACCTCGGTCGCCATCCAATCCTGCACGGCGGGCACGCCCAGACAGAAATGCGCGCCTTCATCCGAGCCATAGCGTCGGGTCATCGGCGTCCCGCCGTGCTGCACCAGCCAGTCGGGATGCGCCTGCGCGACCTCGCTTTGCAGCGCCACCCGTTCCGGCTCGACCCAGAGGCCGAAGCGCATGCCGAGCGTGTGGACGTGCTCGCTCAGCGCGCGCAGTCCCTCGGGGAACTTCGCCCGATCCTCGCGCCAGGTGCCCCAGCCCTGGATGTAGGAGTCCGGCCGGCGGCCGACGAACCAGCCGTCATCGATGACGAAGACCTCGCACCCGGCGCCGGCGGCGTAGCGCGCCTCCTCCAGCAGCCGCGCCGCGTCGATGTCGCCGTAGTAGGCGTACCAGTGGTTGTACTGGACCCACGGCCAGTGCTCCGGCGGAGCAGGAGAGAGGGCGTGAGTGACCCAACGCCGCCACTCGTCGGTGGCCGCGTCGAGATCGCCGGTGAAGCCGAAGAGGGCGACCGCCGGTAATTCGAGTGATTCGCCTGGCGCCAGCTCGTGCGTGAAGTCACTCAGCCCGATCTCCAGCGAGATCTGATCGCCGGTCCGCGACGCGCGGCCACTCCACCGGCCCGACCAGATGAGGCTGGCGGCGAGACCGGTCTGGCCATCGGTCAGGCTGAACCAGGGCAGGTAGTCCCCGGTCGAGCGTCCGTCCGCCGCCGCGCTGAACGTGACCGTGCCGCGGATATCGTCCAGCCGGAACGTGCGGTGGCGATATCCACCCGGGGGCAGCGACTCGTCCCAGGCACCGCCCGTCATGAGTGAAAGCTCGGTTCCAGCGACGACCGGCGTCGTCAGCCGAACCGACGTGAGCGCGGGGACGGTTTCTGTCCGGTCCGTGGCGTTCGTCACGGTCGGCGTGACGGTCAGGACCGACGCATCGACGTCGGCCTCCCACCGGACGGTGATGGTCAGGCCGGTGTCGCGCAACGAGCCAGCGAGCGTGAGCACACCGTCGTTGGCGCCACCCTGGACATCGGCCCAGATGGCGTCGCCAGTTGTCGCGAGCGACCAGACGGGGCAGGGAGCGGTGATCCACTCCCTGCCCGCGACCCGCAGATGGGTCCACATAACGGACCCATCTGCCTGGGGTGCCCACGACCCGCTGAGCGTTCCGGCGTCGATCTGCCAGAGGCCATCGTTACCGGGAGCGCCGGCTGAGGTCATGATGATCGACCGCAGCCGCAATCGTTGCCGAGGAAGGAGACCTTGCCGGTCTTGAGGAGGTTCTCCAGCTTCGGTCGCGCCTCCTTCATGCCGTCGGCCGCGCTCTGATCACCGCGCAGCACTTTGTCGAAAATGGGACTGAAGACATCGGACCACTCCTTGCGGTAGCCGCCGAAGTACTTGCCCATCTTGTCACCCGGCGTGCGCAGGATCGTGGCGTCCATCTGGTTGAGGAAGACCTGCTTGTTCTTCGGCTCGGTCGTCGGATCAAGGAAGGTCGCGCTCTGCGCGAGCTTCTTCAGAGGCGGGACGGCCTGCCCAAGCTTGGAGACGATCTGCTCCCCCTGTTCTGAGCAACAGAAGGAGATCCACTTCCAGGCCCCCTCCTTGTTCTTCGCCTGCGCGGTGATCGACAGGGGGGAGTACCAACCGGTGGAGGTCTGTACCTTGTTGGTCGGGAAGGGAGCGACGTCCCACTTGAACTTGGCCTCGCGGAAGCGGACCATGTTCCAGACGCCGTCATAATCCATCGCCACATTGTTGGTCAGGAACGTGAAGTTCGTGTTCTCGGCCAGCGGGTCCGGTGCGACGTGATGCTTGAGGCGCAAATCCGCGATGAATTGCAGTCCTTCGGTCGCCTCTGGCGAATCCAGCGGCACTTGGCCATCCGGCGTGATCACCTCGCCGCCGGAGCCGAAGACGTACGGCCAAGGCAGCGATGTATTCGGCGAGATGCCGAACTGGCTGATCCGCTTGGCGTCAAATCCATTCTCGTCGGCGCGCTTGCCATTGCGATCGACCGTGAGCTTGCGGGCGATCTCGACCCACTTGTCCCAGGTGAGCGGCGTCTTGGGATCGAGCGGCTCGACGCCCGCCTTCTGGAACAGGTCGAGGTTGTAGAAGAGCACGACCGAGCCGCCGTCATAGGGGAGACCGTAGGTCTTGCCGTCGAATTCGGACGTGTACCAGGAGATATCCCAGTAGTCGGTCTTGTTGAAGCGCGTGTCGTTCTTGATCAGGTCGTCCAGCGGCTCCAGCGCCCCGTTTCGGATTTGCGAGGTGATCGTGCAGTCGCACTCGAAGAGGCAGTCCGGCGCCTGGCCGCTGGCCAGCTTGAGCTGGAATTTCTGGTCCCAGTCGCTGCTGGGCGCCTCCTCGATCTTGACGGTCATGCCCGGGTTGGCCCTCTCGAAGGCCGCCTTCAGCTCCTTGAAGACGCCGAAGATCGCCTCATCGCCACGGGCATAGAAATTGACCGTGTTGCTGTCGTCCGCCGCGGTGGCACGGTGGGGCAGGTAGATGCCGGAACCGGCGGCTGCCATGCCGGCGCCGATGAGCCCGGCGCGCTTGAGGAAACTCCGCCTGGTCTGCCGTGTAGGACTCATGTCACTCCTCCTCGATCGACGTGCGGGCCGGGACCGTCCCGGCCCGCGTTAGCCTTTGATGCCGGTGAGCACGATCCCCTCGATAAACGTGCGCTGCGCGAAGAAGAAGAGCACGATGATCGGGGCGACCATGATCACCGAGACCGCCATAACGAGATGGGTCATGTCACGACCCCACGCCAGTCCCTGCAGAGCCGCGAGTCCCAGCGCCAGCGTCCGATGGCCCGGCGAATTGAGATAGACCAGCGGACCGAAGAAGTCGTTCCAGTGGCTGAGAAAACCGAAGACGGCGACGACCGCGATCGCCGGTTTGGAGAGCGGCAGGACGATCTCGCTGAAGATGCGCCAGGACGAGGCGCCATCGAGGCGCGCCGATTCGTCGAGTTCCATCGGGATCGTGCGGAAGAACTGGCGCAGCAGGAAAACGTAGAAGGGCCCGCCGCCGAACCAGTAGGGCACGATCAAGGGCAGGAAGGTGTCCAGCCAGCCGAAGTGCTTGAAGAGGATGAAGGTGGGGATGAGTGTGACCGTGTAGGGCACCATGATCGTCGCCAGCAGGACGGCGAAGATCGGGTCGCGGCCGGGCCAGCGCAGCCGCGCGAACGAGAAGGCACAGACTGTCGAGGTCAGGAGCTGCCCGGCCAGCGCGCCGAAGGCGATGATGAGCGTGTTCTTGAGGTAGGTCAGGAACGGCAGCTTCGACATGACCTCTTCGTAGTTGCTCCAGCGCGGATGGGCGGGAATCCACTGCGGCGGCATCAGGAAGATGTCTTCCGGGGACTTGAGCGAGCTGCTCACGAGCCAGACAAACGGGACCATCATGACGATGCCGCCGAGGATCAGGAGCAGGTAGGCGGTGACCTGCCCAAGCCGCCGGCGCCCACGCTGGCCAATCTGGTGGCGTTCTGTCGCGGTTTCGAGGCGCTCGTGCGTGAGCGGGGAGGGCACGACCGACATGGCGCTAGCTTGCCTCCGTTTCGTAGTAGACCCAGCGGTTTTGCGTGCGGAACATGATGAAGGTCAAACCCATGATGATCAGGAAGAGCACCCAGGAGAGCGCCGCCGCGTAGCCGACGCGGAAGTACTGGAAGGCGTTGCGGTAGAGGTAGACGAGGTAGAGCAGGCCGGAGTCGCTCGGCCCGGCGCTGCCGCTGCCGGTCGGGGTGTAGAGCAAGTAAACGACGGTAAAGGCCTGGAACGAGCCAATGATGCCGAGGATGAGGTTGAAGAAGATGACTGGCGACATCATCGGGATCGTGATGTCCCATAATCGATTCCACCAGGAGGCGCCGTCGATCTCCGCCGCCTCGTAGAGGTGGGTGGGGACGCCCTGGAGCCCGGCGAGGAAGATGAGCATGGTTGAGCCGAGCCCCGTCCACAGGCTGATCATCGCCAGCGAAGGGATCGTGAACTTCGGTTGGCTCAGCCAGGCGGGCGCAGGCAGTCCGAGGTCGAGCAGGTAGTTGTTGATCAAACCGAAGTCGCTGTTGAGCAGCCAGCGCCAGAGCGCCGCCGCGGCTGCCGCCGGCACGAGGGCGGGCAGATACCAGATCGTGCGGAAGAAGGCGATGCCCCAGATGCGCTGGTTGAGCAGGATGGCGACGATCAGACTGACGCCGAGCGTCAGCGGGATGCTGAGCGCGCTGAAGTAGAGGGTGCGGATCAGCGACTCGTGGAAGAGGTGATCCTCGAAGATCATCTCGCGGTAGTTGGCGAACCCGATCCATTTGGGCGACTTGATGATGTTGTAATCGGTGAAGCTCAGATAGAACGTGTAGATCACGGGGTACGCCGTGAAGATGAGCAGCCCGAGGATCGCGGGAGCGGCGAAGAGGTAACCGTCGATCGCCTGCCGCCGCCACACGCCGCCCCGGCGGCGTCGCTTTGCCGCTCGCCGCTCGCTGTCTGCCGGTCGGATGGTTCGGTCCACCGCGGACAATCGCGCCTCCTGACATTCCGGGTTCTGCGGGCGGAATGCCCTCGTCCATCTGTTGAGGTAGCGAGACTCTATCACGCGATGGCATCCATGTCAATCACTGAATATGCTCGGATCATTCGCAAGTGAGCACTTATCATGCGCATTTGCGCTCGTTGTGATTGACATGACCGGATTCATGCGCTAGCGTGTGCGTCACTTACGGTATTGCCGGTGGTGTTACCTGTGGTCTGGACCATCGCTGGAGAGGAGCCAACGTGCCGTCCCCGCCGCCTCTGTCCGAAATGCATCTCGAGACATTGCGGCGATTGCTGGGAGAGCGGGTCTCGACGTCGGTGGCCGACCGTATCGCCTACGCGCACGATGCGTCGCCGGTCGCGCTCAAGCGCGCCGCGGCCGGCGAGCTGCCCCATCTGCCAGCGGTCATCGTTTGGCCGGAGTCCGCCGTCGAGATCGCCGCGATCATGCGTTGGGCGCAGGAGACGGGCGTGCCGCTCACGCCGTGCGGCAGCGGCTCCGGCATCGTCGGCGGCGCGCTCGGCGATCCGCGCGGCGTCACGCTGGACTTGACGCGGCTGGACCGCATCGTCGAGATCGACGACGTCTCCTTGCTGGTGCGGGTGCAGCCGGGGATCAACGGGCAACGGCTCGAAGACCAGCTCAACGCGCGCGGTTACACGCTGGGCCACTTCCCGCAATCGCTCCGTGCCTCGACCCTGGGCGGCTGGATCGCCCACCGCGCCGCCGGCGTCGCCTCGACTCGCTTCGGCAAGATCGAGGACCTCGTCGAGGCGCTGGAGGTCGTCCTGCCGACCGGCGAGATCGTGCGGACGCGCGCGGTGCCGCGCTCGGCCACCGGGCCGGATCTCGACCAGCTCTTCATCGGCTCCGAGGGCGCGTTCGGCATCGTCACCGAAGCGACGGTGACGATCCGGCTCTGTCCGGCGGCGCGGCAATGGCAAGCGTACAGCGTGGATTCCTTCCCGGCGGCGTTGGACGCCATCCGGCGGGTTATTCAGCAGGATCTGCGGCCGGCGATCGTCCGGCTCTTCGATGCCGAGGAGGCTGTGCCGTATCTGGCGGGCGATGACCCGGGCGCCGTCGTCCTGCTCTGGGGGTGTCAGGGCAGCGCGGCGCTGGTCGACTTCGAGCTGGCGCACATCCGCGCCGTTTGCGAACCGGTCGCGCGGCGCGATCTGGGGACCGGACCGGGTGAGCAGTGGTGGCGGCACCGGTTCAGCACGTCCGGCCTGCTCCACACGATCCAGGCGCCGCACGGTATCGCGGACGCCCTGGAAATCTCGGCCACCTGGCGGGATTTGCCGGCGATCTACGAGCGCATGCGCGCGTCCATGCTGGCCGCCGCCGGCCCGGACGCGCGGGTCTTCGGGCACGTCTCTCACGTCTACCCGTCGGGCGGCAATCTCTACATGATCTTCCACGCCCGCGCCGCCGACGATGCCGCCGTACCAGCGCTCTACGACCGCATCCTGGACGCCGCGTTCACGGCCTGTCTCGCAAACGGCGGCAGCCTCAGCCACCACCACGGCGTCGGCGCGACCAAGGCGCGCTGGCTCGTGGACGAGCACGGCGAGGCAGGCCTCACGCTGCTGCGCCGGTTGCAGCGATTGCTCGACCCTGCGGGAATCATGAACCCGGGCGTCGGCCTCGCGGGAGGTGCCGCATGAGGCTCGACGCCTTCGCCCCGGCGCTGCGCCAAAATGCCATCGCGCACGATCAGGACCTCTTCGCCGCGCCCGAGGTGGCGGCGCAGCGCCGGCTCACGCTCGCGCCATCCCGGCGCGCCTTGCTGCTGGAGCTGGTCCGGCGGGGCGTGATCGGCTGGACGCCGGATGTCGTCGATGCGGTCTACGCCGGCTTGAACGCCGGCGTCCAGCACGCGTTCTCGGTCTACCGAGGCGATCCCGATGGCTGGCCGGACGAGACCGACTACGTGCGGGCAGCGCGCGCTGATATTGTCGACGCCGGCTGCGCGCCACCCTATGTCGGCGTCATCGCTGAGCGGTTCGCCGTGCACGGCACGCCTCTTGGCGCTCTTCCCGGCGACGAGCGTGCCGGCTCGGTGGTCTTGTTCATCGACAGCGCCACGCGCCATCTGGCCCCGGAGACCGCCGAAGCGGCGCGGCGGCTGTTGTCGGCGCTCGCGCCTGACTTCGGCGAGCTGTCGACCGGCACGAGCGGCTATGAGCTCTACGATCTCGGGCTGTGGGACGCCGCGCGCGAGGCGGCCGAGCGGACCGCCGCGGCGCTGCGCCGGC
>JAICKJ010000116.1 GCA_025928015.1 Thermomicrobiales bacterium
GCCGTCTGCCAGGTTCGCAGCACGACCTCGCCGATGCGTCCCATCGCTTGCGCGTCGGAGGACATGATCGATAGTGCTCCCATGTCCTGGAGCACATCCTCGGCGGCGATGGTGCCCGGCCGGACCCGGCTCTCGGCGAACGCGAGGTCGTTGGGCACCTGTGGGTTGAGGTGGTGAGCCACCATGACCATGTCGAGATGTTCGGCGACCGTATTGTGGGTGAACGGGCGGGTGGGGTTGGTGGAGGCGGGGAGCACGTTGGGCTCGCCGGCAATCCGGATGATATCCGGGGCGTGGCCGCCGCCCGCGCCCTCCGTGTGATAGGCGTGGAACGTCCGCCCCTTCACCGCGGCGAGGAGGTCCTCGACGAACCCCGCTTCGTTCAACGTGTCGCTGTGAATCGCGACCTGGACGCCGGACTCGTCGGCCACGGCGAGGGCGGCGTCGACCGCGGCCGGCGTCGAGCCCCAATCCTCGTGCACCTTGAATCCGGCCGCGCCGCCGCGCAACTGCTCCCACAGCGCGTCGTGGGAGACGGTGTTGCCACGGGCCAGGAACAGGACGTTGACCGGCCAGGGCTCGAACGCTTCCAGCATGCGCGCCAGCCACCACGAGCCCGGCGTGGCGAGCGTCGCCTTGGAACCCTCGGTCGGACCGGTGCCGCCGCCCACGACCGTCGTCGTGCCGGCCGCGAGCGCCTCTTCGAGCTCATCCGGAACGACATAATGAACGTGGGTGTCAATCGTCCCGGCCGTCAGGATCATGCCGTTGCCGGAGGCGATCTCGGTGGAGGGCCCGATCACGAGGTCGGGGTGAACGCCGTCCATCGTTTCCGGGTTGCCCGCCTTGCCCAAGGCGACGATGCGCCCATCGCGGACACCGACGTCAGCCTTGATCACGCCCCAATGGTCAAGCACCACTGCCCCGGTGATGACCAGGTCGGGCGTTCCCTCGGCGCGGGTAGCGAGCGACTGGCCCATCGATTCGCGAATCGATTTTCCGCCGCCGAAGATCGCCTCATCGCCCCCGCCGCAACGATCCTCCTCCACTTCGATGAAGAGATTGGTGTCCGCCAGGCGAATCAGATCTCCCGTCGTCGGGCCAAAGGACGCGTCGTATTCTCTCCGGTCAATGCTTGTCATCGAGCTTGCCTCCGCACTGCCCGCGCAAGCCAGCGACGATCCGCTCGCCGCCGATCGGGATCAGCTCCACCTCTTCGACAGCGCCCGGCTCGAAGCGGACCGAGCCACCGGAGAGGACGTTCAACCGCCGGCCCCAGGCCGCGTCACGATCGAAGTCAAGTCCGGGGTTGGCCTCCGCGAAGTGATAGTGCGAGCCCACCTGGATCGGACGATCGCCGGTGTTCGTCACCCGCAGCTTGATGACGTCCTTGCCCGCGTTGATGACGACCGGCTCGTCGCCGTAGATGATCTCGCCGGGGATGAGCGGCAGCTCGGCGTGAGGCACGTCCCCGGTGTGATAGACCCTGGGCGCCTGGCGCTCCCCGGTCCCCGGCCGTCGCGGCGGACTCGGATTGCCTGGACCACTATGCTGATGTCCGAGTCGTTTCGAATCGGCCTTTCCCGGGTCGTCGCTAGTATGCTGGTGGCGATTCATGGGATCGGCTCCGTGACGGTGATCAGCTTCGTCCCGTCCGGGAACGTTGCCTCGACCTGCAATTGCGCGAGCATCTCGGGCACCCCGTCCATCACCTCGTCCCGCGTGAGCACGGTACGCCCGGCGTCCATGAGATCGGTGACGGTCCGTCCATCGCGCGCGCCTTCGAGGAGGAAGGAGGTGATGATCGCGGTCGCCTCGGGCAAGTTGAGTTTGAGCCCGCGATCCTTGCGCTCCCCAGCCAGCTTGGCGGCCGTGTAGATGAGCAATCGCTCGCGCTCGTGCAGGGTCAGTAGCATGAACCGCTCCTCTCACCAGGCGACCCGCCCGCTTGTCTTTGTTTGTGAATGAAAGTCTTGCTTCCCGGAAACTCTTGCGGGGCGCTTGCAAATTGCGAGCCACGAACCTACAAGCGCTGACCGCGCATCCGGCGTTCGCATTCCGTCAATTGCGGGCGCATCCAGACGCCGGCCAGACCCTGGGGCACTCCGGCGCCTACGACCCGCAGGACCGCGACGGCATCCTCACCGAGGTCGAGGACCCCGTCGACGCTGACGTCTCCACCTGGGTCGAGCGGGTCGCGCAACGCGTCCACCCGCCGGTGATCTCCTTCAATTGCGGCGTGGATGACGATCTAATCGACGAAAACAGACACCTCCACGAGCGGATGGAACAAGCCGGTCTCGCGCACTCCGATGCATCAGCAGGTGAAGCCAACCGCTCGGCTCTTGCTCCTGGTGTTCGACAATCTTGAGCATCGGGGAGCGATGCATTACGATAAGTTCCTGGGTCCTACTGGACAACGTCCCGTCAGGCACGGGAGGAAGAGACGTTCTGGACCGGCGGCGCTCGCCGGGAGTGCGAGGTGATCACCATGCATGGAGATCTGACGCCGTCAACCAGTCTCACGTCTATCGGCACGTCGGCGCCAGCGTCACCGGAACCGCCGGTCGCGTCAAATGACGACACGACACCTTCCGTGGAGTGGATCCCGCCAGGAATTGCCGGTGACCTGGCAAGCCGGAAAAACTATCCGGACCAGGTGATGTCGCCTTCCGGGTTGCAAGCGGCAGGGACGGAGGCACTGGCGCAGCTCAGTCTGGCGCCCGGCCAACGAGTGATGGACGATTCCCAACAGGGAACCTATGACATCCTGATCATCGGCGCCCGGGTGGCCGGCGCCAGTCTCGCGCTCCTGCTGGGTGAGCGCGGGTATCGCGTATTGATGGTCGATCGCGACCTCTTCCCCAGCGATACGTTCTCGACCCACTTCCTCAACAGCAGGGTGGTCGCCCTTCTCAACCAGTTGGGAGTACTGGCTGACATCGAAGCCGCCGGCTTCCGCCATATCACGCGCTCGCGAACCTACATCGAGGACTGCATCTTCGAAGGACCGATGGCGCCCGAGGGGGCTTTCGCGCTGGCGCCGCGCCGCGATATGCTCGACGCCACCATCATCGAGCATGCCGAGCGCCGGGGTGACGTTGTGTTTTGGGAACGGACCCACGCGGACGGGCTGATCTGGGAGGACGGCCAGGTGACTGGCGCCCGGCTGACGTCGCACGACGGCGAGCATCGGGAGGTCCGGGCTCGGGTCGTGGTGGGCGCGGACGGCAAGTATTCGAAGGTTGCCAAATGGGTTCGCGCCGCCGCCTACCACGAAGTTGCTCCCTTGCGATCCGTCTACTATGGCTACTTTCAGGATGTGACTCCGCTGCTCGAAACCGCGGTGGAGCTCTTTTTCGTCCAGGACCGGATCGGGTACATCTTCCCGATGCAACCCGGTCTGGACTGCCTGGCCCTCGAGCTCCAGCCGGAGGAATTCGCGCCATTCCGCGCCGATCCGCAAGGAGTGTTCGAGGCCATATTTCGCGCGCTGCCGGGGATGGCGGCGCGCCTGCGCGATGCCCGGCTGACCGGCAAGATGATGGGGACCGCCGGCATCCCCAACCATTTTCGCCAGGCCTTCGGAGCGGGTTGGGCACTGACCGGCGATGCGGCATACCTCAAGGATCCGAGTACTGGGTTTGGCATCGGCGACGCCATCATGCAGGCGATGTGGCTCGCTGAGGCGCTCGACGCCACGTTGCGAGGCGCCGACTGGGAGACCACCCTGAGCGCGTTCCAACGCCGGCGGGACGAAACGTTCCTGCCCGCCTTTGAGGCGACCCTCGCGGTCACGCGCGAGCACGACGGGACGGAGGACGATCTGGCGTGGCTGCGCGGCGCGATGGCGAATCCACATACGGCGCGGGCAATCGCCAATCGACTGCCATCGGCGCTGTCTGGCATCCTGCCGGCGCCAATGTGGTCGTATCTGAAGGCGACCGCGCAAGCGTTCGGTGCCAAACCCGCGGCCGATCAGACGCCCGTGCCAGCTTGAGGAGAAATGCACCGTGCGCGAGATCATGGAGGATGGCTTCTATTAGAGAATGGTGCCATGAGTCCCATCGAGATCGTGCCGTATCGGCCGGAATGGCCACGTGAGTTCGAGACGCTGGCCGCGCCGGTCCGGACGGCGCTGGGGCCGCTGGCGCTCGCGGTCGATCACATCGGCTCGACCTCGGTGCCGGGCCTGGCGGCGAAGGACATCATCGACATTCAGGTCACGGTCGCGGCGCTCGATGCCGAGCCTGTCGCCGCCGCGCTGGCGCCGCTCGGCTACACGATCTTCCCCGGGATCGTCTCGGACCACCTGCCGCCGGGCGCGGACGGCGATACGGATGAGTGGCGCAAGCTCTATTTCCTGCCGCCGGCGGAGATGCGGCCGATGCACCTCCATGTCCGCCAGGCCGGCCGTCCCAACCAGCGCTACCCGCTCCTCTTCCGCGACTACCTGCGGGCGCATCCGGACGCCGCCGAGGCCTACGCGCGGATCAAGCTGGCGCTGGCGCGGCTGCACCCCGACGATCGGGAGGCCTACTACGACGTGAAAGACCCGGTCTGCGACCTCATCATCCAGGCGGCCGAGGTCTGGGACGCGCGCGGCCGTCCGGCGCTGCCGGCGCAATGGATTCGCGCCGGCACACATGGCATATGATAGGAATGCCGGAATCGCGTGATCGCTTCGCCCCGAGTCTGCCATGGCGCTGCTCGAACGGGATGCCTATCTGAGGGACCTCCACGAGAGCCTCGACCGCGTGACGCGGGGGCAGGGCGAGCTCGTCTTTCTCGGCGGCGAGGCCGGTATCGGCAAGACGTCGCTCATCGCGCAGTTCGTCGACGACGTTTCAGCGCGGGCGCGCACGGCCATCGTCTCCTGCGACGGCGACGGCCTGCCGGGGCCATTGGGTCCGCTCTTCGACCTCGCCGAGGCGCTGGGGCCCGAGGTCGCGGGGCTTCTGGATGAGGAAGCCCCGCGGGAGGCAATCTTCCGCGCCGTCCTCCGCGTGTTTCGCTCGCTGGATGCGCCGCTCGTGATGGTCGGCGAGGATGCCCATTGGGTAGACGAGGCGACGCTCGAGCTCGTGCGGTTCTTGGGGCGAAGGATCGCCAGCACCAAAGTGCTCTTCATCGTTGCCTATCGTGATGATGAGCTGGCCCCGTATCATCCGCTGCGCCGGGTGCTCGGCGATTTGAGTCCCGCGCCGGGCGTGAGGCGTGTGCATCTGCCGCCGTTGTCGCGGGATGCCGTCGCCACGCTGGCCGCGGGCGCGCGGATCGATCCCGATGCGCTGTACGAGCGGACCGCCGGCAACTCGTTCTTCATCACAGAGACTATTGAGGCCGGCGCCGCCGGTCTGCCGGCGACGGTGCGCGACGCGGTGCTGGCGCGGGCGGCGCGCTTGTCGCCGGAGGGACGATCGCTCCTCGATGCGGCGGCGATCTGCGGGCCGACGGTCGATCCCGACGTGCTCACTGCAGTGATCGGCGATCCGATGGCCAGCGCTGTCGACGAATGCATCGACGTCGGCATGCTCCGCCATGTCGACCGAACGCTCGCGTTCCGCCATGCGATCAGTCGCGATGCCATCCTCTCCACGATATCCCTGCCGCGACGCCGGGCGCTGCACCGGCGCGTGCTGGAGACCATGCAACGCGATCCGGACCTGGCGAGCGAGGTGGCGCAGCTCGCCTTCCACGCCGAGGAAGCGGACGACGGCCCGGCCGCGCTCGCCTATGCGACCGCGGCCGCGCGGCGTGCGACGGCGTTCGGCGCCCATCGGGAGGCCGCCGCGCAGTATGGACGAGCCCTCCGCTTCGCCGATCAGCTCCCGGTTGGGGAACGCCTGCCGCTCATGGCGGCGAGATCGTACGAGTGCTACCTCACTGGCGATCTGGCTCAGGCGATCACGGTTCAGCGGGAGACGGTCGATCTCTGTGCCGCCGCCGGCGATCGGCGCCGGCAAGGCGATGCCCTGCGCTGGCTCTCGCGATTCTTTTGGTTTGCGGGGCAGACCGAGGATGCGTATCGCGCGGCGCAGGAGGCGCACGCGCTGCTGGCGGCGCTGGAGCCTGGACCAGAGCTGGCGATGGCCTGCAGCAATCTCTCACAACTGCACATGCTGAAGCGGGAGCTGCCGGCGGCCATCGCCTGGGGCGAACAGGCCATGGCGCTGGCGACCGCGCTCGGAGACGATGCGATCCTCGTCCACGCGTTGACCAACGTCGGCACTGCCCGGTACACGGCGGGTGAGCGAGCCGGCCGCGACATGCTCGAACGGGCGGTCGCCCTCGCCCGTCCGCTCGGTCTGGATGACGATATCACCCGCGCGATGACCAACTTGGGGTGGACGGCCTGGCAGCACCGCGAACTCGCGCGTGCGGAACGGTACCTCGATGAGGCCGTCGCGTACTCCGCCGAGCGGGACCTCGTCGCCATGGAGCTCTATCAGCGGGCATCCCTGGCGTCGGTGCGCTTGTGCCGGTCTCAATGGCGTGCGGCCCGGGAAGAGGCGGAATCGCTCGCGCAATCACCAGGCGCCATTGCGGCGACTCGCATCGTTGCCCTGACGTGCCTCGCCCGCGCCAAGGCGATCATGAACGAGGACGCGACGGAAATGCTGGTCGAGGCCCAGGCGCTGGCCGAGCAGACCGGCGAGCTGCAGCGGCTCGGTCCTGTCGCGGTGGCCTGGGCGGAAGCGGCCTGGCTGGCCGGAGACCCGGCGTGCGTGGTCGACGCGGCCTCCGCCATGTTCGAAGCGGCACGGACACGTGAGGATCGCTGGCTGGCGGGAGAGCTCGGGCTGTGGCTTCATCGCGCGAACGTCGAGGTCGACCCTCGGGGACTCGCCGAACCCTACGCGCGCGAGATCGCGGGCGACCATACGACGGCGGCGTTGTGGACAGAGCTCGGCTATCCACTGGAGGCGGCGCGGGCGCGCGCGTCATCCGGAACGGAAGTTGATCTGCGCGAGGCGCTGGCCGAGTTCGAGCGCATTGGCGCCCGGGCAGACGCCCTGCGGGTCACGCGTCTGCTGCGAACGATGGGCGTACGCGGAATACCGCGCGGACCCCGGCCGGCAACGCGAGCTAACGCCGCCAACCTCACGGTGCGCGAGCTCGATGTGCTTCTTCTCCTCGCGGAGGGAGCATCAGATCGCGCGATTGCCGACCGTCTCTTCCTTTCGGCCAAGACGGTCGGACACCATGTCTCCTCGATCCTCGCCAAGCTCGATGTCCCTTCCCGTGACGAGGCTGCGCGGCAAGCGCGTGCGCTCGGTGTGCTCCAATCTGGGGAATCTCCAACTCCAAAATAGGGAATATCGCCCGATGTGGCGCCCACGCACCCACCCATAGGATGGCAGCAGACGGATCGCATAACCGTCGCGGCAACCATCCGATCACCTTGCGTCCTTGTCGCGCCCATGGCGGCGCACGGAGAAGTGCATGATCAATCTGGCTCAACAGGACGACATTCTCGCCGCGCATCGGACGCGCGTCGAACGCGTGAATCGCACGCGCTGGCAACACGAAACGGAGGTGCAAACGGGGCAGTTCAAGAACGGATCGCGACGCATGGCCGCGCGGATGCGGCGTGAGCTGGGACTCGTGTTGATCCGGGTTGGGGAGCATCTGCTTCCGGCCAATCCGGCATCGGTGCTGACGTGGTCACACTCGCGCCTCGAGCGTGAGGCGTGACCCGGCGGTCGTTCCGGAATCCAGGGTGTGTTAACGTCTATTCCATTCCGAACAAAGGTCGGTAGAGCGATGATGGTCGCTCGGTTGGGAAAGGTGAGCACCATGACGACACAGACGGCCGCAGGAATGGTCGCCGCGGCGAAGCAACGGATCGCAAATCTGACGTCGGACCAAGTCGAGCAGGAACTGGGGAACGGGGTCCTCCTGGTCGACATCAGGGAGCCGGAGGAGCGGCAACAAACCGGCGCCATTCCCGGCAGCATCCACGCGGCGCGCGGGATGCTGGAGTTCTACGCCGATCCGACGAGCCCCTACCATCGCGCGGAGTTCGATCCGGACAAGCGCGTCATCCTGGCCTGTGCCTCCGGCGGCCGCTCGGCGCTGGCGACCGACATGCTGCAGGACCTGGGCTACCGCAACGTCGCCCACCTCGACGGCGGGCTCAAGGCCTGGACCGAGGCGGGCAAGCCGATCGAGCGGTCGTAGGCCGCTTACTCCCGGGTGCGGGAGACAATCTGCGTCGGGTTGATGAAGCGGAGCGCGAGCACCAGCAACACGGTCGTCGTCAGCATGTAGATGACCGCCATCGCGTCGATCGACTGGCTCGTGCGGATGCCGGCCGAGGAGGTCGCGTAGTAGAGCGCGACGACCAGCGTCTGGCTGGACGCGCCGGAGGTCAGGAAGGTCAGCTCGAAGAGCGCGATCGTCCGCACGAGCGCGAGCAGCCCGGCGGCCAGCATCCCCGGCACTGCCAGCGGCAGCAAGACCCGGACGAAGACCTGGAGCGGGGAGGCGCCGAGTATCCTGGCGGCCCGCTCCAGGTTTGGGTCGATCTGCTCGATGAACGGCACCATGATGATGATGACAAAGGGGAAGGCGGGCACCAGGTTGGCGATGATCACGCCGATCAGGCGGCCTGCCAGGTCGCGTTCGTAGAGCAGCGTCGCCAGCGGGATGCCATAGGTGATCGGCGGCACCATGATCGGCAAGAGCAGGAAGAGGAAGACGAGGCCCTTGCCGGGAAAGTCGTGCCGGGCGAGCGCGTAGGCTGCCGGCACGCCGATCAGCAGGCTCACGACGACGACCGTGATGGCGACGATCAGCGTCACCTTCAGCACCTGCCACAGATCGAACTCCTGGACCGCGCTGCTGTACCACTTCGTCGTGTAGGCGTCCGGCAGCCAGCCGCCGAACCAGGTCCTGGCGAACGAGTCGAAGAGCACGGTGAAGAAGATGCCGCCGATCAGGGCGATGAAGAAGAGGATGAACGCGCCCATCAGCCAGCCGCTCGGGTCGAGGAACCACGGCCGCGTCCGTTCGCGCCGGGGCATCGATTCGACGGCAGTGCTCATGTCGTCATCCTTTGCCACCCGACGCCGGGCCGCGGTAGAACCGCGAACGGGCGCCGAGGACGAGCGCGAGCACCAGCACCTCGATCGCGGCCATGATGATCGCGATCGCCGACGCGGACGCGTAGTCGAACTGCTCGTAGGCCGCCTGCCAGGCGGCGATCGCGATCACCCGCGTCTCGCCGGCCGGCTGGCCGAGCATCACGGCCGAGGGGAAGACGGCGAAGGTGGCGACGAAGGAGAGGGCGAAGGCGGTCGCGATGCCGGGGATCATGAGCGGGAAAACGATGCGCCAGAAGCGCTGCCAGGTGTTGGCGCCGAGCATCTGCGCCGCCCGCTCCAGGTTCGGGTCGATGCCGGAGGCGAAGGCGAGCAGGATGAGGAAGGTGACCGGGAACTCGGAGATGATCAGCGAGATCATCACGCCGGTCCGGTTGTGGACCAGTCGCTGCGGCTCGCCCACCAGGTGGAGCGCGATAAGGGTCTTGTTGAACCAGCCGGCCGGGCCGAAGAAGGTCAGCATTCCTTGGGCGATGAGGACTGTCCCGAGCGACATCGGGATGACGAAGAGCCCGGTCAGCAGCCGCCGGAAGTGGACCACCCGCCGCATCCGATATGCGAGCGGGATCGCGACGGCGAGGTTGATCAGCGTCGCCGGCAGCGCGAGCCGCAGCGTGTTCCAGATCGTATCTCGCTGGCGGGCGTCGCGGAAGAAGTCGCCGTAGTTGGCGAACGGGTTGCCCGATTTCGTGTGCAGCGAGAGGCGGATGCCATCGGCCAGCGGATAGATGAAGAGCAGCAGCACGAGGATCAGTGCTGGCGCGAGCAGCGCGACGACCGGCCAGTTGACCCGCCGGCGTCGTCCGGCGACGGCCGGCAGGGCCTCGACCGGTGGCGCGATGGTGCCCGCGCTGCGTGCCATTCGGCTCACCCTTCGCCTTCGTCCGGGAAGACGAAGAGCCGGTCGGGCGGGAACTGGAGCGTGAGCCGGTCGCCGACGCTCCAGGCATCCTGATCGGTCCGGACAATGATTTCCTCGGGCAGCGCACTCTGGACGCTGAGCTGCGTGCCCTGCCCCATGAACTCGACCTCCTGCACCGCGCCCGGGAGAGTGTTGATTCCGTCCTGGCCGGCCGGATGCAGGACGATGTGCTCGGGCCGGATCGCGGCGATCGCCGCCTCATCCGCCGAGAAGGCGCCGCGCGGCCGCCCGGTCAGGGTGATGCCAGTGGTGGTCGCGACCTCGACCCGGTCGCCGCTGAGCGCGGCGATCTGGACCGGCAGCAGGTTGCGGGCGCCGAGGAAATTGGCCGTGTAGGCGCTGGACGGCTCCAGGTAGACCTCGCGCGGCGTGCCGACCTGGCGCACGACGCCGTGCTCCATCAGCACGACGCGATCAGAGAGCGAAAGTGCCTCCTCCTGGTCGTGCGTGACGTAGATCGTCGTCAGCCCGAGCGACTGATGCAGCCGCCGGATCTCCGTCCGCATCTCGATCCGCAGCTTGGCGTCGAGATTGGAGAGCGGCTCGTCCATCAGCATCAGGCGCGGCTCGGTCACGATCGCGCGGGCGATCGCGATCCGCTGCTGTTGCCCGCCGGAGAGCTGCGCCGGGTACTTGTCACGTTGCTCCCGCAATCGCACCATGTCCAGCGCCGGCGTCACCCGCTCGCCGATCCGGGCGTTCGGCACCCGCTGCATCCGCAGGCCGAACGCGATGTTGCGCTCGACGGTCAGGTGCGGGAAGAGCGCGTAGTTCTGGAAGACCATGCCGAAGCGCCGCCGCTCGGGCGCGGTCCGTACGATGTCCTCGCCATCCAGCTCGATCTGGCCCGCGTCCGGTTCGAGCAGCCCGGCCAGGCAATTGAGCGCGGTCGTCTTGCCGCACCCCGACGGACCGAGCAGGCTGATGAACTCGCCGCCGCGCACGTCGAGGTCGAACGCGGACAGCGCGGCGAGCTCGCCGAACTGCTTGGTCAGCGCGCGGATGCGCAGCCGCTCGATGCGCGGCGCCGGCCGATCGCCAGTGGCCGGGCCGATCCCGGCGGATCGTCGCGGATCGGTCTGGAGTTGCGCGCTCATCGTCGCACCTTGCCTGAACTCGTCACTCTTGGCCGCGCCCTACGACTGCACGTTGCCGGCGCCGACCTGCTTGTCCCAGATGTCGAATGCCTTGACGAGACTGACGGCGTCGAGCGGCAGCTCGACCTTCGCCGTCTTGATCAGATCGTCGAACTCCGGCCGCTGCACCGACTTGACCGCCTTCTGGTTGTCCTCCGGCGCCATGTCGAGCGTGACGTCCTTGATCGACGGGCCGGGGTAGAAGTAGGCGTTGTCATACGCCTTGGCCTGCTGGTCGGGTTTCAGCATCCAGGCGAGCAGGTTGACGACCGCCGCCGTCTTGTCCTTGTCGAGTCCCTTTGGCACGGTGATGTACTGCGTGTCGGCGAGGATCGGGCCGTCCTTGAAGACGATCGCCTTGAAATCCATCGGCACCGTGCCGAGGATGCGCGGGTTCATGTCCCAGCCCATCGTCGAGGCGACCATCGCCCGGCTGCCCTGGCCAAGCTCCTGCATCGTCGGGCTGGTGCCGGACGGGTAGTACTCGATGTACTTGCCGAGTTCCTTCAGGTAGGCCCAGGTCTTCTCCCACCCGTTCTCCGGGTCCTTCGGGTCCTTGTCGCCCAGCAGATAGGGCAGGGACTGGAGCAGCGAGCGGCCCGGGCCGGAGTTGGCCGGCCGAGCGTACATGAGCTGCTTGTCGTGCGCCTTCGCCCAGTCGAGGATGCCCTGAATCGTCGTCGGCGGCGAGTCGACCTTCTTCGGGTTGTAGGTGAAGGTCGGGCCGTAGTTGCCGAAGACGACGTTGATGCCGTAGCCCTGCGCCAGATCCTGCGCCCCCGGGCTGATCAGCCGTTCGTTGAGGTTGGGGAAGTCCGCGTCGAAGTCCGGCAGCAGCTTGAGCCACAAATCCTGCTCGATGCCGGAGGAGAGGCCGTCGGAGCCGGTCATCACCATCGAGATGTCGGTCCGGCCGGCGTTCTGCTGCGCCTTGATCTTGGCGGGCAGCTCGGGCGCGGTCGCCTTCGTGTA
>JAICKJ010000015.1 GCA_025928015.1 Thermomicrobiales bacterium
CGGTTGCAGTACGGTTCGCCACATATCCGATCGCCCGCGTTGGCGCTGCGCGCGGGAGCGCACGGCACTCCACAGGTTCGATCATCACCGGACAACGTCAGTCATCACCGCTCCTGAGCGCGTGTACGAGTGGCGTGGTCGTCAGGTGATGCGGGCGCGGCGATCAGGAGGAGGCGAGCCGTGATGGTTACGGAGGCGACGACCGAGGCTTGGCCACCGCTGCCACTGGCGGAGTGGCAGGAGACGCTCGATACCCTCCACATGTGGCTCCAGATCATCGGCAAGGTCAAACTGGAGCTCACCCCGTTTCTCAATGAGTGGTGGAATGTCGGCCTTCACGTGACCGCGAGCGGTCTGACGACCGGTCCCATCCCGCATGGTCCGGGCATCTTCCAGATCGATCTCGACTTCATCCGTCACAACGTCGTCATCCAAACCAGCGCCGGGGAGATCAAGGGGCTGCCACTGATCTCGCGCTCCGTCGCCAACTTCTATGCCGAGCTGATGTCAACGCTCGCGGCGCTCGGCATCGAGGTGACGATCGACCCGCTCCCGACCGAGGTCCCGAATCCGATCCGGTGCGATATCAACGAGACACACGCCTCCTACGATCCGGAGTATGTGAACCGCTGGTGGCGCATCCTCGTCCAGATCCAGCTCGTGTTGCAACGATTCCGCTCCTCATTCTTTGCCAAGAGCAGCCCGATCCTCTTGTACTGGGGCTCGTTCGATCTCAGTCACGCGCGCTTCTCCGGCCGGCCCGCCACTCCACCGGCCAACGCCCCGCACTTCTATCAGGTGGCCGAAGATCAGGAGAACTTCGCCTGCGGTTTCTGGCCCGGCAACGCCGGCGCTTCCGGACAGGTGTTGGGCGAGGCCGCGTTCTACAGCTACCACAACCCCGCGCCACCCGGGATCAGCGAGGCACCGATCCGGCCCGCGGGCGCCTACTTCGATGCCGGGCTCGGCGAATTCATCCTCCGCTACGATGACGCGCGACGGTCAGGCGACCCCGCGCATGCGGTGCTCACGTTCTTCCAGAGCGCCTACGAAGTGTCAGCGCGGCTGGCCAATTGGGACCGCGACAGACTGGAACGGTCAATCGTGAAGGGAATGCGCCGATGAGCGAGATCTGCACCCACACCGATCAGATCACCGATGTGCCGCCGCGGACGCCTGAGGGGTGCGAGGAGTGCCTGCAGATGGGCGACACCTGGGTTCATCTGCGGGTCTGCAAGATTTGCGGTCACGTCGGGTGCTGCGACAACTCGAAGAACAAGCACGCGACCAAGCACTTCCACGCCACCGGCCACCCGATCATCCAGTCCTTCCAGCCGGGCGAGGACTGGTACTGGTGCTACGTCGATGAGCTCATGTTCGAACTCGACCCGAACGCGTGAGCGGGTGCCGCAATGATGGCACCCCGGCGTAGGACCGAGCCACCGTATCGCTCCAGGACTTGAAGAACCGGCTCTCCTTGCCGTTGGACGTCTTGTCCTGGTAGAGGAAGGCGAGGTCCGCCTGGTCGAACTTCTGGAAGAACTGGTCCCACGAGATCGGTTCCAGCCGGGCGTCCTTGTCGCCGAAATCAAACCGCAGCACGCCGGCCTTGTCGTCATTGCCGGTCCCGTCCACGGTCGCCGGACGTCCGCCGCGCTGTTCGGCCCACTGCTTGATCGTCGTGTGTTCGGTCGTCGTCGTCGATTCGCCAGCCATGGCTTGCCTTTCTATGGTGTTCGTGTGTGTCCGGTCCTGCCGGCCGGGGTTCCTCGCAAGGGGGCGCCTCATCTCGCTGGTTGGAGGCTCCGTGCCAGCCTCCTTCCCGAGAAACATGGCATAGAACATGCGTTCGTGCCGCGAGCGCGGCGGCACGCGCCGCGCCTCAGAGCAAGGAGCGAACACGATGACCATGAAGGAGCTCCGGCAGAGCCCGACGATGGCACGCCTGCTGGACGCGCTCGATCAAGGCCAGGACATCGGCCATTACGGCCTGCTGACCGTGGCGATGGTCGGCAACCAGTTCCTCGAAAAGGACGAGCTGCTGAAGGTGCTGGAGAGGGACCCGAAGGTGGATGAACGCGAGGCGAAGTCGCTCGTTCAGCAGGTCGCCTCGCGCGACTACAACCCGCCATCGCGGCAGACGCTGCTCGACTGGCAACAGCATCAGGACTTCCCGATCATCGAGCACCCGGAGGATCCGAACGCCGGCAATCTCTACCGGGAGCTCCAGATGCCGGACGACGTCTACGAGGACATCGAGAACTATCGCGAGCAGCAGTTCGACGTCGCGATGGATCAGGGCGACCGCACCTGAGCCACGGCACGCGCCCCGCGGTGCCCTTCCCGGAGTGATTCGCTTCGCTGGACGAGGATTCGGAGAAGGGAGCAGGGGCGTGGCGCACCGTTCGACGAAAGAAGTCTTCGAGGATCACCTCGCGACGCGCGAAAAGCACCAGCTCGGCGCGGACGTCGGGCGCAACTATGCGGAGGATTGCATCATCATGACCCGTCGTGGCTCATTCCACGGCCACGACGGGGTGAGGGAACTGGGCACACGGCTCCAGCATGAGTTGCCGAACGGGCACTATCGCTACAAGACAGTGGGCGTGGAGGGCCGGGTCGCCTTCCTGATCTGGGACGCCCGCGCCGGCGAGACAACCGTCGACGACGGCGCCGGGAGTTTCCAGAACCGCCTGTCGGTGCTACGCTGCGCACATCCCTGCCGCACATGGATGGACATGGCAGCGAGGGGACCACGAGGGACCCGACCTGCTCGGTCGCCTGCGCATTGCACACGCCGGATGCGATAGCCCGCAAGGTTATCGCATCCGGACCGACGGCGGATGGCCACATGGATACCAGCCCCCACCCCCGGGCTCCCTTGCCAGTACTGGTCGCGATCCTCGCGATCGGCGCCTTCACGACCGCGTTGAACGTGACCATGCTCACCCCGCTCCTGACCGCCATCGCGGCGGATTTCCACGTCTCGACGTCGGCGGCCGGGCAGCTTGCCACCGTCACGGCCACCTGCTCCGCCTTGACCGGTCTGGCGATCGCGCCGGTCCTGGATCGCTACCCCCGCGGCCACGTCCTCGGCATCGAGGCCGCCCTGCTCGGCACCGGCACCGTAGTCACCGCGCTCGCGCCGACTTTCGGCTGGCTGTTCGTCGGCCGCATCCTCGCCGGGATCGGCGGCGCGATCATCTTCGGCATCTCCCTGGCAGCGATCGGCGACATTTTCACTGAACCCAACATGCGGAACCGCATGATCGGGTTCGTCGGCACCGCGGGCACGCTCGGGGCGATCCTCGGGCTGCCTTTGATCACCGAGCTGCGCGCCTGGCTCGGCTGGCGCTGGGCGGTCGCCGCGATGCTCCCCTTCGCGTCCGTCTTGCTGGCGGGCACGTTTCTCTTCCCCCGCACGATCTCGGTCCCGCCGTCCGGACATCTGTGGGCCGCCTGGCGATCGGGGTATGCAACCGTCGGCCGCAGCCGGGCGTCGGTCCTCCTGCTGGCCGCCGTCGTCTCGGTGGCGCTGATCTGGTTCGGCTGGCTCATCTATTTCGCCGCCTACTCCGAGCATACGTTCCAGACCAGCGCGCGCATGCTCAGCATCGTCTTCCTCGCCGGCGGCCTGGGCGAGGCGGTCACCAACAACATCGTGCCGCCGCTCCTGCGCCGCTTCCCGGCGCGGACGGTCATCACGGCCTCGGGCTGCGTCGTGAGCGCCAATCTCCTCGCCAGTGGCCCGCTCTACCGGTACTCCTGGACACTCTTCGCGTTCTTCATCATCGGGAGCATGGCGATCACCGTGCTTTTCTTCGCGGTCGGCATCTCGTTGCTGGATTCCCTGCCACATGCCCGGGGCGCGCTGATGGCGCTCCAGTCAGCAGGATTCGACTTCGGCGGCGCCCTCGGCGCCGGGGTAACCGGACTGGCCCTGAGCGCGCTCGGCAGCTACGTTGCGGCCTTCATGCTGCTCGGCCTGATCCTGCCGCTCGGCTTCGCGCTGTTCTCGATCGCCAGTCGCCGCGCGGCCCCCGCAGCGGCGACCGGGTAGCGCGGGCCGGGCATCACCGGCTCCACGCCCGCTGGATCTTCCGCGCCGCCGCCGCGATCTGGTCCATGTCCTCATCGGTGCCGAGCAGGACGGTCTGCATCAGCCAGATCGTATGCTCGCCGGCGGCGTCGGCATTCGGCACCTCGGCCAGGTTTGTCAGGCTCGCCGGGCCGAAGCGGTCGCGCAGCGTGTCGCGGATCGCCGGCGCCCGGGTCAGCGGCACGTAGCCCGCGCTGGCCGGAATCCCCTCGGCCGCCAACGCCCGGATGAACTCATCCCGCGTGTGGCCGCCGAACGCCGACGGGTCGTAGATGAGCTGAATGAGGTGCCAGGCGTGTTCGGTGACCCGCGGGTCGACCGTCGTCGCCCGCAGACCGGGAATCTCCTCAAGCAAGGACGTGAGGCGGGCGGCGTTGCGTGATCGGGTCGCCATCGCGTCCGGCAGCCGCTCCAGTTGCGCGGTCAGGATCGCGCCCTGCCATTCGGTCATACGCAAGTTGCGGCCGAGGACCGCGTGGTGGTACCAGGCGCCCTCCGGCACGCGGCCGACGTTGTGGATCGACCAGACGCGATCGCGCAGCGCGCGATCGTTGGTGACGACGATGCCGCCCTCGCCGGCGGTGATGTTCTTGCTCTCCTGGAAGCTGAAGGTGCCGAGGTGGCCGAGTGCGCCGACCCGCGTCCCGCGCCAGGCCGCGCCCCACGCCTGCGCGGCGTCCTCCAGCACCGGGATGCCATGCGTCCGCGCGACCTCCAGCACCCCGTCCATGTCCGCCGGCTGCCCGCCGATGTGGACCGGCACGATGGCCTTCGTGCGCGGGGTGATCGCCGCCGCGATCCGGGCGGGGTCGATGTTGTTGGTCGCCGGATCGATATCGACGAAGATCGGGTGCGCGCCAACGGCGAAGGCCGAGCTGGCGGTGGCGATGAAGGTGTAGGCGGTCGTGATGATCTCGTCGCCCGCGCCAACGCCGAGCGCCTGCAACGCCAGCTCCAGCGCGAGCGTCCCGTTCGGCACGCAGATGCCGTAGGCGGCGCCCTGGAAGGACGCGAATGCCTGGCCGAATTCCGCCACGTTGGTACCGGAGAGCTCGCCCCAGTGCCCACTGTGGAGCACCGCCAGCAGCAGCTCTTCCTCCCGCTCGCCCCAGACCGGCCAGACGGGAAACGGCGCCGTCCGCACCGGCCTGCCGCCATCGACCGCCAACTGCTCGCTCATTCCGTTCTCCTGCCGTTCGTGCTCCGTCGCTCTGGCCGCCTTCTTGGTTAGCCCCATGAACAAAGCTCATCGTATCAGGCCGCACCGCGCTGTCAAGCACCGTTCGGGCTGCCGCCAGGCGCGCATGTGTTGACGGCTATTCGTCCGGATGCTACCATCGCCGCAGTCTTTTAGTTAGCGCACAGAACGATCTCCGCGCGCAGAGGCCCGACACGGCTGTCCGCCGCACCCTTCCGGAAGGGTGGCGAGCGATCGCCGCCAACGGCCGTCCGACTGTCGAACGAATTGGACCAGGAGCGACCCGGATCGGGTCGACGGTACGTCGTGAGAAGGGCAGGAAACCATGCGGAAGCAATCGCCGGCAGCATCCGTCCCCTGGCAGCAGGAATTCGCGCAGCTTGCCATGACCCGCCGCCAGCTTCTGGGGCGCGCCCTCGCCATCGGAGGCGCCATGACCGTGGTCGCGAGCGGGGCGTCCGCGCTCGCCGCGCCCGGTTTCACCGGCGCCATCGGCCAACGCGCACAGTCCGCTGGCGCACTGCGCATCTTCTATCCGAACTTTCCGGTGCTCGATCCCCAGGTCGTGACCAACGGCATGTGGTTCGCGGCCGCCGCCCTGCTCGAAGGGCTCGTCACGCTCGGCCCGTCCGGCACCGAGGCCGTGCCGGCCGCGGCGGAAAAGTGGGACGTCTCCGCCGACGGCAAGACCTACACCTTCACGTTGCGGTCGGGCGCCACCTGGTCGAACGGCGATCCGGTCACGGCGCAGGATTTCGCGTGGACCTACAAGCGACTCCTGACGCCCCAGGGGGGCGGAACCGGCGTCACGCTCGGCGCCAATTCGTACCAGCCAATCCTGCGCATCGTCGGGGCCGTCGACTATCAATCGGGCATCCTGACCGATTGGAGCAAGGTCGGCATCAAGGCCACCAGCGCGCAACAGCTCGACATCCAGCTCGAAAATCCGAACGCGGAGTTTCCACTGCTGCTCGTGCATCCGTCCATGCTGCCGATGAATCCCAAACTCGTCGAAGCCAAGCCGAAGGACTGGCAGCTGCCGGAGAACTGGGTGGGCAATGGCCCCTTCTCACCCACGGCCTGGACGGTGAACACCTCGATCACGCTCGCCGCCAACGAGACGTATTGGGATCACGCCAACGTTGGCTTGAAGTCCGTGCAGGCACGGCTCTACGAAGGCGTGCTCGACACGGCGGCGGTCTCCTATGAATCCGGCGAGGTCGATATCGTCAGCCTGCCTCTCGCTGACCTGATTCGCTACCAGGCCGATCCCACGTTGAGCAAGCAGGTCGTGTCGGTCAGCGGCGGCACGGTGGCCTATCTCGCGGTGCTGCGCAGCAAGAACCCGATCCTGGAGGATGTGAAGGTCCGGCAAGCGCTGGCGCTGGGGCTCGATCGCGAGGCGATCGCCAAGACCAGCCCGGCCACCAAGCCCGGCGCGCAGCTCGTGCCGGATTCTCTCAAGGGGTGGGACCAGGCCGACAACATTCCCTTCGACCCCGATCAGGCCAAACAGCTCCTCAGCGACGCCGGCTATCCCGACGGCAAGGGCTTCCCGGAGCTGAAGATCCTGTGCACCTCCACCAATCCGCAGATGGAGGCGCTGGCGGACATCTGGGGCAAGACCCTCAACATCAAGGTCAAACTCGACGTCGTCGAAACCGGTGTCTACGTCGAGCGCCGCTGGCAGGTACAGGACGAGAACACCGTCGGCTTCTACTTCGGCACCTACGGCTCGACGCCAACCTGGAGCACCTGGGCCGCCAACCTCTGGGGCCCACAATTCACGCAGCAATTCAGCATGAAGGCAGCCGACTGGGCGGCGTACCAGAAGATCCAGAACGACAGCAGCCTGAAACCCGCGGAGCAGACCAAGCAGTTGGAGGACTACCTGGCCGCGCATGCCTCGAAGGAGGCGATCACCTACGGCGACACGGTGAACAAGGCGTTCCAGAGCGCCGACCCCGCCGAGCAGCAATCGCTGCTGCGACAGGCGGCGAAGATCCGCCAGGAGACCTATCTCTTCATCCCGGTCCTCTTCATCGGCAGTTTCTACGCGGTGAAGCCGACCGTGAAGGGGATCAACCTCCTGCCCGGCGGGCTCGCGTACTATTTCAAGTCAATCACGAACGGGTAAGACCCTCCGCCTATCGCCCGCTGGCGGCTGAACCGGTCGCCAGTGGGTCCGAGGTCGCAGTTTGATCCGGTTTCTCTTCTGGCGCCTGGTCCGCATCGTCCTCTCGGTGATCGCCGTCTCGCTGATCACCTTCCTGCTGTTGCAGGCGGCGCCGGGCAACTTCGCGGACATCCAGCGCGTGACCAGCGGCGCGACCCAGCTCACGCCGTCGCAAGCGCAAGAGGCGATCGGCCAGTTCCAGACCCGCTACGGCCCCCAGGTGCCGATGTGGAAGCAATACCTGCGCTTCATGCAAGGGGCGATCCGCTGGGATTTCGGCCCGTCGTACAAGTATCCGAACCTCACGGTCCAGCACATCATCGCCATGGCCTTCCCGGTCTCGGCCAGCCTGGCATTGATGGCGGTCGCCATCGCCGTGCTGATTGCGGTGCCGCTCGGCGTCATTGCCGCCGTGCGGCAGAATACCTGGATCGACTACAGCACGATGTTCCTCGTCACCTCCGGCCGGGCGTTGCCGAGCTACCTGTTCGCCATCGTCCTGATCCTGATCTTCTCCCGCGCCCTGCACTGGCTGCCCACCTCCGGCTGGCCCGGAGTGAAGCAGACCATCATGCCGGTCGCGGCCCTGGCGCTGCCGTCGATCGCGATCATGGCCCGGTATATCAGGACGAGCATGCTGGAGACGCTGCGCCAGGACTACATCGTCACGGCGCGCGCCAAGGGCGGCGGGTTTTCGGCCGTGGTCATGCGCCACGCCCTGCGCAACTCCCTGATCCCGTTCATCACCATCGTCGGCCCCTACCTGGCGGCGTTGATGACGGGCACCGTCTTCATCGAGTCGATCTTCGCCATCCCGGGACTCGGTCTCTACTTCGCCCAGGCCGCCGCCGCCCGCGACATGCCGCTGCTGATGGGCGCGACCATCTTCTTCGCGCTCATCCTGATGGTCGCGAACCTCCTCGTCGACATCGCCTATCGTCTGCTCGATCCACGCATCGGATTCGGCCCGACGGGAGGGCGGTAGATGGCGACGGTGAACGCCCGGCCGGCAGCGACCGGGCAGCAAGCGGCCCGGTCGCCAAAGGCGCTGAGCCAGCGCGCCCGTGCCTGGCGGCGATTCCGCCGCAACCGGCTGGCGGCCGTCAGCCTCGTCTTCATCGCCGCGCTCGCGCTGGCCGCGATCCTCGCGCCGCTGATCGCTCCCTACAACTACGCGACGACCGATTACACCGCGGTGCGTCTGCCGACCGGCAGCGCCGGGCACTTGCTGGGCACGGATCAGATCGGGCGCGACGTCCTCAGCCGGCTGATCTACAGCCTGCGCACGGCCATGATCATCGCCGTGGGGGCGGAGACGGTCGCGATGCTCCTCGCGATCGCGATCGGCATGACGGCGGGGTACATCGGCGGCCGGGTCGATCAGGGGCTGATGGCGCTCACCGACATCCTCTATGTCTTCCCCTCCTATCTCCTGATCATCATTCTGGTCACCGTCTTTGGCCGCAATCCGGTCTCGATCTTCGTCGCGATCGGCATCAGCTCCTGGGTCGGGACCGCGCGCCTGGTCCGCGCCGAAGTACTGCGGCTCCGGGTCCGCGAATTCGTGGAAGCGGGCCAGGCCATGGGCGCCAGCGGCTGGACAATCTGTATCCGCTACATCCTGCCGAACGCGGTTGGTCCATTGCTTGTCTCACTGAGCTTTGGTATTCCCGGGGCGATCATCGCCGAAGCGGGTCTCGCGCTCCTCGGGCTCGGCGTGCAACCACCGACGCCCTCGTGGGGCTCGATGATCCAGGAAGGGATCCAGTGGATCTTCGTCGCGCCCCACATGATCGTCTGGCCGACCGGGCTGTTCGCCGTCACCATGCTGGCCTTCACCTGGGTCGGCGACGGCCTGCGCGACGCCTTCGACCCACGAGAATAGTCCCATGACCGCCCCATTGCTCGATGTCCGGGATTTGCGCACCGAGTTTCGCCGGAACGACCAGGTGGTGCGCGCGGTTGACGGTCTCTCCTACCAGATCCAGCCCGGCGAGGCGATCGCCATCGTGGGGGAGAGCGGCAGCGGCAAGAGCGTCAGCGTCCGCTCCCTCCTGCGTCTGCTGCCGGCGCACGCCCGGATCACCAGTGGCAACGTGCTGTTCGAAGGGCGGGACCTGCTCCGGCTGCCCGAATCGACGCTGCGGCGCATGCGTGGCAGTCAGATCGCGTTCGTCTTCCAGGATGCGATGACCGCCTTCAACCCGACGATGACGATCGGCAAGCAGCTCACCGAGCATCTGCTCTGGCATCACCTGACCGACCAGGCCGGAGCCCGCCAGCGCGCGATCGAGGCGATGGGCGAGGTTGGCCTGGACCGGCCCGAGGTTCGCATGCGCCAGTACCCGTTTCAGCTCAGTGGCGGCATGCGCCAGCGGGCGATGATCGCCATGGCGCTCGTCAGCCAACCCAGGCTGCTCATCGCGGACGAGCCCACCACCGCCCTCGACGTCACGCTGCAGCGCCAGATTCTCGACATCCTGAAGGCGAAGAAGCGCGCGGGGATGGCGATCGTCCTGATCACCCACGACCTCGGCGTCGCCCGCTATTTCTGCGACCGCGCCATCGTCATGTACGCCGGCAAGGCCATGGAGCAGGCGCCGATCGCGAACCTGCTGGAGACGCCGCGCCACCCATACACCCGCGGTTTGCTCGGCTCGTCGCTGGAAATCGGCATGGGCGAGCGGCGTCTGCGGCCGATCCCCGGCAACCCGCCCAATCTCGCCTTTCTCCCGCCCGGCTGCCCGTTCGCGGAGCGGTGCCCGCTGGCCGAAGACCGGTGCCGGATCGAGCCGCAGGTGTTGTCCCCTATCGCCCAGGATCACAACGTCGCGTGCTGGAAGGCGACCGAAGGGGCGGCGCTCCATGCTTGAGGTCCGGCATCTCGGCAAGACATTTCTCCTCCCCGGCGGCGAGCGGATGACCGCGGTCGATGATGTCACCTTCACCCTCGCGCGGGGCGAAACGCTCGGCCTGGTGGGCGAAAGCGGCAGCGGCAAATCGACGCTCGCTCGCCTGGTCTTGCGCCTGCACGAACCCACCAGCGGCGAGGTCAGCTTCGATGGCGTCAACGTGCTGACCGCCTCCGGCCGGGAGATGCGCCGGCTGCGCGCCCGCATGCAGATCGTCTTCCAGGACCCGTTCAGCTCGCTGCTGCCGCATTTCAACGCCCAGGACAATGTGGCGGAGCCGCTGCGCTTGCATGGCCGCGGCAACCGGCGGGAGCGGCGCGCCCGCGCCCGGGAGCTGCTGGAGCTGGTCGGCGTCAACGCGGCGATGGCCGAACGCTATCCGTACGAGTTCAGCGGTGGCCAGCAGCAACGCATCGCGATCGCGCGCGCCCTCGCCCTGCGCCCCGACCTGCTCATCTGCGACGAGCCGACGTCGTCGCTCGATGTCTCCATCCAGGCCCAGATTCTCAATCTGCTGCAAGATGTGCAGGAGCAGCTCGATTTCGCCATGCTCTTCATCTCCCACAACCTGGCCGTGGTGGAGCACCTCGCGACCCGCGTCGCGGTCATGTATCGCGGTCGCATCGTCGAGATGGCGCCAACCGCGCAGATCTTCTCCGCCCCGGCGCATGCGTACACGCGCCGCTTGCTTTCCGCCATGCTGTCGGTCCGCGACGAGCCGGACGGCACCCGGCTCCCACCGTTCGAGACCGCCGCCGGTCAGCACGCGTCGATCGACCCCGAGCCGTTGGTCGAGATCGCCCCAGGCCATTTCGTGGCGCTGAGCACGCCCGCCGCAACGGCGCCGGTGCAACGCTGACCGCGGCAGGACCGGCGGACATTGTTCGCCGTCCGATATTACCGTCCCGCCCGGGACCTCTGAGGCTGGCGGAGCCACCCGAATGGCGTGTTGACATGTTTTCTGACGCGGTGCTAGGATCGAGAATAGTTCACGATACTAACAAACGGGGCGGCCATCCCGCGGTTCGGAAAACCGGATACTCGGGGCAGCCTGGGATCGTCCGGACGCATCGAGGAGGGAACACAATGCTCACGAATTCCCGACACTCGCGCACGATATCCCGACGGATGTTCGTCATCGCCGGCAGCGCGGCGGCCGCGGCCGCCGCATCGACCGGGTCCACGTTCGCCGCTGACACGGCCAAGATCACGGCGATCGACCACACCTACGGCAACCCGCCCCCCAGCGATGGCCCCGGTCTCAAGATGATCAACGAGCGGTTCGACGTCAATTACCAGCCGACCTTCGTGCCGGAGGCGAGCTACACCGAAAAGCTGACGGCCGTCGTTGCCTCGGGCGACATCCCGGACATCATGTACTCGCCCGGCGACTCGAACTTCTACAAGTGGGCGGGGCAGGGCGCGTTCCTCGCGCTGGATGACTTCATCGAGCAGTATCCGAGCTTCAAGCTCGTGCCGTCGCTGACCCTCAATGCCGGCCGCGTCAATGGCAAGGTCTACGCGATCCCGCAATACTACCCGCCGTACTCGCTCACGCCGTCGATCCGGCAGGACTGGCTGGACAAGCTGGGGCTGAAGATGCCGACCAGCTACGACGAGCTGAAGCAGGTCGCGCTCGCCTTCACCAAGCAGGACCCCTCCGGCCGCGGCGCCGGCAAGACCTACGGCATCGCCATGGGTCAGACGATCAACCCGTCGTACGCCATGGGCGCCTGGTGGGACCCGGATTCCTGGTTGCACAAGGACGATCAGGGACGGTTGCTGCTGGGCAGCATCACCGATGCCTCGAAGGAGCGGATCCAGTTTCTCGCCGAGCTCTACGCCGAGGGCGCGGTCAGCCGCGACTTCGCCGTCATGGACTGGGCCGCGACGAACAAGGAGTTCTACTCCGGCAAGGCCGGCATCTTCATCGGCGCGCCACGCGGCATGTCGCAGGACTACATGGCCGGTCTGCTGCAGATCGATCCGGGCGCCAGGCCGGTCCCGATCCCGCCCTTCAAGGCGCCGGACGGCGCGCAGGAGTTTCTGGCGACCGCCGGCTTCTCCGGCCTGACCACCTTCTCGGCGAAGCTGGCCAAGGACAAGGACAAGACCAAGGCCATCCTCGACATGCTCGACTTCCGTCGCACGTTCTACCCCGCGGATCAACAGACGCCGCAGAACAAGGACTACGACTGGCTGATGGGCGGCGAAGGCAAGGGCTACGACGTGGTCGACGGCAAGATCGTTCCCAAGGATGGCACCACCAACCCGCAGGGACTCGCGCCGAACGAATATCTGGTGGGTGGGACCGCCTGGGTGCCGAAACCGTCGGATCTCGACTACTCCAAGGGCTACACCAAAGAGCCGATCATGGGCGCATGGGCCAAGGCGCTGCAAGATATGTGGACCCAGACCAAGGGATACACGAATCCCACCATCGGCGTGCAGTCGAAGACCTTCGAGGACAAGGGCACGGATCTCACCCAGTTCCTCTCCGACGAGCAGACGAAGATGGTCGCCGGCCAACGCAAGCTCGACACCTGGGACGACATGGTCAGCGAGTGGAAGTCCAGGGGCGGCGAAGCCTACATCCAGGAGATCAACGACGGACTCAAGAACATGCAAGGCTAAGCGAGCGTCGGAGCGCGGCGCTCGCGGTCTCGCGAGCGCCGCGTTCCTCCCGAGGAGTGCTCCCCCGGTGCAATTGGACCGACCGCTCATCTCCGTGCTCGACACCGGCGAAACCGCGTCGCTGGTCCCACGTGGCGCAGATCCTCACGAGTCCACGTTCACAAGTGACGACCCGGCCATCGTTGCCGTCACGCCGGAAGGCATGGCGCGGGGCGTGTTCCCTGGCACGACAACCCTTCATCTGCGACGCGGCGATGGCGGCCAGCGCGCGCTCCCTGTCACCGTCCTGGCGCCGCAACCGCAACCCGTGTCCTTCCTGGCGGGTCACCCACGGCTGCGCTTCACCACGGACGAGCTGGCCGCGCGCCGCGCGCTGCTCGCCGGCGAGGACGTGGCCGGCCTGAAGTTCGATCTGGGCGCCGCGAAGGCGGGATTCCTCGCCCGCGCCGATCTGTTCGCCACCGAACCATCGCTGGAGATCCTGTTCGAGATCAGCGGCGAGACGTTCCCGCTCTCACTCCCCCACCCGCTCGCCCAGCCGGAGCCATTGCCCCAGCCCTACGGCTTCACCGATTACCCGTTCTGGACGCGCCTCTCGCGGGAGATCGAGCAGCAGCTGGTGACGCTCTCGCTGGCCTGGTCGCTCACCGGCGAGGAGCGGTACGCCGCCAAGGCGACCCAGATCCTCCTCGCCCTCGCGAACTGGCAGAAGTGGCACGAGTACGACAAGGCGACGAACAACCTCAGCCTGCCGCATTTCACCATGGGCGCGGCGATCGCCTACGACGAGCTCCACGACCGTCTGTCACCGGACGAGCAGGCAACGGTCCAGGAGGCGATCCTCGAACTCGGCCTGCGCCCCATGAGCTACTGGTTCCACGACCGCCTGGACCACAACATCGTGGTCCTGATGAATGCCGGCATGCTCCTGGGCGCGCTGGCGATCGGCGACGATACTCCCTACCTTGACAAGTACGTGACCGAGCCATTGGACGCGCTGCGGTGGTATCTGACCCAGCGCGAGGAATCGGGGACGACCGAGGGGCTCGTCTACACCAGCTATGCCTGCGGCACGATCTTCAAGGCCGGCAGTGCCGCCCGCCGCGTGACCGGCGACGACACGTTGCTGCGGTCCCCGTTCATGCGCGAAACGCTGCCTGACCTCTATCTCTACCTCCGGGGCGGCGCGGGCGGATTCGCCAATCTCTCCGACGCGCGCTATCTCGAATCCGATCCCGGCGCGTTGATGCTTCAGCACTACAACGAGTACGAGGATCGTCGCGCCGCCTGGCTCGTCCAGCGCAGCTCGGTCGATGGAGCGGCCCTGTTCCCGCATTTGCAACGCGACCTTCCCTCGCCTTCGGCCGCCGCGCTCGATTTCCCGCGGTCACGACGCTTCACGCCGTTCGATTGGGCCGCGCTACGCACCGGGTTCGGCGATGACGACACGCTCGTCGCCTTCACGTCAAGTCCGTCCGCGGTCGGGCACAATCATTTCGACCAGAACCACTTCATCCTCAACACCGGCGGCGACTGGCTGATCTGCGATCCCGGCTACCAGAACTACACGCCGGGGCCGGAGCACGTCTTCACCAACGCCACCATCGGGCACAACGCGCTGCTGGTGAACGACGAGGGGCAACTGACCCGGGGGCACGGCCGGATCATCGCCGCCGAGCTGGGAGAAGACATCGATCTCGTCACCGGCGACGCCACGGCCGCCTACGAAGGCCGTCTGGAACGCTGGCACCGGCACGTCCTCTTCGCCAAGCCGGATTATGTGCTCATCGTCGACGACATCATCCCGGCCGCCGTGGCCGACCGTCTGACCTTGCTCGTCCACACCACCCACGCGGTGACCGCGAACGGGACGCCCCTCGCGGTCGGCGCCACCATCGATGACGTCCGCGGAACATCGTTCGCCATCGCCGGACCGCACGCGTCGGTCAGGTTGCGGACCGGCGCTGGCTCTCCCATCCAGATTCGGCACGATCACTATCCCGGCGCCGAACGATTCGGCACCCATCTCCGCGCCGAACTGACGCCGGCGGACCGTTATCTGGTCGCCACCGTCCTGCACCCGACGCTCGGGGGACCAACGGACGACCTCGGCGCGTTCGCCTTCCATGGCGATGCCAGCGGGGCGCGGCTGGAGATCGCGCACGCGGCCGGGCATGACGTGGTCCGGATCGACCGAGCGCCGGGCGGCGGCCCACTCGTCACCAGCCTCATTCAGCGGGCACGTTCACAGCCCGCGACGGCTCCCGTCAAATGAGTCCTGGCCGCACCTGAACCCTGGAGGCCGCGCGCATGAAAGAGGCGACACTCCGCAAACCGGTCGCCGTCGCGACCGACCATCGCGCCATTCCATACGAGCGCCCCAGCTCGCGCCGGCGGCTGCTGCGACGGCTCTGGCGGGAGCGCTTCATCTACCTGCTCCTGTTGCCGGGCGTCCTCTACTTCCTCATCTTCCGCTACGTGCCGATGTTCGGCATTTTGCTGGCATTCAAGGATTACAGCCCGTTCCTCGGCATCCAGGACAGTCCGTGGGTCGGGTTGGAGAACTTCCGCCGCATCTTCGCCGATCCCGAAGTGTGGACCGTCCTCCGCAACACGCTCTACATCTCGTTCCTGCAGATCGGCTTCGCCTTCCCCATCCCGATCCTCCTCGCGCTGATGCTGAACGAGGTGCGCCGGGAGTCGTACAAGCGGGTCATCCAGTCGATCGTCTATCTGCCGCACTTCGTCTCGTGGGTCGTCGTCATCGGCATCGCGACGCTCTTCCTGCGCAGCGAGGGCGTGCTCAACAACGCGCTCGGCCAGCTCTTCGGCATGGCGCCGGTGCCTTTCCTGATCAATCCGTACTGGTTCGCGCCGCTGGTCGTGCTTGAAGTCGTCTGGAAAGAGGCCGGCTGGGGCACCGTGATCTTCCTCGCCGCGCTCGCCGGCATCGATCCCCAGCTCTACGAAGCGGCGCTCCTCGACGGCGCCAGCCGGTTGCAGCGCATCCGCGACATCACCCTGCCCGGCCTGCGCCCGACCATCGTGATCCTGCTCATCCTCCGGCTCGGCAGCGTGCTGGATAACGGCTTCGAGCAGATCTTCCTCATGCTCAACACCTTCACCATGCACGTCGGCAATGTGCTCGACACCTATGTCTATTTCAAGGGCATTCAGGACGGCGATTACAGCTTCGCCACCGCGGTCGGCGTGCTCAAGGGCGTCATCGGCCTCATCCTGATCGTCGGCGCCAACCGGCTGGCCAAGCGCTATGGCGATGAGGGGTTGTTCTGATGCATCGACGCCTGCGGGGGGAACGGACATGCTGAAATACGCATCACGAGGCGAGCGCATCGGCGACGCGTTCAACTACGTCGTCCTCGCGCTCATCGCGGCGGCGATGTTCTTTCCGTTCTTCTACATCACCATGATCTCGTTCTCCTCACTGGCGGATTTTCTGCGCAGCGACGTGATCTTCTGGCCCCAGCAGTGGGTGCTCGACGCCTACCGGTACATTTTCCAATCGCACGCCTTCCGCCAGTCGCTCCAGATCAGCATCTTCATCACGATCGGCGGCACGCTGGTCAATCTCGCCTTCACCTCAACGATGGCCTACGCCCTGACCCGGCCGCATTTCGGCCGCCGCGCACTGCTGCTCGGCGTCATCTTCTCGATGCTCTTCAGCCCGGGCCTGATTCCCAGCTACATGGTGGTCAAGGAGCTCGGGCTCATCAACTCGCTCTGGGCCCTGATCCTGCCCGGCGCGATCAGCCCCTTCAACCTCATCGTCATGCGCCAGTTCTTCCTCAGCATCCCGGACGAGGTGACGGAAGCAGCCCTGCTCGACGGCGCCAACGAGGTCCAGATCTTCTGGAAGATCATCCTGCCGCTCTCGAAGCCGGCGCTGGCCGCCTTCGCGCTCTTCTACGCGGTCGGCCACTGGAACAGCTACTTTTCGGCCATCCTCTACCTCAACGACCCCGCCAAGTGGCCGATCCAGGTCGTGCTGCGGCAGATCGTGATCCTCAATCAGCCGAACGCCGCGCTCGGCGACACCCAGTTCATGCTGGAGCACCAGCCACCGCCGCAGACGATCCAGATGGCCGCGATCATCGTCGCGACCCTCCCGATCCTGCTCGTCTACCCCTTCCTGCAGAAGCACTTCGCCAAGGGCGTCATGATCGGGTCGGTCAAGTAGCGACCCGCCGGGCCGGCAGCGGCCAACAGTTCACAAGGGAGCGAACGCAATGACATCACTGGCACGATTCGGCGGCACACCGGTGCGGACGGCGCCGTTGCCATCGGTCGCCAACGCCGACGGGCGCACGATCGGGCGGGAGGAGATCCAGGCGGTTGAAGCCGTGCTCCAGTCCGGGCGCCTGAACCGGACGATGACGCCGGCGAGCAGAGTGGCGGCCCTGGAAGCCGGCTTCGCGGAATGGCTCGGCGTGCCCCACGTCGTCGCCTCGACCTCGGGCACCTCCGCCCTGCACCTCGCGGTCGCCGCGATCGATCCGAATCCGGGCGACGAGATCATCGTCACGCCGATCACCGACTTTGGCTCGGTCATCCCGATCATCGCCCAGAACGCGGTGCCGGTCTTCGCCGATGTCGATTCGGTCACCTGGTGCATCGATCCGGCGTCGGTCGCGGCGAACGTGACCGACCGCACGCGGGCGATCATCGCGGTCCACCTCTTCGGCCAGCCGGCCGATCTCGATCCGCTGCTGGCGATCGCGCGGGACAACGGCATCCCCCTGATCGAGGATTGCAGCCAGGCCTACGGCGCGACCTACCACGGCCGCCGGGTCGGCACGTTCGGCGACATCGCCTGTTTCAGCCTCCAGCAATCCAAGCACATCACCAGCGGCGATGGCGGTCTGACCGCGACCCGTGACGGCGCGCTCGCCCGCCGCATGCGTCTCTTCGCCGACAAGGGGTGGCCGCGCGACGGCGAAATCCGCACGCACCTCTTCTACGGCGTCAACTACCGCATGACCGAGCTGCAGGGCGCGGTCGCCGGCGCGCAGCTCGCCAAGCTCGATGACGTGATCGCGGACCGGCGTCACGCCGGTCACCTGCTGACCTCCCTGATCGAGGATCTGCCCGGGATCAGCATCCCGGCGCTGCCCGGCGACGGCGAATCGGTCTTCTGGCTCTTCCCGGTCAATGTCGACGCGGCAAAAGCTGGCGCCAGCGTCGGGGAGCTCTGCGCGGCGATCGCCATGGAGGGCATCCCGGCCAGCGCCGGGTATGTGACGCCGCTCTACCTGACGCCGGCCCTCGCCGAAGGCAAGACCTACGGCACCTCCCACTTCCCGTTCGACTCGCCCTACACGACGCGCAGCTACACGGATTACCAACCCGGCCTCTGCCCGAACGCGGAGCGGATGGGCAGCGCCATGTTCACGGTCCCGATCAACGAGCGCTACACGGATGACGACGTGCGGGACATCGCCGCCGCGATCCGCAAGGTCGTCACCGCCTACGCGAGCGGCGCGGTGACGGCCGCGCACGCAGCCCATTGAATCCAGCCACCACACTGACGGGAGACCCATGATCGCCATCCTCACGGCCGGAACCGCGAGCCGCTACGCGGAAGAGATCGTCGCCCAGGCCGGTCTCGCCTGGCGGCGCGTCGCGGCGCCAGACCTCGCGACACTCACCCCCGAAACACAGGTGCTACTGCTGGCCGGTGACGGACGCCTGGCCCGCGACGCCCAGGACGCCGTCGCCCGGTTCGTCGAGACGGGCGGCGCCCTGGTCGCGACCGGCGGCACCTGGGGGCTGGAGCGCGTGCTCGGGGCAACCACGCGGGACGGAGATCCGGGCGGGTTCGTAATCGCGCGGCAACCGGACCACCCCATCGCGAGCGCCATCACGCATCCGTTGCACGTCTTCGCGGGCGGCGCGTTGCACGCGACCACGGGCACGGCCATGGCCGGGCTGACAGAGCCTTCCACGTATGAATCGCGTGGTGATGCCGTGGTGATCAACCGGCCGGGCAAGGGCGCGACCGTCGCGATCGGGCCGGATATCCCGGCCTCGGTGCTGCGCATCCAGCTCGGCCGGTCGATTCACGAAGATGGCGCGCCAGCGCCCGATGGCACCGCGCCGATCGACGACGGGATTCTGAAGACCGATGACGGCGTCGTCCTCGCCTGGGATCACGACCGGTTCCAGATGCCCGTGCCGGTGGACGCGCCAGCGTGTCCCGGCCGGGACGACGCCTATCCCGCCGGCGATACGCCATGGTTCGCCCATCCCATCGCCGACGAGCTGCGCGACCTGCTGCTCCGGGCGATCCACTGGGCCGCCCACGCCGCCGGCCAGCTACTGGCATCGATCTGGGCCTGGCCGCGCCGCCTGCCCGCCGTCGGGCTGATCTCGCACGACTCCGACCTCAACATCGACGCCTCCGCGCACACCACGTTGCGTCTGCTGGCGCGGGCCGGTATTCACTCGACCTGGTGCCACATGTGGGGCCCGACCTATCCGGATCGCTACGAGCGCGCCACCTTCGACCGCATCCGCGAGGGCGGGCACGAGCTGGCGCTGCACTACAACGCGTTCGACCAGAACGGCGGCGCGTGGGGCCGCGAGCATCTGGCGACACAAGCGGCGTTCGTGCGGGCCGAGAGCGGCGCGGACGGCTTCGTCTCGAACAAGAACCACTACCTCCGCTGGGAGGGCGAGGTCGAGTTCTTCCACTGGTTGGTCGACGAGGGTATCCAGGCCGACCAGTGCAAGGGACCGAGCAAGAAGGGCAATGTCGGCTATCCCCACGGCTCCTGCCTGCCCTGGTTCCCGTTCGACGCGGCGACGGGCGACAAGATCGACGTCATCGAAATCCCGCTCCAGTTCCAGGACCTTTGGCTCACCGCGCCGCCCTGGCTGGCATCGACGACCATCGAGCAGGCCCGTCGCCACCACGGCGTCGCCCACTTCCTCTTCCACCAGGTCCATCTCCACACCAAGCCGGAGGTGGTCAAAGCGATGCTGGCGACGATCGACCTGGGCCGCGAACGCGGGCTGGAATGGTGGACGAGCGCGGAAATCAACGCCTGGACCCGGCACCGCCGGGATATCGGCTGTTCCGTCGTTCCCCGCGCCGGCGGTCCGCCACGCCTGGAGATCACGACACCGGCAGCGGTCGCCTCCGTCACGATCGCGCTGACGGAACCGGCCACCGGCACGCCCATTTCGGCCGCGACGGCGGGCGGCAAAGGAATCGAGATCGAGCATGCCACGCACGCCGGACTCCCGGCCGTCCTCCTGACGCTCGATCTGCCGTTCGGCCGCACCGTGATCGACCTTGCGTGACATGTTCCTGCGCCGATGCGATGCTCACCATTGACCAACACATCCCGTGCCGGTAGCATCGCGCGGATGAACACCCCTCTGCTCGCCGGCGCGGCGGAGATCGATATCACCCCGGCGTTCCCGGTGCCGCTGGCCGGCTTCGCCGCCCGGTCAGGTCTGTCGCAAGGTGTCACGCGGCCGCTCAAGCTGCGCGCCTTCACCTTCACCGATCCCGCGCCGGGCGGCGGCAACGCCCTGCTGGTCGTCGCCGACATCCTCTTCTGGGCGCCGGAACGGACCGGAGCGCTGCGGCGGCAGATCGCGGCACACTGGCCAGTTCCGGTGGACCACATCATCCTCCAGGCGACGCACACCCACAGCGGGCCGCAGACCAGCACCCGGTTCGCGCCCTCGCTCGGCGCGGCCGATCCGCGTTATCTCGCCTTCCTCGAAACACAGCTCTTCGCGGCGATTGAGATGGCCTGGGCGAAACGCGAGCCGGCCACGATCGAGCGCGGCGACGGCCGCAGCGAGATCGGCATCAACCGGCGCGTCTGGCGCGGCGAGGAGGTCGTCATCGACCAGAATCCGGACGGCCCGGTCGATCGCGACCTGTCCGTCCTCCGCATTCGCGCCGCATCGGGCGAGACGCGGGCCATCCTCGCCCACCTCGCCTGTCACCCGACCACCACGATGGATCCCTACGCAAGTTCGGAATTTCCCGGCGCGATGTGCGCGGATATCGCCACGAGCGACGCGCCCGGCGCGGTCGTCGCCTTCCTGCAAGGCTGCTGCGGCGACATCAATCCACGCCCGACCCGGGAGCGCGGCAGCCGGGAGCTGAACGACGACGATGTCGCCGCGATCGGCCACCAGCTCGCCGCCGATGTTCGCGCGGTGCTGGACCAGCCGATGCGGCCACTGGGGCCCGGCACGATCCTCAGTCGGCAGGTCACCGCGGCGCTGCCCATGGAGCGCGTGCCGACCGTTGGCGAACTGGAGCGGACGCGCGACGCGGACGGCATTCTCGGCGAATGGAGCCGGCTGCTGCTGGCCGACCCGTCCCGGCTGCAACCGCGCATCCCGCTGGAGATCCTGCGGCTGTCGATCGGGCCAGACCTGACGCTGCTGGCGATGGACGCCGAGGTAACGATGCCCTACGGCGCCCACATCAAGGAGCGTCGCCCGGGAACGCTGCCGCTGCCCTACAGTAACGGCGCGATCGGCTACGTCGTCACCAGGCAGCAGCTCACGGAGGGCGGTTACGAGCCGGATGGCTCGACGCCCTACTTCGGTCTGCCATCGCGCTTCGCGCCGGAGGTCGAAGCGGTCACGAAGGCGGCGATCGATCAGGCACTGGATGAGGGGGAGGACCAACGATGATCGTCACCGAAACCCGGCTCGACCGGGCCGTTCTCGTCCGGCTCGATCCCGGCGACGACCTGCTGCTCGGCCTGCGGGAGGCGGTCGCGCGCGCCGGGATCAGCAATGGCGTCATTCTCGGCGGCGTCGGCTCGCTCAGCGCCTACCACTTTCACGTCGTCAGCACGGCCGCGCTGCCGCCGGAGAACGCCTTCGTTCGCGGCGAGGGCCCGTTCGACATCCTCACCGTCACCGGCGGTATCCTCGGCGGCCGTGTCCACGCCCACGTCACCTTCTCCGACACGAAGGTCGCGATGGGCGGGCACCTGGAGGAGGGTTGCACGGTGCTGACCTTCACGATCATCACCATCGCGCCGGTGCCGGACGTCGACCTCTCCGCCTGGGACACGGTCGGCCCGCTCCCGGAGTGAGGCGATGCCCGCGCGGCGGATCGGCGACCTCTCTCCCGAGCGGACCCACTACTGGAACGGCGACATCTGGGGCTGGCAGCCGCTCTGGCTGACACCCGACGCGGTGACCGCCATCGCCGGTGACCGCTTCGGCCTCCGCGCCACCGACGCGACGTACCTCGGCAGCGGCTTGTTGAACCAATCGTGGCGCCTCGATACGGCCGACGGCGCCTTCATCCTGCGCGTCAGCCGGCCCGAGCGAACCAGGGCACAGATCGCCTGGGAGCACGCGGTCGTGGGCGCGTTGCACGAGGAGATCGCCGTCGTCATCGCGCCACTACCTGGATGCGACGGCGAAACGATTCAGACCGCCCAGGGATTCCTTCTCTCGCTCTTCCCGTTCGTTCCGGGGACCAGCGGCGTCGATGTCCCGGCCACGATCCGCGCCCGGGCGTCGGCGGAAATGCTCGCCCGGATCCACCGTTTCACCGCCGGGCATCTGCGCCTCCCGCAGCGACCGGGCTTTCACTCCATCGACGAGCGACCGCGCTGGGTCTGGCCCGAGGTCAAGCCCATCCTCGCCGGGACATTTGGCGGCTCGGCCGAATTCGCGTCCCTCAGCGCGGCGATCGAACGGGAGATCGCCGCGCTGGACCGGTGGCTCGACGCGCTGCAGGCGGCCGGGCGTCTGACGCCGCGCGCCGTCGTCCACGGCGACTTCAACCCTCGCAACCTGATCTTTCTGGGCGACCGGCTGGCCGCCGTCATCGACTGGGACGACTGCCACGTCGCACCCGTCGCCTGGGAGGTGGCGCGGGCCGCCTATGCGCCGGATGTCGATCCCCCTGCCTTCTGGCGCGACTATCTCGCCTCCGATGGCCCGCTCATAGACGAGGACGTCGCGATGCTCGATGGGTTCGCTCGCGTGGGCGCCCTGAGCGAGCTGCAATGGACACTCGATGAGCATGATCAGCCCACGCCGCACGCGCCCCAGCAGCTTCGCGACGTGGCGCGGAATCTGGACCGGCTGCGACGGCGCGCATCGCCTTGAATCCGCGCATTGGGGCATCTATGCTCCCGTCTGATCCACGCGAGTTCCCGGCAGGGCAAAATGTGCGCGGTCGTGGCAATGGGACGCCAAACTAACGAAACAGCAGCAGCGCCGGCAATGGATGCCGTGGGGAAGACCATGACCGCGACACCTGATGTGAGTGATCCCGCGCTGACGGACCGGCTGCGACGCTGGATCGCCGCCGGTTTAATCACGTCCGAGCAAGGAACCGCGATCGAACGATTCGAGGCGGCCGGGCCTGGCGACGCGAGCTCCCGGCAGACACCCATCTCCTTCGGCGCCGTCCTGATGTACCTCGGCGGATTCCTCATTCTCCTGGCGGTGACAATCTTTCTCGCGCTCTCCTGGGATGCCTATTCCCTCGCGGGGCAATTCGCCTGGGCGACGCTCGCGGTCGGCGGTCTCTGGCTCGTCGGCGCGATTCTGCGCCGCAACTACCGGTCGGCGCTGCCCGGCAACCTGCTCATCCTCGCCGGCACCGGTGCCGTGCCGCTGCTGGTCTACACGCTCTTGCGGTTGACCGGCTTCCTGCCGGAGAGGCTGAGCAGCTACGACACCGGGGAGTTCCACTCGCGCGTGCAAGCGGCGTGGTTGATTATCGAGGCGGCCAGCATCGCGGCCTCGGTGGCGGCGGCTCGGCGCACCCGATTCGGGCCGACCTTGCTTCTGACCGGCCTCTGGGGCTGGCTTCTGGCCGCCGACCTCACGCGGTGGACGCGGCACGATGGCAAGTGGTCGTGGCACGACGCGGATTTGTGGGCCGGCGCCGCGGCGGGAGCCATCCTGATCGGCGCCGGGATGCTGGCGCGGCGCGGTCGCGCGCCAGCATTCGACCGCTGGCTCTTCCTCACCGGACACACCGTGCTGCTCATCAACCTCATGGTCCTCGGGCTGGTGAACGACAGCTTCGGGCTCGCCCTGGGCTTCCTGGTCCTCTACCTGGCGACCGTGATCGCCAGCGTCTGGCTCCAGTCGACGATCTTCCTCGTCTTCGGCGCCAGCGGCACGTACGGACTCATCTGCTATCTCGTGCTGCGCAATCTCCACGACGCCGGCGAGATAACGCTCGGGTTGGTCTTCATCGGCCTCATCGTCGTCTTCACCGGCATCGTCTACCAGAAGTGGATCGAGCCCCGGCTGCTCCGCCTCTTCGGCCGCCTGAGGCGGCCGAAGAGGCGGGTTGCCCTGAACTGATGACGAACCTTCGGAACCCCGGACCATCGTGCCCGACCACGCGGAGCTACCGGAGCGCCGTCTCCTCGAAGTAGGTCCAGCCGCTCAGCTCGGGCACCTCGACGCCATGCTGGCTGAGGATCGTCATGATCTGGGAACGGTGCTCGGTGGCGTGGTTGAATGCCTGGACCAGCAGGATCTCCGCCGGCACGTCGTAGACTTTTCCGTCCTCCCAATCGATGGGGTAGGTCGCGCCCGGTTGAAAACCCTCCGCGACCTCGACCAGCCCGTCACCGCTCTTCGCCGCCCGCTCCCGCAACGCGGCGATGCCCGGAAACTCGCTGTCCCGGCTGTCGCGGGGCCGCGGCAGACCGGTGCGCAAACGGTGCAGATAGCCTTCCTCGGAGCGCACGATGTGGAGCAGCGTGTCGCCGACGGTTCCGTAGGTGCCCGGCTCGCCGGCACTCAGCACCGCCTCGTCGACACCCGCGACGAGGTCCAGCAACTGCAGATTCGCCCAGCGATTCTGCCGGAACATCTCCGTCAAAGCGCTGTTCATGTGCGAACTCCCTCCACTCAACACGACCCATATCTTTCTCAGTCCCGGAGAGACTTCGTCCGTTGAGCGCCTGAGTTCACTCCGGCGCCTCCCCCACCGTACCGACGCCGTACTGGAAATAGGTCGCCGTCTCGCGCACGGTCAGGTCGATGCCGCCCGCGCGGAAGGCGCGTTCCATCTCGGTGGGTGTCCGGAAGAGCTTGTAGATGCGCCAGGTGCGTCCGTCGTTCAGCCGGCGGGTCATGACCGGATTTTCGGGTTCCGAGAGCGGCTGGTCGGCGGCGGTGCCACTCGATTCACGTTTGCTATCGATGTAGAAGACACGCCCGCCCGCCTTCAGCGCCGCACGAACCGTGGCGATGAACTCCGCCAGCCGCTCGTCCGGGACGTGCGAGATCCAGAAGCCGAAGAAGACGGCGTCGTAGCGCCGCCTCGGCCGCCAGGCGAAGATGTCCGCCTGCTGGTACGTCACGTTCCCGGCGAGCCCGACGTCCGCCAGCTTCTGCCGGTTGATCGCCATCATCTCGGCCGAGGCGTCGACGACGGTGACCGACGCCACCCGCCGGGCCAGCTCCAGGGTCCAGATGCCGGTGCCCCCAGCGAACTCCAACACGTCGCCATCAATGCCGGAGTCCCGGAGCGCCGCGCGGACCTCATCCGCCTCATGGCGCCACCGGTCGTTGAGCTCCGGTCCGTGATCGTACCGACCCGTCCGCTCGAACCACTCGTCGTACTCGGCCGCGCGCGCCCGGTAGTAGTCCTGCTGCTCGGCGATGATCCCCGTCTGTTCGGTCATGCCGCATCCCCCTTTTCCGGCGCTGATTCTCGCCGATGCGCGGTGGATGCGAAAGGGATCTACCGGCCGCCGGCCTGCGCGCCGGCGCCGACCATCTCCCGCTGCTCGCGGATCGCCTGCTCGACCTGTCGGCGCTGGCGCAGCCGCCGGCGGCGATGCCGTTGCCAGGTCGCGTTGACGTAGGTGCCGAAGAGCATCACGTGCGCCAGCACCAGGAACCAGGCGACCAGCAGCGAGACGAGACCGAGGACGACGCCGTAGCGGTTGGCGCCACCGAGCATGCGGATGTAGATCGGAAATGCCTGCGCCATCAGGACGAACAGCGCCGCCGCGAGGAGCGCGCCGGGCCAGACGTCCGCGAGATGCTGCCCGGCATTGGGCACCGTCCGGTCAAGGATCAGGAAGAGCATCAACGCGGAGAGCAGCGCGAGAAGATAGCCAACCACCTGGTATTGCAAGGCCCGCAACGCCCACTGCTCGAAGTAGTAGGGCAGGTCGGACTGATTGACGAAGAACGTCGGCGCGATCGAGGTGAGCAGCGAGAGCAGGAAAAAGAAGGCGAAGACGAGGATGATGAAGAAGCCGCGTTGCTTCTCCTTGACGAAGCCGGCGTTCCGCACGCCGTAAATCCGGTTCATGCACCGCGCCAGGCAACTGACGAAGCCGGTGCCGACCCAGGCGAAGCCGATCAGGCTGATCGCGCCGAACCAGCCGCTGTTGTTCCGGGCGGTGAGCGCCGTCTCCAGCGCCTCCTGCGCCGCCCCGTGCGGCAGCCCCCAGAAGCTGGCGTACATCGTTACGACCAGCACCTTGTTGATCTTCAGGAAGAGACCGGCGACGGAGATGAGCAGGAACATCGTCGGCACCAGCGCAACGAGCGCATTGAACGCCAGCGCGGCCGCGAGATCGCCCGCGTTGGCCTGCTGGTACCCGCGAATCATCCAGCCGGGCACCGCTAACAGCGCCGCGCC
>JAICKJ010000168.1 GCA_025928015.1 Thermomicrobiales bacterium
CTGCGGCAGGAGATGGTTCGACTGCACTCACGATGACGGGAGCGGGCACGCGCTGCGCGCGGAGATGGCCATTCGGTGCCGCAGGCCAGGCTTTCGGGCGTCGCCGCTCAGCATGACGGCGGGGCGGGGTGCGAGTGGGCAGCGCTCGTCCAGCGTGGCCGGCGCTCGCTTGCGTTCGGCAGAGAGATTTCCTTCGGCACGCTCAGGACAGGCTCTCGATCCACTCGGAATGATGGTATCAGGGGGTTGGGAAGGGCGAAACCGGTTGACCCGCGACGAGGGCGACCACGTTGGGATCGCTCCTACAGATTCTCGTTCTCGGCGGCATGTTCGATGTAATTCCGGCGAATGCTGGTCACCGTGTTGTGGGCGGCTTGCTGCGGCGCGGGAAGGAGACCCTTCGGCGTCATCGCGAAGGCGAGGTCGGCGGCGGTGTCGATGCTGATCCGGTCTCCGGGGGAGACGAAGAGCGGCAGGCGGCGGCGCGAGTAGGTCCGGAGCGCGATCCCGACCGGCTCGGGTCCGATGTGCAGCACTGACCGCGCGCCCGGCGTCATGTCCGGCGGGTCGTAGCTCGCCACGAATGGTTTCTTGGCCGAGCCGATCGTCGGAATGCCGGTGACCACGCCGACGTGGCAGGCGAGGCCGAAGCGACGGGGGTGGGCGAGGCCGTGCCCGTCGCAGATGAGGAGGTCCGGCGTCGATTCGACGCCGCTCAGCGCTTCGATGATCACCGGCAACTCGCGGAACGAGAGCAGCCCCGGGACGTAGGGGAAGGTGATCTCCCGCTGCGCCTGGCCGACTTCGACGACCTTCAGCTCCGGCCAGCTCATCACGACGACGGCGCTGAAGGCGGTCGTCCGCGCGGCCGTCCTGGCGTAAGCGTTGTCGATGCCGGCGACGAGGTGAATGTCGCGCAGACGCGGGTCGTCCTCCAGGCTGACCCGGTCCGCCAGCTCGGTCTGAATCGCACGCGCCTCGGCGGTGGTGACGTCGAGTGGATGGGCCAGGGTGACATTCATCGATCAGTTCCTCCGTCGCTCAGCCAGCGCGGCCCATGCATCCACTCGGCCAGCGGCAGGTCGCCCTGGACCTCCATCAGCAGGCTCAGGTACCGATAGAACGGCCGCACCGCATCCAGATCCGGCAGCGGTCCGTAGCCGGCGCGGAACGCCGCCGCGCTGGCTTCGTCCAGCAACGGCTCCAGCGCGACCAGCTCCAGTTCCGGCGGCCCGAGTACGATCGCCTCGGTGTCGATCAGGCCGGTCAGCCGCTCCCCGTCCGCGAGGAACTGGGTCGGATCGATATCGAGCATGACCGGGGCCGCGCATATTGGGACTGGCAGCGCGTCGATCTCGCCGAGCAGCTCTCGCGCCGTCCTGGTGAAGGCAGGGTCGTCGCCATGGAAGCGGTGGGTCAACGTGTCGATTGTTTCGGCGAGGCGCCGCGGGAAGGCGTGGAGCGGCTCCCGCCGATTGCCGGCGAGATCGCCCCAACACGGCGAGGTATCGCGATGGAGCCGGGCGAGCCATGCGCCGAGCTGGGTGAGGAGCGCGTCGGGTGCGTCAGTCAGATCCGGCAGTGCCTCGCCCGGCAGGTATTCGGTCACCAGCCAGGGACGGCCATTGGTGTTGCCGGTCGCGAGGACGCGTGGCGCCGGCAGGCCGAGATCGTCCAGGAGATGCTCGTGGAGGCCCGGGATTGGCCTCAGGTCGCGCGGATCGAGGCCGAAGAGCTGTCGTGCCCCGGCCCAGAACGGGTTGCCAGAATCACCCAGATCGGGTCGGGGCGCCCGGACGACCACGGTACATGACGGCGTGGTGACGCGCCAGACGTCGTTCGCGTGATCGTCGTACCCGGGTGAGAGCGGCACGACCTCCCGGATGTCCTCGCCGGGCAGTGCCGCGAACGGCAGGTCGGCCGCGTTCACCTCACCACTCAGTCGTCGCCGAAAGCCAGCGTCACGAGCTCGTTGGCCGGCGCGTCGGGCGTGGCGACGGAGTCGCCCAGGCCGATGCCGTAATAGGTGAAGCCTTCCTTGCGGACGCGGGCCGGGTCGTAGAGGTTGCGGCCGTCGAAGATGACCGGCTCGGCCAGCTCGTCGCGCAGCAGCGCGAAATCCGGGCTCTTGAACTGCCGCCAGTCGGTGCAGATGATGAGCGCGTCCGCGCCGGCGAGCGTGGCGTCCCGCGAGTCGCAGAGCGTCAGGTCGTCGCGGGCGCCGTACAGCTCGCGGGCGGAGTCCATCGCCTCCGGATCGTGAGCCTGGGCGCGGGCGCCGGCCGCCCAGAGCGCCTCCAGCACGTCGCGGCTCGGCGCGTCGCGCATGTCGTCCGTCTTGGCCTTGAAAGCGAGACCCCAGACGGCGAAGGTGCGGCCGCGCAGGTCGCCGTCGTAATGCGCCAGAATCTTATGGATAAGCGCCTTCTTCTGCCGCTGGTTGACCTGCTCGACGGTGCGGATCAGCTCGGCGTCGTAGCCGTGGTTCATCGCCGTCTGGTCGAGCGAGCGGACGTCCTTGGGGAAGCAGGAGCCGCCGTAGCCGATGCCGGCGTAGATGAAGTCGAAGCCGATCCGCTTGTCGGAGCCGATGCCGACGCGGACGTTCTCGATGTTCGCGCCGACTCGCTCGGCGATGTTGGCGATCTCGTTCATGAACGAGATCTTGGTCGCCAGCATCGCGTTGGCGGCGTATTTCGTCAGCTCCGCCGAGCGGGTGTCCATGACCATGAACCGGTTGTGATTGCGATTGAAGGGCGCATAGAGCTGGCCCATCAGCTCGATGCTGCGCGGGTTCTCGGCACCGACGACGATGCGGTCCGGCCGCATGAAGTCGTCGATCGCGGCGCCTTCCTTGAGAAACTCCGGGTTGGAGACGACGTCGAATTCGATATCGACGCCCCGCGCGGCCTGCTGCTCACGGATCAGGCCGCGGACGAGATCGGCGGTGCCGATCGGCACGGTCGATTTGTTGACGATCAGCTTCGGTGTCGTCATCAGCTGGCCGATCGTGCGGGCGACGTTCTCGACGTACCGGAGGTCGGACGAGCCGTCCTCCAGCGGCGGCGTGCCGACGGCGATGAAGATGAAGTCGCCGTGATCGATCCCGGCCTGCTCGTCGGTCGTGAAGTGGAGACGGTTGGCGTGGACGTTCTGCTCGACGATCTCGGCCAGCCCCGGCTCATAGATCGGGATTTCGCCCCGCTGCAGCATCGCGATCTTCTCCGGCACGATGTCCACGCAGCAGACATCGTTGCCGCTTTCCGCGAAGCAGGCGCCGGTGACGAGACCGACGTAGCCGGTGCCGAAAATGGTGACCTTCATCTACCCGTTCCCTCTACGCGCTGGCTCGATTGGTGACTGGATTGGAGAGCACGCCGACGCCGCCGATCTCGACCTCGATCGTGTCGCCCTGTTTCATCGGTCCGACGCCCTCCGGCGTGCCGGTCATGATGACATCGCCCGGCTCCAGCGTCATGACCTTGCTGATGAAGGAGATCAGGAACGGCACGTTGAAAAGCATGTTGCTCGTCGATTGCGACTGCCGCTGCTCGCCGTTCAGGCGGGACTGGACGGTCGTGTTCGTCACGTCGATCTCGGTCTCGATGCACGGGCCGAGCGGACAGTAGGTGTCGAAGCCCTTGGCGCGGACCCACTGGCCGTCCTTGGCCTGGAGCACGCGGTCGGAGACGTCGTTGCCGCCGGTGTAACCGAGGACGTAGCTCAACGCGTCGGCCTCGCTGACGTCGCGGGCCTGCTTGCCGATGACGACGACCAGCTCGGCCTCGTAGTCGGTCCGGTGATCCGGATTGGCGATGGCGATCGGCTCGCCGGGGTTGACGACCGCGCTGGGTGGCTTCATGAACATCACCGGCGCGTCCGGTATTTCCCGGCTGGCGTCGTTCTCGGTGACGTGCGCGGCGTAGTTCAGCCCGATGCAGACGATCTTGCCGGGCTCGACCGGCGCGAGCCGCGTAATATCGCTCGTCGCGCCGACCTTCTCGCCCTTCGTCAGCCCGGAGAACGGATCGCCGCTCGCCGCGTAGACGGCATCGTTCTCCTGGATGCCGTACCGCGGCGCCGAACCATTGGACGTAAAACGCACGATCTTCATTGAGAGGCCCTCACTCCTTCCGTGTCTCACGGACAGCCGACTCCTCGGCAGATTGTACCCCGCCGGCCCGATCCGGCGATTGCGGGCGGTGGAGGGGAACGCCGCGTCCGGTTGGGGCTGCAATCGGCGGGAGCGGCGCGTACTATGGCTGCAGAACCTGCCGGCCGTCCAGTTCCGAGCGATGCCCGATGCCCGACCTTTTTCTCCGACTCACCAACGACGACCTCGACGATGAGCTGGTTACGAGCGATGCCGCCGTGCCGCCCCGGCCGAGCGAGGCCGAGGCGCTCTGCATGTTGCGCGGCGCGAAGGTGATCGCCAGCAAGCTCATCCCCTGGGGATCGAACTACACCTTCGCCGTCGGGCTCATCAGCCCGGACGGCAGCGAACACCTCGGCATCTACAAGCCGGAGGCGGGCGAGCAGCCCCTCTGGGATTTCCCCCACGGCACGCTCTACCTGCGCGAGCACGCCTCCTATCTGCTCAGCCGTCGGCTCGGGTGGGACATTGTGCCGCCGACGGTCGTGCGCGATGGGCCGAACGGCGTCGGTTCGATGCAGCTCTACATCGAGCCGGACCCGGCGCACAGCGACGACCATTCGTTCTGGCGGCAGCGGCGGCTCGACATCGAGCGGCTCGTGCTCTTCGATCACATCGCCAACAACGCTGACCGGAAGATCGCGCATTGCCTGATCGATCGGACTGGCAAGGTCTGGGGGATCGACCACGGCCTGACCTTTAACGAGGTCCCGAAGCTGCGCACCGTCCTCTGGCACTACATCAACCGGCCGATCGATGCCAGGCTGCGCGAGGATTTGCGGCGCTTGCTCCGCGACGAATCCGAGGTGCGTGCCGAGCTGGCTGACGCCCTCAGCCGCCGGGAACTGGACGCGCTCATCCACCGAACGGAGCGGCTGACTGAACGCGGCCACTACCCGGCGCTCGATCCGCACCGGAACATCCCCTATGGCTGGTGGTGATCGGTCCGATCAGATGGCCGCGCCAACGGCTCGTTCGCGCACGACCCGCCGCATCCGGCGATGAAAGAAGAACTCGTTGCCGAAGGCAGCGATCGGGCCGGTGATGAGGAAGGTCAACCAGACCGCCGTCAGATTGCCGTTGAAGTGCTCGACCCAGATCCAGGCGAGCAGCACCGCCGACCACATCGTCAAGGTGCTGGTCAGCATCGGCGTGCGCGTGTCGCCGGTGCCGCGCAGCGAGCCGCCCTTGACCGTCCAGAACGCCCAGAGCGGCAGGCTCAACGCCAGTGCCCGCAACGCGCCCGCGCCCTGTCGCACCACGTCGGCGTCGCTGGTGAAGGCGGCGATGATTGCCTCGGCGAAGAGGAAGTAGAGCAGCGCGCCGGCGCTCATCCAGGCCAGCGACCACCAGGTCGAGACCTTCGCCGCGAAGCGGGCGTCCTCCGGCCGGCCCGCGCCGATGCTCTGGCCGACGAGCGCGGTCGCCGCGGTGGCGAAGCCGAAGCCGGGCAGGAAAGCGATCGAGAGCGCGGTGAAGCTGATCTGTTGCGCGGCCAGCGCGGCGGTGCCGATCAACGCCACGATGGCGATGAAGACGGTGAAGCCGCTCTCCATCAGCACCTGTTCGACGGCCGAGGGCACGCCGAGGCGCATGAGTTTCCGGGCGATGCCGGGGTGTGGCCGCCAGCCGGCGCGACCCCGGATCGAGACGGCCCGCTTGCCCGACAGGAGAATCCAGAGCAGAATCCCCGCGCCGATCGCGCGGGCGATGGCCGTGCCCCAGGCACTGCCGGCGACCCCGAGCTTCGGCAGGCCAAGGTGCCCGAAGATGAGCGCCCAGGCGAGCACGATGTTGACGAGGTTGGCGATGAGCGAGGCGCGAAGGGGCGACTGGCTGTCACCGGCGCCACGCAGCACCGCGCCGCAGACGAAGGTCATCAACAGCGCGAGACTGGTCGCGGTCGTGATGCGCAGATAGACGGTCGCGTGCGCCGCGACATCCGGCGCGGTGTGGAACATGGCGATGAGCCAGGGTGAGCCGATGAAGCCGATGAGCGAGAGCGGCATGGCGATGATCGCGCCCCAGAGCACCGTCTGGCGCGCATTCGCGTCCGCCTCGGCCTGCTTGCCGGCGCCGATCGCCTGCGAGACAAGGATCGTGCCGCCGATCGCGACGCTGGAGAGGATCGCGATCATGAAAAAGACGACTTCGAGCGCGACGCCGACGCCGGCGACGGCCGACGCGCCCAGACGGGCGACGAAGAGCGTATCGACCAGGCCCACGGTCGTCTGGAGCATGTTCTCGCCGATGATCGGCAGCGCCAGCCGCAGGACGCGGCGTTGCGTCATCGGCCCCGGCGCATGTGCGTCGCCGTTCGGCGTGGCTGACGCAGGCGCTGAGGCAGCGGGCGCGACGGTCTCGTCGATCGGCGCGGTGGACATGGGGTGAGGGGACTCCTGAGGCGCCGGGATCGGCGCGGACATGCAGCGATGACGCGGGTGGTGCCGGATGTGGTGCGGACCCCGCACATCATAGCAGCGCCCGGGGTAGCTTCGCGGTGTTGCGAACGGGATGGGGAAAGGTACGATGCGAGTTTCACGGATGCTGACGACGATAGACGCCCACGCGGCCGGCGAGCCGCTGCGGATCGTCACCAGCGGCGTGCCGCCGCTGCGCGGCGAGACGTTGCGGGAGAAGCGGGCGGCGTTGCGGCGCGGGCACGACGATATCCGGCGCATTTTGCTGTGGGAGCCGCGCGGCCACAGTGACATGTACGGCGCGGTCGTGCTCGAAGCGACGACGCCGGAGGCCGATCTCGGCGTCATCTTCATGACGAACGAGGGCTACAGCACGATGTGCGGACACGGCATCATCGCGCTGACGACCGCGTTGATCGAAACCGGCCGGATACCGACGACCGGGCCGGAGCTGGCCCTCACCTACGAGACGCCGGCCGGGCTCGTCCGGGCCCGGGCATCGATCGATCGCGAGCGGGTCGTGGCCGTGCGGTTTCGCAATGTACCGGCCTTTCGGTTGGCGAAGGATCTGGAGATCGACCTGGACGGCCAAATGGTCGCCGTCGACGTCGCCTTTGGCGGCGCCTGGTATGCGATCGCGCGGAGCGAGGATCTGGGGCTGGAGGTGCGGCCCGATCAGGTCCCGGCCCTCGTCGCCGCCGGCATGGCGATCAAGCGAGCCGTCAACGAGACGCTGGCGGTGGCGCACCCGACCGATCCCGAGCTGGCCGGGATGTACGGCACGGTGATTACCGCACCGCCCGTCGGCGACGGCGCCGATGGACGCAACGTGACGATTTACGCCGAGGGCGCGGTCGATCGCTCGCCGTGCGGGACCGGCACCTCGGCCCGGCTGGCCTGTCTCCATGCCGACGGGAACATCCGGGTCGCGGAGCCATTCGTGCATGAGAGCATCGTCGACACCGTCTTCACCGGCCAGGTCGTGGCCGAGACGACCGTCGGCGAGCTCCCCGCGGTCACCACCGATATCAGTGGCGAGGGGTTCCTGACCGGCACGCACACCTTCGTCGTCGATCGGGATGATCCGCTGGGCGAAGGCTTCGTCCCGCTGCCGTGATAGCAGCACGCAGGGCTTATGCGTCAGGGGGACCGAGGCAAGCCCTAGCTGAAACGAGGCTCCAGCGCGAGAATGACGGTGTCTGACCCGTCGTTCCGCGCAAGGAGCCTCGCATGGAGTCTACCCTCTCGCCCGCCAGTCTGACCGCCGCCTTCGCCGACCTGCCCGATCCCCGCTGCCTCTCGAGGGTCAGCTACCCCTTGCCCGCCATCCTCGCCATGACCGTAGCGGCGATCCTGGCCAACTGCCTGTCCGTGCTCGCCATCGCCGAGTGGGGCGCCGACCAGTCGCCCGCCCTGCTCGCCGCGCTCGGCTTCCCGGGCGGCAAAACGCCCGGTCAATCGACGCGGCAACGTCTGTTTGCCAAACTCGACGCGGACGCCGTCGCGGCCCTCCTCACGGCATCGTTTGCGGCGGTGGCACAACCGGGTGAAGCCGGGTTGCAAGGGGTGGCGATCGACGGCAAGGCGCAGCGCGGCCGCTTGCGCTTCCCCGGTGGGGGCGGGCCGGTCCATGTCCTGAGCGCGTACTGTCATGACCGCGGGCTGGTGCTGGCCGAAGAGCCGATCTGCGCCCCGGTCAGCACCGACAAAGGCGAGGCCGAACTGACCGTCGCCCCCGCCCTCTTACGGCGGCTCGATTGGCACGGCCGCGTGTTGACCGGCGATGCCCTCTTCTGCCAACGCAACCTGTGTGAGACCGTGCATGACGCCGGCGGCGACTATCTCGTGACGGTCAAGGAGCACCAGCGCGGTCTCCTCCAGGACCTGCAGTTCTTCTTCGACCCGCCCAGCGATGAGCCGACCTGGCTGCACACCGACCTGCGCACGACGCGGACGCTCGACTATGGCCACGGTCGCACCCTGGAGCTGCGGACCCTGACCGCGAGCACCGACCTGAATGGCTATCTCGATTGGCCGCACGTGAAACAAGTGCTGCGGATTGAACGGACGTGGCGTGAACATGGCGTCACCAAGCGGTGGATCGACTATGCCATCACGAGCCTCAGTCCTGACCGGGCCGACGTGGACACGCTCCTCCGCCTCAAACGCGGCCACTGGGCGATCGAGAACCGGCTGCACTGGTGTAAGGAGTGTAAGGATGTGACCTTGCGCGAGGCCGCCAGTCTGATTCACGCCGGACACGGACCACGCGTGATGAGCCTGCTCCGCGACTCGGCCCTCAACCTGCTCCGGCTCGCCGGCATCGACCAGATTGCCGCCACCATGCGTTCCCATAGCCGTCACCCGGATCGCGCCGTCACGCTGGTCACGCACCCCCTCACTCGCGCATAAGCCCTGTAGCAGCACGACGCGACAGGACGGCGGGCCGCGTTTGGGGTATCATGAGCCTCGAAAATGCAGCCCGACGCGGGCGACCGGTCGGTGGGGGCCGGATTTTCCTGCTGATTCCACTGATGAAGATGCTCATGAATCACGCGCTATGCGCACAC
>JAICKJ010000052.1 GCA_025928015.1 Thermomicrobiales bacterium
CAGTGTCCCGGCGCAATCCGCGCCGGGACACCGCGTTGTTGCAGAACGTCTGTGACTGTCCGGTCGTTGTTCACCTTCCCCATCGCGTCTACAATTGCGGCACCCGGGCCTGTAGCTCAGCGGTAGAGCACGGGGCTCATAACCCCTTGGTCGCAGGTTCGATCCCTGCCGGGCCCACCTGGAGCCATCTGCTGACATTTTCGCTGGCTCTGTCGTATCGATCGCTGGCGCGCCGCACTGTTCCGTTCGCCAGTGCATGATGGAAGGTTCTGTGACAAACACCCACTCACCGTCGGCCCTGAGCGAGAGCGAGCAGGCGCGCGAGCTGGCGCTGAAGATCGCCGATGTCATCGCCGAGACGCCCGCGGCCAACACGATCGTGATCGATATCCACGAACTCTCGCCCCTGGCCGATTACTTCGTCATCTGCTCCGGCGAGAACGAACGGCAGTTGCGCGCCATCGAGCGGACCCTCATCGAGGATCTCGCCAAACAGGACGTGCGCGCCCGTCGCACGGAGGGCGATGCCGCCTCGGGCTGGGCGTTGCTCGATTTCGGCGATGTCATCGTTCACATCTTCGACCAGGACCTGCGCGCGTTCTACCGCCTGGAGGACTTGTGGTCGGAGGCGCCGACGTTGCTTTCGATCCAGTAGAATAGGGACACGGACAATACCAGGCTCGCGCGTGAGATGAATGTCGATGCTGATCCCGCCAGCGTCGTCGGATCAGGGGGCTGCTATCGTGCGCAACGCGGAGAATCAATTGAATGGGGTCCTGCCGCGGAAGAGCCGGACCAACGGCCCGGTCTTCTTCTCACTTGGCCTCGGGGTCGGCGCCCTCGGCGGGCTGGTGCTCGGCGTGCTGATCGGCAAGCAAATTCTGCACTTGGCGGAGATGCTCATCGGCTTCGTCGATCGCCGCAGCGCGGACGACGACGAGCGCCTCAAGTTCGAGCTGCTGCTGCAATAAGCACATCCGGCGCCCGATCGGCTCCGTTGTTTGGCTTTCAGCGACCGGCCTCATGCCCGGTCGCGGTCACGTTGTGGGGTCCGCGCCGCGACTTCCATGCCAGCCAGGAGATCTGCAGCAGCAGGATCACGCCCAGGAGCAGGAAGGCAACCAGCTTCAGCTCGCGGCTCGGAATGAGGAGCGCGAAGGCGCCGAAGAGCGCCGAGACGCCGGCGACGAAGAGGACGATCCGCTGCTGTCCCCAGCCGCCCGCCAGCAGACGGTGATGAATGTGTCCCTGGTCGGCATAGAGCGGCACACTGCCGTGGATCAGCCGGAAGAGCACGACCCAGATTCCGTCGAGGATCGGTAACCCCAGTGCGAGCAGCGCGGTCGCGATCTTCGCCCCGCCGATGATCGCGATGATCGCCAGCGCGAATCCGAGGAACATGGCCCCGGCGTCTCCCATGATGACCTTCGCCGGGTGCCAGTTGAAGGGCAGGAAGCCGATGATCGCCGCGCCGAGCGCGAGCGGCAACAGCGAGATTGTGAACTGCGGCAGCCCGCGCAGGCCGAAGAAAGTGTGGATGAAGAGGACGACGCAGGCGACGAGCGTGACCGAGCCGGCCAACCCGTCGAGCCCATCGACCCAGTTCATCGCATTCATCATGCCGATCAGCCAGATGAACGTGACGGCGACGGCAAGGAGGACGGGCAGCGTTATCTCGCCGCCGAAGGGCGAGTTGAACTGTTCGATCACGATGCCGTGGTCGGCGCCGCGCAATCTCGGCAGCACGATGATCGCCGACGCGACGATCTGCCAGGCCAGCTTCGTGAACGGACCGAGGCTGATCGCGTCATCGACCAGCATCACGCCGACGATGATCGCGCTGCCGATCACCATCAGGAGCAGGCGTTCGGTCTCACGTGATTGCCGGGTCACGTCGAGCACGTAGCTGGCGCCGATGCCGACCAGGAAGGCGAGGAAGATGGCGACGCCCAACCCCCGCGGAATCCCCTGGGTGCGTTCGTGCCGCGCCCCGGGCTTGTCGACGAACCCGAGCCGCGCGAAGACGTCCATCGCCTTCTTGACGAACGCGACCGAGGCGGTCAGCGTCACCACGAAAACGATCAGGGCAATGGTGGCGTTGCTCACGTCGGTCGCCGGTCCCGGATGTCGCGCTCCAGTCGCCGCCTAGAACGACTCATCGATCCCTGGCACCGGGAAGCCGGCGGTCAGGTCCAGCACGTCGCGGGAGACTCGCTTGAGCGTCGCCTCGTCCTCCGGCGCGTGCAGCACGCGGGCGATCATGTCGGCGACGGCGATACACTCGGTCTCGCCGAAACCCCGCGTCGTGATCGCCGGGGTGCCGATGCGGAGGCCGCTCGCCTGCGTCGGCGGCCGCGTGTCGCCCGGAATCGTGTTCCGGTTTGCGGAGATGCCGATCTTGTCGAGCACGCGCTCCGCCTTGCGGCCGCTGATGCCGATCGCGCCGACGTCAACGAGGAAGAGATGATTGTCGGTGCCGCCCGAGACGATCGGGAAGCCGCGCTCCGCCAATGCGGCGGCCATCGCTTGCGCGTTGGCGATCACGTGCTCGCCGTAGGTCTTGAAGTCCGGCTGCTGCGCCTCGCCCAGCGCCACGGCCTTGCCGGCGATGACGTGCATCAGCGGCCCGCCCTGCATGCCGGGGAAGACGGTCTTGTCGATGCCGGCGCCGAACTCCTCGGCGCACATGATCATGCCGCCACGCGGACCGCGCAGCGTCTTGTGCGTCGTCGTCATCGTGATGTGGGCCTGGCCGATCGAGGTCGGATGGAGGCCCGTCGCGACCAGCCCGGCGATGTGCGCGATATCGGCGAAGAGGTAGGCGCCGACCTCGTCGGCGATCTCGCGAAAGCGCTTGAAGTCGATTGTCCGGCTGTAGGCGCTGGCGCCGCTGATGATCCCCTTCGGCCGGACCTCCTTGGCGATCTTCAGCACGTTGTCGTAGTCGATCAGGCCGGTCTCATGATCGACACCGTAGAAATGCGCCTCGAAGAAGCGGCCGGAAAAGTTCACGTCCTTGCCGTGCGTCAGGTGACCGCCCTCGGTGAGGCTGAGACCGAGGATCTTGTCGCCGGGGTTCATCACCGAGAAATAGGCGGCGAGGTTCGCGTTCGCGCCGGAGTGCGGCTGGACGTTGACATGGTCGGCGCCGAAGAGTTCCTTGCCCCGATCGATCGCGATCCGCTCGACGACATCGACGTACTCGCAGCCGCCATAGTAGCGCTTGCCCGGCAGTCCTTCGGCGTATTTGTTGGTCAGCACGCTGCCGACCGCTTCGAGCACGGCGGCGCTCGTGTAATTCTCGGAGGCGATCAGCTCGATGCCGTGGAGTTGCCGGCGGCGCTCGTCGGCGATCGCCGCGGCGACGTCCGGATCGGCTTGGGTCAACGGATCGCGCGTCAACATTGCGCTCTTCTCCTGAGATGCCCGGATGAGGCGTTCGGGCGCTGCGGATGGGTGGGGAAAACGATCGACGACCGTGCGGGAGGAACCAGCGTTCGCGGCAGAAGTGTACCATGAGCGAGGCCGCGCTCCGGCGAGCCGAGTCGCGGCGTGATCGAACAATTCGCGCGTTCGTACAGGGGGAACGGATGAGGGTGCTGGTCGCCGGTGGCGCGGGTTACATCGGCAGCGTGGCGGTCGAGCGGCTCCGCGACGACGGACAAGACGTTGTCGTCATCGACAACCTGATCAAGGGTCACCGGGCCGCCGTGCCGGCAGATGTTCCGTTCCACGACATCGATCTGCGGGATGGGGCGGCTGTCGATCGGGTCGTGAGCGATGGCCGGTTCGACGCAGTCATGCACTTCGCGGCGCTGACGCTTGTCGGCGAGTCGGTCGAAGAACCGGCGAAGTATTACCAGGCCAACGTCGTGGGCGGGCTGACGCTGCTGGAGTCGGCGCGCCGGGCCGACATCCCCCGCTTCGTCTTCTCCTCCACGGCCGCGGTCTACGGCGAGCCCGAGCGGCTGCCGATCCGTGAGGAAGATCCAAAGCAGCCGATCAATCCCTACGGCGAGACGAAGTGGATCATCGAGCGCGCGCTGGAAGCGTATTCTTCTCGCTACGACCTCAACTACGCGGCGTTCCGGTACTTCAACGTGGCCGGCGCGACCGAGGCGCGCGGCGAGGATCATCATCCCGAGACCCATGTCATTCCGATCGCGCTCTTCACCCTCCTCGGCAAGCGCGACAAGTTCATGATCTTCGGGACCGATTATCCGACCGAGGATGGCACCGCAGTCCGCGATTATGTCCACGTCGTCGATCTGGTCGACGCGCACGTCGCGGCGCTCGGCCGGCTCGATTCCTCGCTCGGACCGATCAACCTGGGAACAAAGGATGGATTCTCGGTCCGACAGATCGTCGATGCCGTCCAGCGGGTGACGGGCCGGACGCTGCCGGTCGTCGAGGGACCACGCCGCGCGGGAGATCCAGCGGCGCTGATCGCGGACGCGACTCGCGCCCGTGAGTTGCTTGGCTGGGAGCCAGAACGCTCGACCATGGACGAGATGATCGGTTCCGCCTGGGCCTGGTATCAGGCGCATCCGGAGGGCTACCGCGACGGCCTGGGATAACCGTTAGGACGTTCGGGCCCGCACGCCGAACTTGTTCTCGGTTCCGGTCGCCAGGCGATGGATGTTCGCCTTGTGCTTGTAGACGATGATGCCGCCCATGATCGCCAGGGCGAGCACCCAGATCCAGGGAAAATCGCCGACGGCGGCGTAGATGGCGGCGGCGGCGGGGCCGAGCACGGCGGCGATCATCGAGGCGAGCGAGACGTACCGGGTCAGCCAGACGATCAGGATCATCAGTGGCAGTATGATCAAGAGTTCGGGCATGAGGCCGACGGCCGCGCCGCCGCTCGTCGCCATGCCCTTGCCCCCCTTGAATCCGATGTACGGCGACCAGCAGTGTCCGATCACGGGCAACAGCGCGGCCACCCCGACGATCCAGGCATCCCAGCCGATCCAGCGGGCGATCAGGACGGGCAGCAGTCCCTTGGCGAAATCGAGCAGAAAGACGGCGACCGAGAACTGCCAGCCGAGCACGCGCAGCGTGTTCGTGGCGCCGGTCGAGCCGCTGCCATGTTGCCGCACGTCGATGCCGCGAAAATGGCCGAGCACCAGCCCCCACGGAATCCCCCCAAGCAGGAAGCAGCCGATGAGGTAGAGGACGATGACGACGGCGTGCATGGCCTAGTCAGCTTCGTGACGACCGCGGAATGAGAGCCGGAGCGGCGTGCCGGAGAAGCCGAAAACCTCCCGGAACTCGTTTTCGAGATACCGACGGTACGAGAAGTGGATTTGCTTCGGATCATTGCAGAAGATGACGAAGGTCGGTGGCTCGGTATCCGCCTGGGTTGCGTAGTAGAACTTCAGCCACTTGCCCGGGCGAGATGCGGGCGGATGCTTGGCGACGGCATCCTTGAGCACCTTGTTCAGATTCGCGGTCGAGATGCGCTTGCGCCGCTCGTTGATGACTTCCAGCGCTGCGTCGATGACTCTGTCGACCCGCTGGCCGAACTTGGCGGAGATGAAGACGAGTGGCGCATAGGGCATGAAGTCAAGCTGGCGCTGGGCGCGGGCGCGGTATTCGTCCATCGTCTTCGCATCTTTTTCGACCAGGTCCCATTTGTTGACAACGACGACCATCCCCTTCTTCTGGTCCTCGACGTAGCCAGCGATGTGGAGGTCCTGGGCGGTGAAGTCCTCGGTGGCGTCAATGACGAGCAGCACAACATCGGACCGGTCGATCGCGCGCATGGACCGCATGACGCTGAAGCGCTCGATGCCCTGATCGACGCGTCCCCGCCGGCGAATGCCGGCGGTGTCGACGAGGGTGATCGGCTGGCCCTCCCAGAGGAGCTCGGTGTCGAGGCTGTCCCTGGTGGTGCCGGGCACGTCGCTGACGATCGATCGCTCCTGCCCGAGCAGGGCGTTGAGCAACCGGCTCTTGCCGACGTTCGGACGCCCGACGATCGCGATATTCGGCCCTTCGGTCTCCTCTTCTTCCTCCGCCTCGGGCAGTGATTCGACAATCCTGTCCAGGAGGTCGCCCGTTCCGTTGCCGTGGTAGGCGGAGACCGCGACCGGCTCGCCGACGCCGAGCTCGTAGAACTCGAAGGTGTTGGCGCGGCGCTCGGCGCTGTCCGCCTTGTTGGCGGCGAGCAAGGTTGGCTTGTCAGCGCGGCGCAGGATGTCGGCGATGTCATGGTCGCCGGCGGTGAGCCCGGACTTGGCATCGACCATGAAGACGATCACGTCGGCCTCATCGATGGCACTGCGGGCCTGGGCCCGGGTCGAGCGGACGATCTCGTGATCGGCCCGGTCGCTGGCGATCTCGTCATTCTCCAGCCCCCCAGTATCGACCAGCGTAAACTCGGCACCGCCCCATTCCGCGAGGCCATAGACGCGGTCGCGCGTGGTGCCGGGTTCGTTCTGGACAATCGCCTGCCGCTCGCCGACCAGCCGGTTGAAGAGGGTCGACTTTCCCACATTTGGCCGGCCAACGATGGCTACAATCGGCTTCGTCACGATCTCTACCCACACGAACGCGGCCACGGAAAATGGCGCGCCAAGAATCAACAGATGACAGAACGTTCACCTGCGCACGCGATGCAAGTATACAGGTCCACTCGGCGGCGGGAATCAGCCCCGCAGCGCGCCGATCAGACGGTCGATGCCGTCCTTCGTGTTCAGCTCGGTCGCGCAGAGGACCAAGTATGTGTCGAGTGCCGGATCCACCGCACCGAGATCGAAGCCGCCCAGGATGCCAGCGTCGAGCAGTCGCTGGTTGATCTCCCGCGCGGACTGAGGGCACTTGATGGTGAATTCGTGGAAGAACGGCTGCTCAAACGCGAGCGAGAACCCATCGAGGTTCGTGAGCTGATCGGCAAGGTAGTGCGCGTTCTGATAGCAGGCCGTCGCGACCTCGCGGAATCCCTCCGGCCCGACGGACGACATGTAGACCGTGGCCGCCGTCGCCATCAGGCCCTGGTTGGTGCAGATGTTGCTGGTCGCCTTCTCGCGCCGGATGTGTTGCTCCCGCGTCTGGAGCGTGAGCACGTAGCCGCGCTTGCCTTCGGCGTCGATGGTGATGCCCGCGAGGCGGCCGGGCATCTGCCGGATGAACGACGTGCGCGTGGCGAGCAGCCCGACATACGGCCCACCGTAGCTCTGCGGCACGCCGAGCGGCTGGCCCTCCGCCGTTACCACATCCGCGCCCAGCTCGCCCGGCGGCTTGATGAGACCCAGCGGCACCGGCGCCGTCGCGACGACGAGCAGACCGCCCGCCGCGTGGACCACATCGGCGATCGTCTCCAGATCCTCGATCGCGCCGTAGAAGTTCGGGTACTGGACGACGACACAGGCGAGCTGGTCGGTGAACTGCGCCTTCAGATCCTCGGCCGTCATTACGAACGGTGAGCCGGATGGCGCCACGTCGGTCACGTCTACGTGGCCACTTTCGACGTAGGTGTGAAGCACCTCACGGTAGGACGGATGCACCGTGCCTGACAGGACGATCTGGGTCTTCTTCCGGGTCGATGAAACGGCGACGAGCGCCCCTTCGGCCAGCGCGGTCGCGCCGTCGTACATGGAGGCGTTGGCCACCTCCATGCCGAGCAGCTCCGCGACCATGCTCTGGAACTCGTAGATGACCTGGAGCGTGCCCTGCGCGACTTCCGGCTGGTACGGAGTGTAGGCGGTGTAGAACTCGCCCCGGGAGAGGATCTGGTTGACCGTCGCCGGGATGTAGTGCTGGTAGGAACCAGCGCCGAGGTAGATGTCGGCCGGCGGCGGCACGATGTTCTTGTCGGCCAGCTCCTGGAGCCGGGCGGCCGCCTCCATCTCGGTCAACTGACGGGGCAGGTGCAATTCGGGGAAGCGCACGCGCTCCGGCACCGGCGCGAACATCTCCTCGACGGAGGAGATGCCGGCGGCTTCCAGCATCTCGGCACGATCTTCCGCGGTGTGGGGATTGAAGCTCATCGCTGTCTCATGGACCTTTCGGGACGAATTAGTGCGCTTCCTGCTCGGCGAAGGCGTCGTAGTCGCTTGGCGACATGAGCGCCTCGACCTGCTCCGGGTCGTTGACCTTGACCTTGAGCAGCCAGGCCTTGTCATACGGTGACTGGTTGATCAGCTCCGGCGCATCGACGGCCGAATCGTTTCGCTCGACCACCTCGCCGTCGATCGGCGAATAGATGTCCGACGCGGCCTTGACCGACTCGACGACGCCGAACGGCTCGCCGGCGGAAACTGAGTCGCCGGCATCCGGCAGTTCCAGGTAGGTGATGTCGCCCAGCTCGTTCTGCGCGACGTCGGTGATGCCGAGCGTCGCCACGTCGCCGTCGAGCTGAACCCACTCGTGCGTCTTGGTGTAGCGACGATTGTCAGGGGCGGTCATGCGTTGAACTCCTCCATCTCTCACCCGTCAATTGGTGTGGTGCGAAGCTTCTGGATGCGTTTTCTTCTTGTAGAACGGTGTCTTCACCTGCACGGCGGCCACCGGTTTCCCCCGAATGATAATGGACAGCGGTTTGCCGACACCGGCCGCCGAACGGTCGATCAGCGCGAGGCCGATGTTCTCCTCCAGCGTCGGCGAGAAGCAGCCGCTCGTGACCAGGCCAACCTCGCGGCCTTCGGCCTCCACCGGATAATGCGTCCGGGGCGCGCCGCCACGCCCGGTCAGCTTGAACCCGACTGTCCGCCGCGGCGTGCCCTGCTCCTTGACGCTCGCCATTGGCTCCCGACCGACGAACTCACCCTTGTCGAGCGACACCGCCCAACCCAAACCGGCTTCGTAGGGGCTGATCTCCTCGCCCAGCTCGTTGCCGTAGAGCGGCATCCGCGCTTCGAGGCGAAGCGTGTCACGCGCGCCGAGCCCGATCGGGCGAATGCCTTCCGGCGCGCCCTGCTCTATGAGCTGGCCCCAGACGGTGCCGATCTGGTCGTTGGCGGTGTAGAACTCGAATCCGTCCTCGCCGGTGTAGCCCGTGCGGGCGATCATCGCCGGCACGCCGGCGACCTCACCCGCGGTCCAGGTGAAGTAGTCGATCGTCGCCAGGTCGGTATCGGTCAGCCGCTGCGCGATCTTCTCGGCGTCGGGCCCCTGGATCGCGACCATGCCCAGCTCGGCCGAGATGTCCTTGATCGTCACATCGAGATCAGGCCGTTGCTCGCGCACGCGGTGGAACCAGGCAACGTCCCGGGCGGTATTCGCCGCGTTGACGACGATCATGTAGCCAGCGTCCGGATCGGGGCGGCGGTATATGATGATGTCATCGATCACACCGCCGGTCTCGTTGGGGATCAGGGAATAGACCGCCTGACCCGGCTCCAGCTTGCTCGCGTCGTTCGTCGTCGCGTATTGCAGCCACCCGAGCGCATCCGGACCGGTCACGTCCACCTGTCCCATATGCCCAAGATCGAACAGGCCGACGCCATTCCTCACGGTCCGGTGCTCGGCGAGGATGCCTTCGTATTGCACCGGCATGATCCAGCCCGCGAACGGGATCATCCGCGCGCCGGCGGCGACGTGGCGATCATAGAGCGCCGTTTTCCGCCCTTCCCCGGTTGCATCAGTCGTCAAACGCTCCACCCTCCCTTGTGTTATTGCCCGCTTCGCGGGCATCAAGGACCGCGCCCCACGTCGGCGCAGGGCGCGGACTCGAGCTCGCTGCTCTAGTTATGCCCGTTCCAGCGCCAGTTTGTCGACCGGACGCTCGATCGCGACCGGATAGTGTCCGGTCAGGCAGCCGGTGCAGAAGCCGCCGCGCGGACTCTGGATGGCGGTGATCAAGCCATCCAGCGACAGGTAGCCGATGCTGTCCGCGCCGATGTGTTCGCCGATCTCCGGCACGGACATCCGCGCCGCGATCAGCTCTTCGCGCCGGGCAAGATCGACGCCCAGGTAGCACGGCCACATGATCGGCGGCGCATGGACGCGCATGTGGACCTCCTTCGCGCCGGCATTCCGCAAGAGCTGGACGATCGGCCGGCTCGTCGTGCCACGGACGATCGTATCGTCGACCAGCACCACGCGCTTGCCTTCGAGCACCTCGGGGAGCGCGTTGAACTTCAGCGAGACGCCGGTCCGGCGGAGCTGCTGGTTCGGCTGGATGAAGGTCCGGCCGATGTAACGGTTCTTGATCAGCGCCTCGGTGAAAGGCAGGCCCGATTCTCGCGCGTAGCCAATCGCGGCCGGCGTCGCGGAGTCGGGCAGGCCGACGACGATATCGGCGTCGGCCGGGTGTTCCCTGGCGAGCTGCCGTCCCATCCGCTGGCGGACCAGATGCAGCCGCTCGTCGTGGATCAGACTATCCGGCCGGGCGAAGTAGATCAGCTCCAGCAGGCACATCGCGTGGCGGCGCGACGGCACGATCCCGCGCGAATGCGCGCCCGTTCCATCGATCTCGACGATCTCGCCCGGCTCGACCTCGCGCTCGTAGGTCGCGCCCACCGTCGTCAGCGCGCACGACTCGGAAGCGATGACCCAATGGTCATCAAGCTGGCCGAGGCAGAGCGGCCGGACGCCGAGCGGGTCGCGCACCGCGAAGAGGCGGTCGTCGGTGAGGATCGCGAGACTGTAGGCGCCGACCAGGCGGGACATGGCGGAGCGAATGCGCTGCTCGATCGTCGCGCCGGCCGATTGGGCGATGACCTTGGCGAGGATCTCGCTGTCGGTCGTCGTCTCGAAGACCTCGCCATCCGCTTCCAGTTCGGCGCGCAGGTGCATCGCGTTGGTCAAATTGCCGTTGTGCGAGACGACGAGGTCGCCAAGGTCGCTCGACACACGGATCGGGCCGGCGTTGCAGGCCCGGTTGCCGCCCGAGGTCGAATAGCGTGTGTGCCCGACGGCGATGTGGCCGGTCAGGTGCAGCAGATCGTCCTCATCGAACGCCTGCGCCACGAGCCCCATATTCGTCTTGACGCCGATACGCGCGCCGTCACTCGTGGCGATCCCGGCGCTCTCCTGCCCACGGTGTTGCAGGGCGAAGAGGCCGAAGAAGGTGAGGCGGGCGACATCGACGCCGGGCGCGTAGATGCCGAAGACGCCGCACTCTTCGTGCGGATGGTCGTCGAGGAAGTAATCCGCCGGCAGATTGGATCTCATGTCCCTTGCCTTACACGCGTTCGGGTTGGCACGACGAAGCGGAAGGAACGGCGGGTTCGAGCGCGGAGTCCCACGAATGCGTAAGCACCTGCAGCGGGATCGGCTCGGTGCCGGAAAGCGCGAACGATTCGTCGCCAGCGATACCCAGCCGCCGTGAAGGGACGCCTCGCGCCCGGGCCGCTCGCTCGATGTCTTCCACGCGAGTGGGGGGAACCGCAACGATGACGCGCGAGGGCGCTTCACCGAACCAGAATTCGTCGATGCGGGATGCTGACTCCGGCGCCAGGTCGGGAGCGCCGCTGAATCCGGCGCCGGACGTGATCGCCATCTCGGCCAGCGCGACGGCGAGGCCGCCGAGACCGCAGTCATGCGCCGTCCGCAGGACGCCGGCAACGATGAGCGATCTGACTAGCTCCTGCACGGCCCGTTCCGCATCATCGTCAAGCATTGCGGGCGAACCGACCACCTCACCATGAACGGTCGCCAGGTACTCCGAGCCGCCCAATGATGGCGTGCCTGTCCCGAGCAGGAAGACCGTGTCGCCGTCGCGCCAGACCTGGGTCGCGTGCCGGGAAACATCGTCCAGCACGCCCACGCATCCGATCGCCGGCGAGGGCATGATCGGCGCGGCGGCCGTCTCGTTGTAGAGACTGACATTGCCGCTCACGACGGGCACGCCAAGCGCTGTGCTGGCGGCCGCCATCCCCTCGACCGCCCGCTTGAGCTGCCAGGCGCCGGCCGGCTTCTCCGGGTTGCCGAAATTCAGGCAGTTCGTCAGACCGAGCGGCCTGGCGCCGGTGATGCTGACGTTGCGCGTCGCCTCAGCGACCGCGAGTCTGGCCCCCTCAAACGGATCGAGCCAGCACAGGCGCGGATTGCAGTCGATCGCTGTCGCAATGCCCTTCGCCGTGCCCTTGATCCGGAGGACAGCTGCGTCCGCCCGACCGGGCCCCACGACGGTGTTCGTCAAAATCGTGGAGTCATATTGCTCGTAGACACACCGGCGCGAGCCGACATTCGGGCTGTGCAGCAGCTTCAGAAGCGCGTCGCCGATGGCGTCGGGCGCGACGTCTGGCAGACTCATCGGCGATTGCGCCCTGGCAACTACGACCGCCGGCGATTCGGATGCCGGAGGCTCATACGTCGGACAGTGATCGGTGTAGAGCGCCGCCGGGACATCGGCCAAGACCTCCCCGTGCTCCAACACGCGCACTCGGCCGTCGTCCGTGATCTGCCCGATCACCGTGGCGTGCAACGACCAGCGCTCCAGGACCTGCTCGATCGCCGCGACGTGCTCCGGCCGAGCAACCAGCACCATGCGCTCCTGGCTCTCGCTCAGCATCACCTCGTAGGCGCTCATGCCAGTCTCGCGTCGGGGCACGAGCGCCACGTCGATCTCGGCGCCGACGCCGCCCCGGCTGGCGCATTCGACGATCGACGACGTCAGCCCCGCGGCGCCGAGGTCCTGCATCGCGACCACCATATCGGTCGCCAGCAGCTCCAGGCAGGCTTCCATCAGTTGCTTTTCGAGGAAGGGATTGCCGACCTGGATCACGCCGCGATGGGAGCTTTCCGGGTCGTCGACCGAGGCGAACGTCGCGCCGTGGAGGCCGTCGCGGCCGGTTTCCGCGCCAACGAGGACGATCTGGTTGCCGACGCCGCTCGCTTTCGCCCGAACGATGCCGTCGACCGGCGCGATGCCGACGCACATGGCGTTGACGAGTGGGTTGCCGTTGTAGGACTCATCGAAGAAGACCTCGCCGCCGACGGTCGGGATGCCGAGACAGTTGCCGTACCCGCCGATGCCGGCGACGACATGATCGAGATAGTAGCGGTTGCGCGGATCGGTCAATGGTCCGAAGCGGAGCGAGTCGAGCAAGGCGATCGGACGGGCGCCCATCGTGAAGATGTCGCGCACGATACCGCCGACGCCGGTCGCGGCGCCCTCATAGGGCTCCACGGCGCTCGGGTGATTGTGCGATTCGACCTTGAAGACAGCGGCCAGCCCGTCGCCGATGGCGACGGCGCCGGCGTTCTCGCCAGGGCCCTGTACGACCCATGGCGCCTCGGTTGGAAGCTTGCGAAGATGCGGCCGCGAGTGTTTGTACCCGCAGTGCTCGCTCCACATGGCGCCGAACATCCCGAGCTCAACGGACGTCGGCTCACGGCCGAGCAACTCGACGATCTGAAAATACTCGTCGTCGCTCAGTGCCACTTGGCGCCACTGGCCGGCGGCGATGGCCAAGTCGCGATCTCCTCTCGCGGGAACGTGCTACGGGCGAAAAACGGGGTGCGTATCCGGGGCAATCAGAAAAGAGGCGACGGGCCCGCCCGCCTGTCGCCTTTGATGGTACCACCCGATGCCACCGCTGACACGCGTTATCTCAGGCATAGTCGCCGCGGTGGACGCGGCGATTGCCGAGATAGTCCGTCAGCATGTACGACCCGAGGTGGTCGGGCGAGGCGGCGATGACCCGTCCGTGATTGATCCGCATCAAGTCGTTGACGAACTTGATCATATATGGCGTGCGTTCGAGCGTGAACGTGTTGATCGTGATCCGTTCCCGGGTGCAGCGCACCACCTCCCGCAACGTCGCCTCGAAGGTCGCCTCGGTCGGCGGATAGTGAAATTGCACCTCGCCGTGGTCGAAATAGGCGGTCGGCTCGCCGTCGGTGATGACGATGATCTGCTTGTTGACCGCGGACGAGCGCGCCAGCAACTGCCGCGACACCTCCAGCCCGTGTTGCAGATTGGTGCCGAAGTTGTACTCGTTCCACTCCAGCGTCGGCAGATCAGTGATCTTCAGCTTGTGGGCGGTGGCCGAAAAACCGACGATCTCCAGCATGTCGCGTGGGTACTTTCCGCGAATCAACGTGTCGAGCGCGATCGCCGCCCGCTTGGCGCTGTCCCAGCAGCCGTTGTAGAGCATCGACCGGCTCATGTCGATCAACAGCACCGTCGCGGTCTGGGAGCGCAGCTCGGTGTCGTAGACTTCGAAATCATCCGCCCGGAGCTTCACCGCGCGGCCGGCGCCTTCGCGGGTGACCGCATTCATGATCGTGCGCGGCAAATTGAGCAGGAACGGCGAGCCGAACTCCCATTGGGTCGTCGTGTCGGCCGGCTCGCCGCCGCCGCCCTTGTGGTGCAGCTCGTGCTGGCCGGTCCGATCCTTCTTGAGCTGGCGGAAGATGTCATCGAGCGCTTTCTCGCCAATCTTGCGGATCGCGCGGGGCGTCAGGCGCAGCCCACGGCGGTCCCGCTGGACCAGCCCGGTCTCCTCCAGCTCGGCGGTCATGTTCTGCCAGCGCCGGACCCAGGCCTGGTCCTCCTCGCTCAGCACCCGATCGAGCATCTTCTGGTCGATGGAGGCAAGGTCGTCCCAGTTCGTCACCTCGCGCAACTGGCGTTCAAGCTGCTCGATCTCGCTCGCCCGCTCCATCACGTCGACGGCCATCTCCATCGAGATCGGCTCATCACCCTCAAAGGATGGTGGCTGACCGAACATCTCGGGCGGCATGAAGCGAGCAAGATTCTGTTGCAGGCGCTGCACCTGTTCACGCAAGCCGGCCTGGTCCAGCACCTGATCCATCAGCTCGGAGAGCTGCCGTCGCTGGTCCGCGCTCATCGACTGCAACATCCGCTGCGCCGCCATCATCCGTTGGGCGAGGTTGCGGAGCAGATCTTCCAGACTGTTGATGTCCTTGCCGAGGGCTTGTCCCCAGCGTTTGGCGAGCGCATCGAAATCGATGCCTTCCGGGTTCTCCAGCGCCTCGTTCAGGTCGCGGAGCAGCGACGCCATGTCGTCGCCGCCCTGACCGCCCATCATCTGCTCCATCGATTGCTGCATGCCGGAGAAGAGTGACTGGGCGACCTGCTGCTCCAGCTCCTTGCGGAGCTGTTCCATCATCTCCCGCGCCTTTGGCTCGGTGAACTCGTAGTCGCGCAGGGCGTTGAACTGGTCCGGGGTCCGGGTCGGCAGGCGATCGAGCTGCGCGGACCGATCGGCGAGCATCGATGCCAACCGCTCCCGCTGTTCGGGTGTCAGCCCTTGCTGCTCCTGCCCCTCGCCAGCGTCGCCGGTCTCTCCCGATTCGCCCTGCTGGTGCGGCTGGGAGAGCATCTCCTGGCGTCTCGAGATTCCCTGGCGCTCGACGTCGACGATCTCGTCGAGCCGCCGCTGAATGTCCTTCAGGATCGAGCCGATATCGTGGCGCTTCAGCTCATCCTCGCGCTGTCGCCGGAGCTTCTGCAGCAAATCGCGCAGACCGGGGATGCGACCCTTGTCGCCGTGCATGCCCCAGCGGAACATGCGCTGCAGCGCGAGGTTGACGTCACCGTCCTTGAGCAAATCCTCGGCCGAGGCTTCGAGCAACGATTCCGCGTCGAAGTCCGCCAGGTTCTCCGAGCCGTCCCAGGCGCTGTAGGTCCAGGTTGGATTGATTGGTTCCATGGGATTGCCGTTCCGGTCGTGCGAGCGCGCTACCTGCGATAGGTGACGCTCCCGGACAACGCATTGCGCGAGAGCTTCCGGTTGACGTGGAGCCCTTCGAGCAGGAACTCGACGCCACTGGCCAGCTCGGCCGGTTGCGGGCCGATGCCGAGCTTGGTGAGGACATCGCGGACGCCTTCGATGTTGCTGATCTGGTGGACGTAGGAGAGGCTCGGCGCCATCGCCGACGTCTGGACCGTCAACCCGTTGTCGAACGCGAGCAGGAGCAGGTCGAGATCGTCAAGATCGATCGACTGCGCAAAGACCGTGCGGACCGCCTCGGTGATGAGGCGACCAAAGAGCTTGTCCTCCTTCACCTCGCCGAACGTCTCGAATTCCAGCTTGCCGACGGAGGACGGCTGCAGCGCCGTCAGATCGGAGATGCGCGGCACGGCCAGCGATTCCTTCGTCCGGATCGCCCGCCGCAGCGCGTTGGCGTGGAGTGTCTCCATGTTGGCGATCGACATGCGGACCGAGACGCCGCTTCGCTGGGAGACGTCCGCCGAGCGCCGCGCCGCGTGGGTCAGCTCGCCGATGATCGCGCGCATGTACGTCGGGGTCCGCACCTCGATCTTCGGCACGGAGACCTCGGACTGCTCCTGATCGACGACCTGAAGCTCGAGATCGACGCTGCTCGGGTAGTGCGTGCGGATTTGGGCGCCAAAGCGATCCTTCAACGGCGTGATGATGCGTCCACGGTTGGTGTAGTCCTCCGGGTTGGCCGAGGCAATGACCATGAGGTCGAGCGGCAGCCGGACCTGGAAGCCACGGATCTGGACGTCGCGCTCTTCGAGGATGTTCAGCAGTCCGACCTGGATGCGCTCGGCCAGATCCGGCAGCTCGTTCAGGTTGAAGACGCCCCGGTTGGTGCGCGGAATGAGGCCGAAGGAGAGCACCAGCTCGTCGCTCAGATAGCGACCTTCGGCGACCTTGATCGGGTCGACCTCGCCGATCAGATCAGCGATCGTCGTATCGGGTGTCGCCAGCTTCTCGGCGAAGCGGCGGTCGCGCCCGACCCAGGCAATCGGCGTGTCGTCGCCCAGCTCGGTGACACGCTGCCGCGCGAAGGCGGAGACGGGACTGAATGGGTCATCGTTGATCTCGGAGCCCTCGACGATCGGAATTTCCTCGTCGAGCAGATCGATCATTGACCGCGCGATGCGCGTCTTCGCCTGGCCGCGCTCGCCCAACATGATCACGTCATGGCCGGCGAGGATGGCGTTTTCGAGTTGCGGGATGACCGTCTGGTCGTAGCCGAGGATGCCCTCGAACATCGGCTCGTTGGCTTCCAGCTTCCGGGTCAGGTTCTCCCGCAGTTCCTCCCGCACTGACAGGGAGCGATAGCCGCTCGCGCGGAGCGCGCCGAGCGTGTCGGGCCGCTCGGTCTTCTTGGCAGATGCCTGCTTTGCCATGGCGATGTCCTCGTGGCGATGGATCAATTGTCGGGCGGACCCCGAGCTACCGGTTCAGTCTCTCCTGATCGTTGCTAGCGTGGTCGCAAACCCAGTGCCGGGACACAAACGGGCAGCGCGTTGTCCCCGCTGCCCATCTCATCCTCAGCATGGCATACGCTGTCAATCATCGGTGTGGGTTCATGTGGCGCCGCGCCGGGTCGTGCCGGGTCGTGCAGCTCGATGACGATCCCGGGACGCTGGTCGCCGATGGTCACGACGGCGAGCGGCGCATCCGGAGGCCAGTCCGTCCACTCACAGAGCAAGTCATCCAGCCCGGACGCGTGCGCGGTGGTCCAGAGGCAGGCACCTTGAGCAACGAGCCGGAACAGCCGCTTGGTGAGATGTCGTGGAATATAGACCGGCAAAAAGTCGCTGATCTCATTCGCGATCATCGCCGCGCGATCGGGCCGCCACACGACATCCTGGGCAAACTGAAAGGTTTCAAAGCTGCCGCGCAGGAAATACCGATCCCGCTCGGCGGGCAGATAGGGCAACAGCGCGGCGAGCAACGAAGACTTTCCGCGGGCGGCGCTCGTCGCGACGATCGCCATTGAGATGCCGCGGTGCGCAAGCGTGACCAGTATGTTGGCATCCTCCGGTCGGAGAAAACCGGCGGCGATGAGCTGGGGCAGCGAACGCGCGGCTCGCGGCGGCGCGTTGCCGTACAGATAAAACGGCGTGCCGTAGTCCGGCAAGTCGCTGAGCGGTCGCATATTCGGCTCTACGCGTCGCCCAGCAAGTTCTGGAGGAAGCGCGCGACAGCGCCATA
>JAICKJ010000239.1 GCA_025928015.1 Thermomicrobiales bacterium
ATGGTGTCGCTGAGCCCCGGGACCGCGCGCTTGATCTCGGCGTAGCGGATGTTGCCGGCGAAGATGGCGACGAGAATCATGCCGGTCCAGCGGCGGCCGACCAGCTCGATCGCGTCGTGCAGACAGGAATAACAGGGGCGTGCCATGCCGGTAGTGTACTCACGATTGATGAGTCGCTCAACTTTTCTTGACGGTGGGGGGGCGGGTTCGTATAGTTCTGTACGGTAGCTTCAGGTGACGCCGCGTTGTGCGACGCGGCGCTGCCTGGCGGGTGCATGGCTGGCCGGCGCCGGCGCCCGTCAGGGGCGATGGGACCGCCGGCCGTGACCAAAGGAGCAACGATTTTGGACCTCGATCAGACCCCTCTCTCGCTCAAGATCGTCATCGCCAGCACCCGGCCCGGCCGCAAGGGCCGCGCGATCGGCGACTGGATCCGCGATCGCGCCATCGCCCACGGCGGCTTCGACGTGGAGATCCTCGATCTGGCGGAGATCAACCTGCCCTTCATGGACGAGCCACACCACCCGCGCCTGCGCCAGTACCAGCATCAGCACACGCGGGACTGGAGCGCGGCGGTGGAGGCGGCCGACGCCTTCATCTTCGTGATGCCGGAATACAACTACGGGATGGTCGCGCCGCTGAAGAACGCGATCGACTACCTGCACCAGGAGTGGCAGTACAAGCCGGTCGGGTTCGTCAGCTACGGCGGCGTCTCCGCCGGCACGCGGGCCGCGCAGATGACCAAGCAGGTGATCACGACGCTGAAGATGGTGCCGCTGAGCGAGGCGGTCTCGATCCCCTTCGTCCAGCAGTTCATCGGCGAGGACGGCGCGGTGCACGCGAACGACGTGATGGAGGCGGCCGCGACGGCGATGCTGGACGAGCTGGAGCGCTGGGCGGCCGCGCTTCAGCGCCTCCGCGAGACGGCGCAGCAGCCGGCGTAAACGAGGGCATCGTAACGGCGGGACCCGCGCCCGCCGGATGTCGAGAGCCGGCCGATGGGCCGGCTCTCGACAGGGGAGCCCGCAGGTGGCTCCCCTGCATCATCCTGAACCGCAGCCCACTGCTAGCGGTAGATGTGGCCGACGGTGTTTTCGACGTAGCGCTTGATTGCCTTCAGGTTGGCGACCGGGTCGGCGGCGGTATCGAGCTCGAAGACGGCCCAGCCCCGGTAGTTCAGATCACGCAGCAGCCGCGCCCAGGCGGGCCAGTCGACCACGCCGGTGCCGACCTCGCCGAACCATTGCACCTGCCGGGCCCAGATCGTCTCGTCGATCGGCACGTCGGCCGGCGCCGGCCCGACGGCGTCCTTCCAGTGCGTCAGCACCAGCCGGTCGCGGTGGCGGGAGACGATCTCGATCGGATCGGAGCCGGCGACGGTGAACTGCGCGGTGTCCGGACAGAGGCCGATGTAGGTCGGGTCGGTCAGCAGCATGAAGAGATCGACATCGCGGCTGTTGCGGAACATCGTGAAGGCTTCCGGGTGCAGCGCCAGGGTGACGCCGTGGCGGAGCGCCGTCGCCCCGGCCCGGTTGAGCAGATCGGCGACGACCTCCGCCGTCTTCAGGTCGACGAAGCGCGGCGGGGTGGCGTCGCGGCTCGTCCGCAGCGGCAAGGCGGTGACCATGATCTCCGCCCCGCAGGCGTTGAGAAACCTCGCGTAGCCGTCGACGATCTCCAGTACTGTCTCGTGGTCGTCCGGGTTGGCGAAATCGAGCGTGCGGCCGGAGATCGGATCCCTGCTGGAGAGGAAGCCGCTGCAGACCTCCAGCCCGCGCTCGCGGACGGCGGCGGCGAAGTTGACGGCCGAGCCGTAGGCGGCCTTCGCCGTCGTCCAGGAGCCGGGGTGGAAGGTGATCTCGATCCCGTCCAGCCCGGCTTCTTGCGTGCTGTCGAGGACGCGTTCCCAGAACCCTTTCGGGTCCCATTGCCCCCAGGTGAAGAGATCGCCGATGCTGCCGAGATCCCCCTCGCCGCCCCAGAAGGCCGGGGAATAGTAGGTGACCAGGTCGGTCGCGAATCTGATCCTGCGGTCGTCACTCATCGGTCCTGCTCGTCTCCCATCGCGCGTCGGGCGATTCGTCGCCTCACATTCTCCACGGCCCGCGTCAAATGGCCAGCGGCGGCCGGGGGCGATCATGCAATCGTGCCGGATGACGAGGCATAAACATCACCCAGGGATAGGATCGTGGCATGAGTTATGCCACGTATTATGTCAGCAGGCGGGTGAAAGTCCCGCCCCCACGGACCGCAGATCGCCGCCGCGGAGCGGGCGCGTGATTCGTCGGCCGTAAGGAGTGTTCTGGCGTTATGAATCGGTTCTGCGGGCAATGTCCCGCACGAGGCGTCCAGCAAGGTTTGGTAAACGGGGCTTCTTTCTTCACCCCAGCAACAAATGAAGAAAGGAGGAGATATCATGAGCACGCAGCGTGAAATGGCGGCTGCTGACAACCAGGCGCAGATCTTCCTGCAGCCGGTCGCCGCGCCGTCCATTCTCGGCTTCTTCGGTCTCGCGGCGGCGGTCTTCATTCTCGGCGCCTACTGGGGCAACTGGTTCGGCGACAGCACGACCGCGTACCTCGTCTTCCCGTTCATCGCCTTTGTTGGCGGCCTGGCCCAGTTCCTGGCCGGCATGTGGGCGTACCGGGCGCGTGACGGCGTCGCGACGGCGCTGCACGGCATCTGGGGCGCCTTCTTCATGGCGTATGGCCTTCTCTTCCTCCTCGCCGCGACCGGCGCGATCGTGATCCCGAACGGTTCCTTCGTGGCGATGGGCTACTGGTTCCTCGCCATGGCGGGCATCACCTGGACGATCACCGCGGCCGCGTTCGCGGAGAGCGGGATGATGGGGATCGTCTCCTTCGTCCTCGCCCTCGCGACGTCCTTCCTGGCCGTCGGCAGCCTGATCGGTAACGGCGTGCTGCTCGGCATCGGCGGTTGGGCGTTCATCGTCGCCGCTGTGTTCGCGTGGTACACCGCGGCCGCGCTGATGGTCGATACGGCCTACGGCCGCCGGGTGCTGCCGGTGATCAAGTTCGGACCGGCGCGGATGAACCGCCCGATGAACGCCGGTTACGGCGAGCCGGGCGTGGTCCCTGGCCAATAACCCCCTGACGAACGCGACACGCTGCCGCGCACGGCAACGAGAGACGTTCGACGACACCCCCGGTGGCTCCGCCGGGGGTGTTGCCGTGTCCGGCAAACCATCTTGCAGTCAAGCAGGCGGCTGCGCACAATACCGGGCAGGAACCTCGAACGAGCAAGCGTGCGCACAGGGAGCGGTGGATGAGCCTGGTGATCTGGAACGAGATGACGCGGTCCGAGCTGGGCTCGCTCCTGCGGGGCGGCATCGTCGTGCTGCCGACCGGGGCGACGGAGCAGCACGGGCCGCACCTGCCGACCGGCCACGACACGTTCATGGTCGGCGCCATCGCCCGGCAGGCCGGGACGCTGGCCGCGACGCGGACCGAAACGCCGATCATCCTCGCGCCGACCGTGCCCTTCGGCTCCTCCGACCATCATCTCCCCTTCGGCGCGACGCTTTCGTTGCGCACCGAGACGTACCGGGCGGTGGTGCAGGACCTCGTTCGCTCGATGATCGCCGGTGGCGCCCGCCGGATCATGTTGCTCAATGGTCACGGTGGCAACACCGAAGTGAACGAGCTGGTCGCCCGTGATCTGGCGCTGCGCCACGACGTGACGATCGCCGCCGCGCCCTACTGGGAGATTGCCGCCGAGGCCCTGGCGGCGCTCCCGGCGTGCGAGGGTCTGCGCCTCCCCGGCCACGCCGGCGCCTTCGAGACGGCCACCATGCTGGCGCTGCGGCACGATCTGGTCCGGACACCGCTGCCCACGCGGGAGAGCGACCCCTCGACGGCCGGTACGGTCGCGGGTCTGCGGATCGAGCGCGCCGGCGCCTGGCAGGCGTTCGACGGCTACACCGACTCGCCGGCGGACGCCACCGCCGGTTTCGGCAGCGAGGCGCTCGAGGCGGTCATCGGCGCGGTGACGGGCGCGTTGCTCGCCTTCGACCGGGCGACGGCACGGGTCTGATCCGCACGATCGCGGCGCCCCCTGAGCAGAACGGCATCAAATCACCGTGCGACCGTTCGATGCACTCAGGGCCGCGCAACGCGGCTTGCTGACGCGGATTCAGGGAGCTCGCCGTCTGCCGCGCATGGACTACCTGGCAACGTGTGGTGCCCATCGTTTTGGACGACGCGCGAAAAGCTGGTAGGCTACGCCCCATTCAACCCGATCTTTGGCTGAGCTCGGATTGAATGCTCCACGGCGGTCCGGAAGACGGACCGCATCGCGCCCGCTACCCGGGCGCGGAACACGTCCCCGGGCGATGGTCGGATGGGACAGCGGCGTACGCCGCTTCGCCGGGGGATCGGGCGCGGATGGGCGCCCGGCGGGATGGCTCCCGCGGATCGTGGAGCGGGACCGATGGAGCCCGGAACGGTTGGCGCGGCAGGCTGGCCGCCGGCCCGGGCGAGGCGGTGCTGTGTGCGCGGCGGATGGTCGCGAGCACGCCCGCGCGAAGGGACACACGCGGCGCGCACCTCCCGGTGGCGCGACGCCACACCTGCCAACCCGTCACCTTGCGCCGCATCGCGGCCGCGCGTGACCGGGACACACCGATCGTCGTTGGAGGGAAGACGAGGGATCATGAGGGAAGTGCAATTTGTGGGCGTGCCGGCTCAGGAGCTGGGCGGGCAGTGCGGGGTTGTGCGCTGGTCGATGTGGCCGATGCGGAGGGCCGCCATCGTCGCGTTCTTCATGCTGAGCGCACTTGCCGTGCCACTGCTGCCGGCGATGAGCGGTCAGGTCCTGGCGGGGCAAGGCGCGACGGTCGTCACCGACGTGCTGAACCTGCGGGCGGACGCCAACACCAAGGCCGGGGTTCTCGACCAGATGGTCTATGGCGACCGGGTCGATATCCTCTACGGGCCGTTCAACAACGGCTGGTATCAGGTGCGGTTCAATGGCACGGACGGCTACGCCTTTGGCTCCTACCTGGATCTGGATGGCCAGGGCCGCGGCTGGTCCGGCGGGGAAAAGGCGGTCGGCGGCGACACGTCGAGCGCGGTGACGTCCGGTCCCGAGCACTGGATCGACGTCAATCGCAGCTCGGGGGATGTCTCGTTGATGATCGGTGACGAGGTGCAGGCGTCCTACGGCGCGTCGTTCGGCTATGACACGTCCGCAAGCGGGTTCTATGCCACGGCCGTCGGCACGTATTACGTCACGTCGATGAACGCCGCGCTGACGTACACGCCCTGGGCGAACGCGTACATCGAGTACTGGGTCGGGTTCGATGACAGCCGGTCCAACGGCTTCCATTCGTGGACGATGGACGCCAACGGCGACGTCATCCCCGGTGGCGACGGTCCAACGGGCGGCTGCATCGCGACCGCGCCCGGCGTGGCGGCCGAGATTTACAACTTCGCCTCGCCCGGCATGCGGGTCGAGATCCATTTCTAGGACGTCCCACGCCCACGGCTTTCGGGCCGTGGGCGCGGTACACTCAGCGCGAACCGGCCGCCGGGTTGGTGAAATTGGCAGACACGCCAGCCTTAGGAGCTGGTGGCCGCAAGGCTGTGTGGGTTCGAGTCCCACACCCGGCACCAAGTCGTTCTTACTCGAACATGCGCTCTGAAAAAACAGAGACATGTCCGATGAATCCAAGCTCCCAGGCGTCAGCCTGGGGGCTTGTTCGTTGTGGGTATGCTGGAACGCTATCCCAGTGATGTGCGCCACCAGTTCCTGCTGTTGCGTGTTTATCGACATCTGATGGCCGTCGTCATCGATCCAGATGTGTGAGAAGTAGGCTGCCAGGAGCCTCCGTTTCACCGTGTCTGATCCGGCAGCGTAGAAGGGTCCCGGCTGTTCCAGCAGATCTAGGTAGCGCAGCAGTGTGTCGCTCTCCTGTTGGACGATATCCGCTGTTGCCGTACGTCGCTGCCTCAGCGTAGCCCGCTGCACCTGGAGCTTGCTCAATCGCTCGCGCACCTTGTCCGTGGTCAGTGACCCGTCGGCAACGAGATCGAGCAGGCGTTCCTCCTTGACGTCAAGCGAGGCCAGCTCCTTCTTCACCCGCGCATGCGCCTCGCGCTCCGCGTTGAGCCGGTACTCAAGCCGGGACGTCACCTGTTCGCGTATGGCAGCGGTCTCGGCTGGGGTCAGTTGGAGCGCTAGCACTTCTCGGAGGATCGCCTCCTCAACGAGGGCGACGGGCAGGTGCGGCAGGTCACACGTCCCGTCCTGTCTGCCGGCACAGAGGTAGTATTCGTAGGTATAGCCATGCGCATTCGTCACCTGGGAGTAGATCAATTGCCGGTC
>JAICKJ010000045.1 GCA_025928015.1 Thermomicrobiales bacterium
GCGATCGCGGCCCGCGCCGGCATCTCCCAGCCCTACGTCCTCCGCCTCTTCGGGACCAAGAAGCGGCTCTTTCTCGACGCCTGCGACGCGGTCGCGCAGGAGATCCTCGACACCTGGCGGCGCGTGCCGCTGGCCGGCCCGCCGGAGGCGCGACTGGCGGCGCTCGGCGAGGCCTTTTTCACGATGGTCAGCCAGCGCGACGCGCTGCGGCTGTTGCTGCAGGGCTTCGCCTCGTCGGAGGACGACGACGTACGCGCGCAATCGCAGGCGTGGATGGGGCGACTGCACGCCTGGATCCGGGAGGCGACCGGGGCGGACGAGGCACAGCTCCAGATGTTCTTCGCGCAGGGGATGCTGCTGATGGTCGCGGCCAGCCTCGGCGCCGAGGAGGTCGCCGACGCGGCGTGGGCCCGGACCTTCCTGCTGCACCCCGGATCCTGACGCCGGAAGCACGAGACCGGACCCCGCGCAGACGCGAAACGCTTTCGCTATGGTAGTGAGCAATCAATTGGTAGAGAGGAACCAGCCATGCTCCACATACTCCTGATCGCCCTGCATGCACTCGGCGGCTTGGTCGCTCTCACCGCCGGGTTGACCGTGCTCCGACCGACAGAAGCGGAACCACCGCCTGCCTTCCGGCTCTATCTCGGCGGGCTTTGGGCGATGGTGCTCTCGCTCGCGGCGGTCGTCGCGCTCGATTTCCCGACGCTCGACCCCGCCAGCCGGGTGACCTTCGGCGCCTTGACGGTGTTCGCCATGTACATCGGCTGGCGCGGCTGGTCGGCCCGCCGGCAAGTCCACGAGCGACCGTCGGGCTGGCGCCGACGCTACACGGACGATGTCGGCTTCACGCTCATCGCGCTCTTCACCGGTTTCGTCGTCATCGCCGTGCTCGATCTCGGCGCTCCCATCTGGCTGGTTGTCGCCACCGGCGTGCTCGCCGTGCTCGGTGGCCGGACCGGCCTCGGTCAAGCAGAACGGCGGCTCGCCGCCTGATCTCCTGAAGAAAGGACCTTCCATGACACACAGTTCGCCGGACTCATCGACCTTGTCCCCGCCAGAACAGGTTTTCGCCGGGCGGGTCAGCGCCGATCTGCCCGATGGGACGGTCATCTTCCTGATCGGCATGCGGATCAACCGGCCGCTGCTCGTCCACCGCTGGCTGCCACCCTTCATGGCCATGCCGCGCATGATCCGTGAGCTGACGGCGCAGCCGGAGCGCGGCTTCCTCGGCGCCCGCACCTGGCTCTCGGGCCGGAACGTGATGGTGCAGCAATACTGGCGCAGCATGGACGACCTGATGGCCTACGCGCACGCCCGGGAGGCCGAGCACCTGCCGGCCTGGCGCGCCTTCAACCGGCACATCGGCACCGATGGCACGGTCGGCATCTGGCACGAGGCCCACGCGGTCCGCGCGGATGAATCACACGTCGTCTACCGCAACATGCCGGCGTTCGGGCTCGGCGCGGCGGTCGGTCGGACCGCCGCCCGTCCGGCATCACCGCCCAAACACAAGCGACCGGCGCCCGTTGCCGAGCCGGCGCCGGTCACCGCGGGGCGGTAAGCTTGCCACCAGAACGACCGATCATGGGAGGCGAGGATGACCGATGGGGAACGGGGAACAACCGGGGCAAGTGGGATCGTGCGCGGACGCTACGTGGCTGAGTCGCCGCCGGGCACGGTCATCTTCCTCTTCGGGCTGACGATCAATTACCTCGGCGCGGTCCACCGCTGGTTGCCGGTGTGGTGGTCGTTCCGGCGGATGCAGTGGGAGCAGCGGCGCCGGCGGGAGAGCGGCTTGCTCTGGTCAACGTCATGGCGCGAGGGCCGCACCTTCATGGTCCGGCAATACTGGCGGGACCTGCCGACGCTGATGGAGTACGCGCAGAATCGGTCGTTCCTCCACGCGCCGGCCTGGAAACGGTACAACCATGGCGTCGGCGACACCGGCGAGGTCGGACTCTGGCACGAGGCCTACGTGATCGACCCGGCCAACATGCACACCATCTACCGCGACGTGCCGCGGATCGGGCTCGCCGCCGCGACGACGCAGACCGATGCGCAGGAGTACGCGCTGAGCCGCTTTGCCGCGCAACGCGCCGCCAGGGACGCGCCGGAGCACGAGCCCGCGTGAGCGGACGGTTGATCGTCCTCGGCGGGCTGCCCGGCGTCGGCAAATCGACGATCGGGCGGGAGATCGCGCGGCGTTTGCCGGCGACCTGGCTCCGGGTCGACGCGCTGGAGGCGGCGTTGTGGCACGGCGGCATCGACCGCGCCCAGCCGACCGGCATCGCCGCCTACGCGGTCGCCCACGCCGTCGCGGACGCCCAGCTTCGAATTGGCCATGATGTGCTGATCGACGCGGTGAACCCGGTCGAGGCGGCCCGCGCCGGCTGGCGCGACCTGGCGACGCGCCTTGGCGCGACGTTGAAGGTGATCGAGGTCACCTGCTCGGACCCGGGCGAACATCGTCGCCGGGTCGAGGAGCGCCATCCCGACTTCGGCCCGGCGCTGCATCCGACCTGGCAGCAGGTCCGCGAACGGGAATACGAGCCGTGGACGGAGCCGCGCCTGACGATTGACACGGTCAATGATTCAGATGTGAACGCGGAACGGGTGCTGGCCTACACCCGGGAGTGAGTGCTGGCTCGTCGCATCCGCATAAGCACTCATGTCGCGCCCATGGATCATCATCCCTGACACGAAACTAGTCCGCGGCGTGATCCTCTGGGGGCACGTCGAGGATGTAGATGGTCTGGTCGCCGAACTCCACGCTACTGACGGCGCGCCGGGAGATCGCTCTCGCACATTCCGGGTTTCGCGCTCCCGATTCGTTCGGCACAATCTCAATTGTCGAGCCTTTCGGAATCCGATCCAATACTGAGAGGTCTTTCATCATCTTCTCGAAGAAGCGAGATGTTTCCGTATCGTCGCCGACAATATGAACCGTCTCGCTCTCGTCGAATTCATCGTTCATGGTTGGCTCCTTCTTCGACTGAGGAACACTTGAAGATAGCGTGGCCAATCCCGTTGCAGTTCAGTGTACCGAGAGGTGAGGAGGTCGTTGAACGGCGGTTCTCTGACTCCCAGCCATTCCTTCTCGACTTGCACACCGGATGGATCGTACGTATCCCGATGAGCCTCTCCGTGGCTGGTGTCGTAGCGAACGACTGGCTGCCACTCGTCATCCACAAGCGTCTCATATTGCAGTACGAACCAGAGCACATCATTGCCTTGTGTCTCAAAGCGCACCCGCAGTCGATGGTACCCAGCCGGATCCCCGTCCAGCGGTCTGGTGAACCGACGCTCCGAACGCGGCATCTCCGCTCCCTTTGATCATAGCAACGGGCGCAAGCAACAGACGCTTATTCTACCGGCGAGCTGATCGTATGGGATAGCGCTTTCAGGAGCGGTGTTCGGGTTCAGTCGGCGCTGTTGGCGCCGCCGATGGCGAGGGGGTTGAAGTCGGTGTCGCGGTCGAAGACGTCGACGCCCTCGATCCGTTTCAGGGTGTTGATGACCAGGTAGGTGAATGGGGTGCAGATCGTCTCGTAGGCGGTCTTCAGGAACCAGTTCGTGTACATCATCTCCCCGAGCACCGCGCCGGAGGTCGTGCCGGCGAAGGCGAGCGAGACGAAGATGAGCGAGTCGAGCCCCTCGCCGACGATCGTCGAGCCGATCGTCCGGGTCCAGAGGAAGCGGCCGTTGGTGAGCAGCTTCATCCGGGCGAGCACGTACGAATTGGCGAACTCGCCGGCCAGGTAGGCGCAGAACGAGGCGAGCAGGATGCGCGGCGTCGAGCCGAAGATGCGGTGGTAGGCGACGCCGCCGTCCCAGGTCGCCTCGGCCGGCAAGGCGCCGGCGAGCTGGTAGGTGCCGACCGCGATGGCGTTGCAGATGAACCCGAGCCAGATCACCCGCCGCGCGGCGCTGTAGCCGTAGACCTCGGTCAGGACGTCGCTGACGATGTAGGCGATGGGGAAGGTGATCAGCCCGGCGTCGGTCACCCACGGGCCGAAGGCGAGGAACTTGACCGCGACGGTATTGGCGGTGATCAGGCTGGTGACGTAGAGCGCGACGATGACGAGAAAGTAGGGCGAGCCGATCGCGCTCAGCCCGGCCTGGGCGCTGGCGGCCCGGTGGCTTCCTGGCGATTGGCCGCGAGTTGCGCGCTCGGGCGACGATGTGGACATCTCTGCTCCGGTCTGGGTGGCCGCCGGCGGGTCGCGACGACAAACCGATCCCGCATTGGCGATAATAGTGGCAGAGGCGACGCGATTTCCGGCGTGAGCGCAGGACGCGCAATCCGACGCCGTCCGGCGTCGCACGCATGATGAGGAGTGCTTCGTTCATGTCTGACAACGATCCCCAGGCGGCCACCGTCGATCAGGGGGACGCGACGCGGCCCGAGGAGGAAGTGAAACCGGCGCCGGACACCGCGAACCGCTCCGGCCAACGCGTCCTGATGATCCAGGCGCACCCGGACGACGCCGAGTTCTCCTGCGCGGGCACGATCGCCAAGTGGGCGGGCGAGGGCGCCGAAGTTCACTACTGCTCGATCACCAGCGGCGACAAGGGGAGCGACGATCCGGACGCGGTCGGCGCGAAGCTGGCCGACACGCGGGAGAACGAGCAGCGCGCGGCGGCGAAGATCCTTGGCGTGCAATCGGTCACCTTCCTCGGCTACCTCGACGCCACGTTGATCCCCGACCTGACGCTGCGGCGCGACCTCGTGCGCGTCATCCGGCGGCTGAAGCCGGACGTGCTGGTCTGCCAGGACCCGACGATGCGCTATGCCGGCCGTGAGTACATCAATCATCCGGACCACATCGCGGCCGGCGACGCCGCGCTGGCGGCGGTCTTCCCCAGCGCCCGCGACCCGCTCACCTTTCCCGAGCTGATCGACGAGGGGCTACTGGCGCACAAGACGCCGGAGGTCTACCTCTTCGGCGCGCGGGAGCCGGACGTCTGGATCGACATCACGCAGGCGCTCGGCACGAAGATCGCGGCGTTGAAGGCGCACGCCAGCCAGATCAAGGACTGGGACCCGACCGAGATGATGCGCGACTGGGCACGCGGCACGGCGGCCCAGCACCCGGACCGTCCCGACGACTTCGGCGAATACGCCGAGGCATTCAAGTACATCAGGATCGACTGACGCCGGCCGATCGCCGCGAAGGAGCCAACGATGCTACCCGTTCAGAGAATGGCCACCTCGTACATCACCAAACGGCTCAAGGACGAGCTGCTCGGTCCGCTCGAAGGTGGGGAGCAGCCGGAGAACCAGGGCCAGCAGCCGCAGCGGCAGCAGGCCGCGCCGGCGAAGACGCGCGATCCGCACGATGGGCAGCCGGTGCACGACGAGAACGGCAACGTGATCGGCCGGGCCTGGCGCGTCCCTGAGGCGGCGGTGTACGTGGTGACGCGCGACGGGGAGCACGCGCCTCAGGAGCTGGCGCGCGGGCTGCGCGAGGAAGAGACGCAGATGGTCTTCCACACCACCTCGGAGGACCACGTCACCGCGATCTTCTACGTCCCGCCGCCCCGCGCCGGCGTCCAGACCGTCGGCCGCGGCTTCCGCCCGGACGACGTGTGATCGAGAGAGATTCCAATCGCTCCGCGGAGCAGGTTGAAACAAGTATCTCTCGCAAGCTGCATCGAATATAATCGCTGTGATGCTATTCGAATCACCGAAGGGCGAGGCATGGCAACGCGTGTGATGACAGCTCATGTGCCTGTCGAATTGGCCGAGAAGGTCGACGAGCTGGCGGAACGCCTCGACCGCTCGCGGGGCTGGATCATCAAGCAGGCGCTCGCTGACTGGATTGCCGACGAAGAAGAACGGTATCGGATGGCACTTGAAGGATTTGCCGATATCGACGCCGGACGAGTCTTCGATCACGAAGTCATTCAGGCATGGGCGGACAGCCTTGGCACGGACAACCCGCTTCCGCCCCCATCCCTGTGAAGGTTCGGTGGTCCGATCAAAGCAAATCTGACCTGACCCGCATCTTCGACCGCCTGTCGACCTTCGACGACGACACAGCCGCAGGAACGATCCAGATGATCGTGGCGGCGGGACTCCGTCTGGGAAGGTTTCGGCAAATGGGAAGGCGCTGGTCTCGAATCGACGGAAGAGATGCCCGGAGCATCATAGCCGGCCACTTCGAACTGCTCTATGAAATCCGTGATGATGCCGTTGAGATCTCGCGCGTGTATCACATACGCCAAAATCGATCATTCCGTTTGGACTGAGCGCTCCGCGCGATCGGGATCGAGTTACAGCAGGAGCGATGGCTCCACGAAGATCACGCTTTCGTTGCCACGAAGAGCGTCTTTGTGTCGGTGAAGGCGACGAGGCGGTCGCCATCTCGCTCCACGGCGAAGGCGGCCTGCCAGGCGGGGTCGGCGGCGAGGATGTCGCGAGCCAGCGATTCGCGATCGCTGTCGGTCATGCGGGCGCGGGCGGTCCAGTCGGCGTAGTCGTGCCGCTTGGTGAATGACTCGACCGCGTTGAGCGCCAAACTCGCATCTCCGATCAATCTCTCCCATTCGGAAATCGTCAACGAGCGGACGTGCGACGGGTCGCGGCGCTTCTCGACGTCGTTGAAGAAGTCGCCCGCCCGGCCTGCCGGCACCGTGCTGTCGACCAGCGCGAAGCGGCCGCCGGGGCGCAGGACGCGAGCGGCCTCGCGGACGAAGCGCTCGGGATGGGGGAAATGGTGGGGCGCGATGCGGCAGGTGACGATATCGACGGATGCGCTTTCCAGCGGCAGGGATTCGGCGTCGGCCAGCAGGCAGGTGACGTTCTTCAACCCGAGCCCGGTCAGGTAGCGCTCGGCCGAGGCCAGCATCTCGGGCGTCAGATCGGACGCAATGACCCGGCCGACGAGCGGCGAGAAGACGCGGGCGACATGGCCGCCTCCGGTCGCGATGTCGAGCAGCGCATCGTCCGCTGTCGGCCGCGCCAGCTCGACCATCCGCGCCAGATCGTCTCCGGTCGCGTGGCCGGTGCTGGTGACGTAGCTGTCGCCGGCGGCTCCAAACTGCCGGCGCACCAGCCGCCGCGCCTCGTCGCCGTCCTCCCCGCGCTCGATCGTCAGTTGCTCCGAATTGCTCATCAATGCTCCTTCTCTCTGGCGTCCTGTGTTCCCGCCCCGTACGCTACGCCGCGCCGGACGTCAGGCACGGCCGGGTGGCAGCGTAGCGCATCGCCGGGAGCATGCAACGGATGAGCGCGTCGCCATGGTTGAAGGACAAGATCGCGGACCTGGTCCGCGCCCAACTCGCAGCGGCCAGCGTGCCGGGCGGGGCGATCGCGCTGGCCATCGATGGCCAGGTTGAAGCGATCGGTGTCGGCTTGCGGGATCTCGACCGGCGCGAACCGCTACGGCCGGAGGCCCGGTTTTACCTCTACAGCGTCACCAAGCTGCTGCTCGCCACGGCGGCATTGCGGCTCGTCGAGCTGGGGAACGCATCCCTCGATCAGCCGGTGGACGAGCTTCTGCCCGATCTGGCGGTGAAGGTTCCGGCCACACTCCGGCAGGTGCTCAATCACACCGCCGGCCTGCCCGATTACGGCGCGATGCCGGGCTATTTCCACGACCTCAAGACCGATCCCGCGGCGCCATGGACAGACGAAGCGTTCCTGACCCGGACGCTCCGCGCCGGTCTGCTCTATCCACCGGGCCAGGGCTGGGCGTATTCGAACGTCGGCTCCCTCCTCGTCCGGCAGATGATCGAGCGCGTGACCGGCGACACGCTGCGCGACGCGCTCAACAACCTCATCTTCGCCCCACTCGGGCTGCGCCGAACTGCCGTCGCGGAGTCCATCAGCGATGCGCGCGACTTGACGCCTGGCTATAGCCGCGATCTCGACACGGACCGCCAGTGGCATGACATCAGCCGGCGCTACCACCCCGGCTGGGTCGCGCACGGCGTGGTCATCTCGACCGCGCCGGAGCTCGCGACCATTCTCGACGCACTCTTCGCCGGGCAGCTCCTGCATCCGGCCTCGATGAACGCCATGCTGGAGGCCGTCGCGGTGCCTGGCACGCAACCGCCGTTTCGGTGCCCCGGCTATGGCCTCGGGGTGATGACCGACTCGTGCTCACCGTTTGGCCGGCTGGCCGGCCACGCCGGTGGCGGCCCCGGCTTTGCGACCGCCGCCTTCCACGCGCCGGACGTCACCGGCCACCGGATCACCGCCGTCGCCCTGCTCAACCGCGATCACCCGACGCTGGCGACGGAGATCGTCTATTCGCTCTTCTCACAATGGACGCGAACCCACTCGGCGTAACCAAGCTACCTTGCGATCGCGCCATGTGCCTTCGGGATTTGTAAGGCAGCCGAATCCGTACGGATCGCGACGGCAGCGAGAACCACCGCTCCCCTTCGCTTGGCTGGGAAGGCACACCTTCGACCCAACTATGCTACGATCCCCCTGCGTTTGACGGGATGCACAGGCGGCATCCCACGGTGCATTGAATTACCGGAGGCCATCATGGGCGGCGGCACGCGACAGACCAGATTCAGCTAGCTCCACCGTCCCCAGACGTGGTCAGCCTCGGCTTGACCTCTCCATTGCTTCCAATCGACCGTCTGGTGTTCGCCGTGGGGCTTCCCCCACGGTATTGTTTCACCGGCGCTGGCGGTCGCGATTTCCAATTGTCCCGATCCCCATGCCCCAGGCCATGACTCCGTGAGGGAACCCCATCATTCTTGAGGTTTCTCGCGTGTTCGTCCGCTCGCTCTCCCGCCGGTTGCGTGACCGCTCCACCACCCAGCTCGTCGCGCTGATCTCGTTCTTCGGACAGCTCTACTTCTTCGTCCCGGTGATGACGCCCTACCTGCTCGGGTACGACCTGAGCATGGCGCAGATCGCCGGGATGCAGACCACGCTCCTCTTCGCCATGCTCGCGATGGAGGTGCCGACCGGCGTCATCGCCGACCGGATCGGCCACCGCCGCAGCTACCAGGTCGCGCTGGCCCTCGGGATGCTGGGCGAGTTGATCACTCTCGCCGCCAGCACCTACCCACAGTTCCTCGCCGCCCAACTCGTCGCCGGGACCGGGTTCGCCTTCGCTTCCGGCAGCGTCGACGCGCTCGTCTACGAATCGCTGCCCGGCAAGGATCGCGAGACCGGGATGACCCGCGCCCGGGGCACGATCGGCGCGGCGCTGCATCTGGCCAGCGTCGTCGCCTACGGCGGCAGCGCTATGATCAACGCCGATCTCAGCCGGGGATCAATGCGCCTCTCGCTACTGCTCGGCGCGCTCAGTCTCGGCGTCGCGACGTTGCTCAGTCTGACGTTGCGCGACGCGCCCTCTGCGGCGACCGCGTCCGCCCGGCCGGATTCGCTGGCGCTGTTGCGGGACGGCTGGCGCGTGGTCCGGTCCAACCCGCGCCTACGCCGGTTGCTGCTGCTCGCGCTGGCGACGAACGCCTTCGGCGCACACCTGCTGGTCTTCTATCAGGATTATTTTCTGCAGGTCGGCGTGCCGGGCCTCTGGTTCGGGCTGGCACTGGGGCTTGGCTCGCTCGTCGCGATGCTCGCCGAGTTCCATGCCTGGCGCCTGCCACTCCGCCTGGGGCAACGCGGCGCGCTGGTGCTGGCAGCGGCGCTCCCGGGCGCACTCTATCTGGCAATGGCGGCGTCGCACCAACCAGCGCTGGCGATCGGACTCTTCATCGTCCAGTGGGGCGCAATCCACCTGGCGGGGCCGATCTACTCCGGCGCCTACAACGCGGAGATCAGTGGCGCGGCCCGCGCGACGGCGCTCTCGCTCATCAGCGCGGTCACCACGGTCTATGTCGGCCTGATGGGTCTCCTCTTCGGCTGGCTCGCGAATCGCTCGCTGCCCCTCGTCTTCGCGCTGATGGGCGCGCTCATCCTCGCCGCGCTCGGCATCCTGGCCGCATCCGACCTGCTGCCGGCCCGTCGATCGGGGCGCGCGACCGAGCAGCTCGTCTCCTGAGCGGGAACTGGCATCGCTATTGCGTTTCCCGCTTCGGGGTCGAATAGATCCGAACCGTGGCGCGAGCTGGAATACAGAGGAACGTCGATGACAATCATACAGATCATCATTTCGGTGCTCATTCCCCCGCTCGGGGTCTTTCTGAAGCGGGGATTGGGCTGGTCATTCGTGCTCAGCATCCTGCTGACGCTGCTCGGCTACATCCCCGGGCTCATCTACGCGCTCTACGTCGTCGTGCTGCGGGACTGAGGCCGGGCTGAGCGCGGCCAGCAACCGCTCGGCGTCGCCCGCGTCCAGGTGCGGCACCGCGAGGTGGCCGCCACCGGCGCCGGAGGCGATGGCGACGTGGACGGTGGCGAGGGTGGCCCGGCGCTGGAAAGGGTTGGCCGAGAGACCACGATGCTGGATGCGCTGGCGGCGCGTGATCAGCGTCGTCCGGCCGATAGCGCGCCAGCGGAGCCGGAGCTGCCCGCCCGGCGTGAGCGACCACCCGGCATCGCGGTAGCGCAGCCAGCCGAAGACGACGAAGAGCGGCGCCGGCGCGAAGAGCAGCGCGCCCCACCAGGCGTCCAGACCAGAGACGCGCCAGGCGGCGAGCGTAGCGATCGCGGCGAAGATGACCCAGCCGATTGCCGTCGACATCATGTAGCGCCGGGCGGCACGACGCGGCAGGTGGCCCGCCAAAGGCACCTGCGGATCGACCGCGAGCTCGGGCAGCGTTCTCGCCAGAAAGGCACCCACCTCAGAGCGCGGCAAGAGCGGGAAAAGCACGCCGGAATCGCCCTTGTCGGTTCCGTGACCGGCGCTGTCAAAGCGCAGCTCGGTCAACCGGAAGGGCTGGCGCAGCCACCCTTCCTCGATCCGCACGGCCTGGATGCGGCGGATGGGCAAGGTCGCGCGGCGGCGTTCGAGCAGACCGTGGGAGATCAGGAGCTGGCCATCGGCGCGACGGAGGACGAAGCCGCCGAAGGTCAGTGCGGTGCTGAGGATCGCCAGCAGCCAGGCGATGACGCCACCGAAGATGAAGAGCCCGGCCAGCCAGCGCAGATCGGTGACATGGGGGCTGACCGAGGGCGCGCGACTCCACCAGGAGCGGGGCACGATGTCGTCCGCGAACTGCGCGGCGGCGCCGACGATCGCGACGGCGGCGCCCACCCGGCCGGAGGTCATGCCGGCCACCAGCAATTCGCGCCAGCTCAGGGCCCGCACGACCTCGCCCGCCTCGCCGATCACTGGTGACGTGGCGACGCCGCCGGTTTCCGCGCTCGCGGCCGTGCCCCGAGTCCGGGCGCGGCGCTCGGCCAGCGCGCGGCGCAGGGCTTCCGCGTCCGCGCGGCTGAGGGCGTGAATCCGGATCTTGCCGCCGGCGTGTCCGGCGGCGGTGTCGATGCTGACCCGGGCGATCCGCAGGAAGCGCTCGAGCGGCGGCTCTTCCAGATCGACCGCCTGGATGCGCTCGTAGGGGATCGAGCGCTCCTCGCGGGAGATCACGCCGGAGCGGATCTCGAGGCTGCCCGGGGTGAGCGCGTAACGGAAGAAGAGCCAGGAGAAGAAGCTGAAGAGGCCGGCGATGACCGCGATGCCGAGACTGATGGCGTAGAAGACGAGGTCGTTGCCGCCGCCGCGGGTGAAGAGGACGATTGCGTACGGGATGATGATGCCGCGCAGGTGCCGCACCAGCGTCGTGACGATGTAGAAGGGCGACTGTCGCCGCCAATCAACCGTCTCCCGCCCAGCGTTCGTTGCTTCCGACACGCCCATGCGCACCTACCAGACTCCCCTCTCCCAAGGTTGGGAGAGGGGCTGGGGGTGAGGGCGGTTACAGGTCATCGCGCACGTTCGCCAGCGCGGCGATGCGGTCGCGGACGGAGGCCGCCACCGGGTCGGCCAGCTCGGGGATCTCGATCGCGCCGGCGGCGGTGTAGAGGACGACGGTGGCGAGGCCGAACCGGCGCTGCAAGGGCCCGCGGCGGGTATCGACGTGCTGGATGCGGGCCATCGGCACGAGCTGGCGGGTGATCGTCACGACGCCGCGCCGGATATCGACCTCCTCCTCATGGATGTCGTAGCGCCACTGCCGCCAGTTGATCGCCGGGACGATCATGGCCAGCGCCAGGCCAAGCACGGCGACCACAACCGGCACGCCGAAGATCCAGCCCCAGCCGAGATCGAAAAGGATATGGGCGAGGGCCATGGCGCCGCCAGCGATGCCGGTGAAGACGATCGCCTGGATGAGGCCCGAGATGCGCCAGAGGATTTGGGCGCGCGGGTCAAGCCGCTCCCGGGGCTCCGGCAGCGGCGCCACCGGCAGCGCCGGCTCGCCCAGATGTCGATTGATCGTCGATTCGCTCATCAGCATGCTCCGCGACGCCACGTCGATCGTTCCTCCCATGGTACCCGCCTCCATGTTCGGACGCAGAAGGCCCCGTTTTCGGCCGTCCATCCGACGTAGGGGAGGGACCTGCGCCCTCCCGCGCCGGCGACACGTTCCCGTCGGCGTGGTATCGTGCGCCATTACGCTGCTGATGGTCATTTTTGGCATCGGAAGGTGGCAAAGTGTCAGGGGCACACGGTCCTCGAAAGCGCATCCGGCTGCCGCTGGACAGCTATCTCGTGCCGGGAACCGGCTGGCTCGTGACGATCGGCACCGAGGATCGAGCACCGATCTTCAGCGATGAGGCGCTGGGGTTGGCAGTCGCGGATGTCCTCATCACTCGTGCCCGAGCGCGCAAGACCGCTCTGGACGCATTCTGCCTGATGCCGGATCACGCCCACCTGCTCATCCAGATCACCAGCGATGGCGCCGGGCTGGTCGGCCTGATCTCCGACCTCAAGTCGTGTACCACGCGAGCGTGGTGGGCACATGGGCACCGGGGGCCGATGTGGCAGCGGAGTTTTCATGACCGCGGGCTGCGGACGATGGCCGCATACGACCAGGCGGCGACGTATCTCCTGAACAACCCGGTGCGAGCCGGGTTGGTCGAGGAATGGGACGACTACCCGCTCATTGGTGGATTGATGCTGGAAGACAATCGATGAGCAGGACGGCTCCTTCGTGGCGACGCGGCGTCTATCGGCCGATCGGTCGATAGACGCTGGGGAGGGCGCAGGTCCCTCCCCTACGTCGAACGGGCGGTACTTCCAAGGGGTGGACATGGACGAGATGGGCGAGGTGATGGAGATCTTCGAGCGGGCGCCGGTGATGGCGACCGTTCGGGTGCCTTACGGGGAGGCGCCGCAGCAATTCGGCGATCTCTTCCTGCCGGAGCGGGGGACGGGACCGTTTCCGGCGGTGATCGCGATTCACGGTGGATTCTGGCGGAACGCCTACGGACTCGAGCACCTCAGCCATCTTTGTCAATCGCTGACCAGGGATGGCATCGCCGTCTGGAGCCTGGAATACCGGCGGCTGGGCGATCCGGGCGGTGGCTGGCCCGGCACGTTTCAGGATGTCGCCCGGGGCGCGGCGCATCTCTGGACGATCGGCAAGGAGCACCGGATCGACACGGGGAACGTCACGGTGCTCGGCCACTCGGCCGGCGGACACCTCGCGGTCTGGCTGGCGAGTCTCGCGAACGCGCCGAAGCGGAGCGAGATCGCGGCGAAGCCGCTGCCGTTGCACGCCGCAATCTCGCTCGCCGGGGTGCTCGACCTGCGGCGCGCCCGGGAGCTGCGGCTGAGCGATAACGTCGTCGAGACATTCCTCGGCGGCACGCCGGCGGAGGTTCCCGACCGCTACGCGGCCACTTCGCCGATCGCGCTGCTGCCGGCGAAACGGCTGGTCGCGCTGGTCCACGGCACCAACGACACCGTCGTTCCGGCCGAGATCAGTCGCGCCTACCGCCGGGCGGCGAATGCCGCCGGCGACCCGGCCATCCTGATGGAGCTGCCCGGCTGCGGCCACAACGAGCCGATCGACCCGTCCTCGCCCTGGGGCCCGGTCATCGCCACGCTCGTCCGCGGCATCACCGGAGCTAGCGTCTGAGCAGATGTGGCGAGATACTCCGGCACCTGTCATTGACCTTACCCTTACCATGGGAATTGAACAGGCATTCATGGGGCGCTCACGCGCCCAGGAGTGGGCCATGGCGCAACAGGCATACAGTCAGGTCGTGAGAACACCGATTGGTGACATGGCCAACGCGCTCCAGGATTTGCTGTCCCGACGCGTCACCGCCTATATCGCGGGTGTCAAGGACACGAAAACCGTTGGGCGTTGGGCAAGTGGCGAAGTCACCGAGATTCGCGCACTCGGTGTCGAGCGGCGGCTACGCACGGCCTATGCGATTTCGCAATTGCTGCTGGAGGTCGACTCGGCCCGGACGGTCAAGGCCTGGTTCGTCAGCATGAACCCTTACCTGGGAGATGAGACACCTGCCGAAGCGATTCGGGAAGGTCGCGAGAAAGAGGCGATGGCCGCGGCGCGCGCGTTTGTCGCGAACGGATAGGACCGACGAACACGGGGAGTGGGGAGCGTGACAGTCGATCTCGCCACAGTGGCGCCGCGCGCGAGCGGCGTTTTTCGTGTTGCGCGGCGCTCGGGAGGAGTCTTCGTTCCAACCCCATGGAAATACGCCAGTCCGGATGATGGCACGTTCGGTGGCCGGTTCGATGATCCCGGCTTGCAGGAAGGACTGCGACAGGAAGAGCGGTTCAGGGTCATTTACTGCGCCACGGAGAAACGGGCCGCGTTCGTGGAATGCCTGGCGGCCTTTCGTCGTCCGGTTCGATTCCTGGCCGAACTCGCGGGAATCATGACGGAGGGGGAAGATGAGTCCATCGCCAACAGTCTCGCCGGCACCTTCGATCCCGCCGAGCCAGTGCGAGGATTGGTGCCGCTGGAGTGGAGAATGCAGCGCCAGATCGGCCACACCTATCTCGATCCGTCGCTTCAGTTGGTCGATATCTCGGACATTGCAAGTCTGAACCACTTGCGCCAAGTGCTGGCAGGAGTTGCATTCCGCCTGGGTTTGGATGACATCGATCTCAGCGCGATCACGAGTCGCCATCGCACCCTGACGCAAGCATGTGCACGCTATATCTACGAGCAGATAGACGAATCGGGTCGCGCTCGATTCGCGGGCATTCGGTATCTTTCCCACCTCAGCGGCAACGAGGACGACGAATGCTGGGCGGTCTTCAGCGAGCGGATACGGCATACCGGCGAGTCAGTCGAAACCCTCATCCATCCTGACGACCCTGCCCTGCTCAACGCGGCCGCACAGCTCTCGCTGACTATCGAAGGACTCAACGGCCTTTATCTGCGCCCTTGACGAGTCCGACCAAGTCCCACCTGCTTCGGGCCGCGAGCATGATGCCTTTGCTACACTGGCCGCATTGGGGATCGCAATCGATTGGGGCTGGAGGGCGAGATGGTGCGGGCGATGCGGCGCGATGAGCAACGGCTCGTGTCCGGGCGCTCGCTCTCGCCGACCGATATCGCCCAGTTCATCCGGCTCGATCAGTGCCAGCGCTATCTGAAGCTGCGACTGCGGGAACGCGCGGAGGGCCGCGGCTTTCTGCGCGACTATGGGGTCGCGGCGGAATCGATCACGCCACTCCTGACCCGCTCGGGCATCGAGTTCGAGCACCGGGTGAAAGACGCCATCTCCGCGCGCCATTCGCTCATCCCGTTCGGGGAAGGCACCGGCGCGGATGGCGGCCGCGGCGCGGACAATATCGCCATCACTACGCTGGCGCGCACGCTCGCGCCGGGCGAGGTGGTCATCGCCTATCAGCCGCGGCTGGAGGCGGAGATCGGCGGCTGGCACCTGCGCGGCGACGTCGATCTGCTCCGACTGGAGCGATTGACGTCCGGCGAGCTGACCGCGCTGATCGCGGACATCAAGAGCTCGACCGCCTCCCGAGTCGAGCATCGGCTGCAGGTCGCCTTCTACCACCGGATGCTCGCGGCGGCGCTCGATGCGGCCGGCGTGGAGTACGCCGGCATCGATCTCGCCATCCTCTACCGCGGTCCGGCCAGCGCCGTCGACGAGGAGACGGCCCGGGCGCAGCACGAAGCAGCGCACGCGACCTTCGGCGTGGACGAGGGGTTGCTGGAGCGGATCGACGATCCGGATACCTGGCTCGGCGCGGTGGACGATCTCGTCACCGGCCCGGACTCGGTCGCGCGGCGCGTGGCCACGTCCGATCTGGCCGCGCTGCCCTTCAGCCTCGGTCTCAAATGCGACGGCTGCCTCTTCAACGAATACTGCATGAAATGGAGCGCGGAGCGGGACGATCTCTCCCTGCTCCCGGCGATGTCAGAGCAGGACAAGGGCGCGTTGCACGCCGCCGGAGTCGCCACGACTCGCATGCTGGCCAATCTCAAGGAGCTACGGACGAACGGCGATGGGCAGACGCGGCTCGTCCCGGCTCCCGGCAAGGAGGCGGAGGCACGCGAGCTGGCGGCGACCTGGCCGGTCGGGCCGCGCCTCGACGAGCTGATCCACCGCGCCCGGCGTTACCGGAGTTTCCAGGGCGACGACCTGACGTTCGAGTGGAACATCCCGCATCGCGGCTACGGGTCGCTCCCCTACAGCGCGCCGGATCACAACCCGAACCTGGTCCGGGTCTACCTCGATGCCCAGCACGACTACCTGTACGACCGCATCTATCTGCTCGGCGCGCTCGTCGTCGGGTGCGAGAACGGCGAACCGGCCGCCGCGCGCCGGCGCTCGGTCATCGCCCTCGCGGACGGTCCGCCGGCGGCGCCGGAGACAGAAGAACAGCTCTTCCTCGACTGGACGGAGCGGACGCTGCGGGCGATCGTCGAGGTCGCCGCGGCGGACGAGCACGGCGACGCGAAGGCGCCGATCCACCTGATCTTCTTCGACCGGTTCGCGCAGAAGACGCTGCTTGAAGGGCTCGGCCGGCACATGGGCATGGTGATGGGCGCGACCCCACTCTACGACTTCGTCACCCAGCTCGCCGCCTTCGACTCCCCGATCGCCAGCTTCTTGAGCGAGGAGATCCGGACGCAGAAGAACTACCCGATGATCTGCCAGTCGCTGCAGACCGTCGCCGCCTTCCTCGGCTTCGACTGGAACGAGCCCGGGCGCTACCGCGACCTCTTCCGGGACCGGCTCTTCGACTTCTGGCGCAAGCTCGACGGGCCGTTGCCAGACGGTTTGGCTCGGCCCTACTACATCGGGCGGGCGCGCTTCGGCAGTCAAATCCCGCTCGAATACGCCTACGCCGCCTGGAACGATCTGCCGGCGCCGGAGCGTGGCGACGACGATTTCGCGCCGTTCCGGGCCTGCACGCCCGCTCTGCTGCGCGGCTTCCACGCCCGGCGATTGGAGGCGATGGAGCGGATCGCGCAGGACTTCCACGGCAACCAGCAGACGGCCAAGCGGGTCTTCGATCTGCCCGATCTGGCGGCGTTCGACGAGTCGCCCCGTGGGCTGGCGCAAGCGCTCGACGAGTTCGTCATGATCGAGCGGCACGTCGCGTTGGGCGCGTGGAAGACGGCCCGGCTGCCCGCGCCGGAGGAGCGCGTCCTCAGCGGCGACACCCTCATCGTCCGCTATCGCGAAGCGGATCAAAGCGCGGAGACGGTCGACTGGATGCGCGACATCGCGCGGCGCCAGCAGCTTTGGGAGGAGTACGCGACCGCGTACCGGGCCGCGCACCCCGAGGCCGAACGGATCAATCTGACCCGCGAGCAGCGGGCCGCGAGCAAATGGACGCAAGACGGTGTCGAGTTGCGGCTGCGGCTGGAGATGCGCGGCGTCGATTGCGGGCTGGACGAGGCGCTGGCGCTGTCGGAGCTGCGCGAGGGCGACGCGGTCATCGTCTCGCCGCGCGAGACGGTCGATTCCCGCCTGCCGGCGACGGAGCAGACCCGCTTCACGCCGACGCCGCGACAGATGCTCTATGACCAGCGGGCGACGCTCGGGCGGATCGAGCGGCAGGGTTCCACCGCGTTCGTGACGCTCCGATTGCGGGACGCGCACGCCACCAATGCGATGGGATTCGCCTTCAACGCGTACTACGAGCCCTTCACGGACAACGAGCTGTACACGATCGACGAGAGCCCAGACGACTGGTACGGCTACTGGTGCAAGAAGGTGACCGGCTGGCTGGTCGAGGGAGCGCCGAACACACTCTTCGCCCGGTTGCAGGATTTGCAGGGCGCGAGCGTGACCTGGCCGGAGGCGGCGGTCGCCGGGCAGGCGCGCTTCCTGGCTGGATTGGATGCCCTGCATGCCGCGGGCGCGCTGCACGACTTCGAGCCGGGCAAGCGCGACTTCATCGGCGGCTACGGCACGTCGCCGGCGCTGCTCGTGCAGGGACCGCCGGGCACCGGCAAGAGCTACTCGACCGCCTTCGCCCTCTTCGCCCGGTTGCAGGGCGCGATGGCCGCGGAGCGCGATTACCGGATCGTCCTCTCCTGCAAGACGCACGCGGCGACGGACGTGCTGCTGGAGAACGCGGTCAAGGTTCAGGCGAAGCTGCGGAGCTTGCTGACCAAATATCCCGACGTCAGCCGCGGCCTGATCGACCCGCGGCTGCTCGACGTGCCGCTCTTCCGCTTTCAGTCAAAAGGGGCGACACCGCCGGGCGTCACACTGCTGCGCGACAAGCGGAGCCGGGAGGCGAACGACCCGGAGCCGGTCGGCGCCATCACCGCGAGCCAGTGGGCGATCGTCGGGGCCACGCCGGGCGGCGTCTACCGGCTGACGACCGACAAGTGGTCGAAGGCGCCGTGGAGCCATCCGTTCGTCGACTGCCTGGTGCTCGACGAGGCGTCGCAGATGAACATCCCGGAGGCGGCGATGGCGGCGCTGCCGCTGAAGCCGGACGGGCACCTGATCGTCGTCGGCGACCATCGCCAGATGCCGCCCATCATCAAGCACGACTGGGATGGCGAGCCGCGCCGGACCTTCCACGAGTACCGCGCCTTCGAGTCGCTCTTCGCCGCGCTCCTGGAGCGCGACCCCCCGC
>JAICKJ010000025.1 GCA_025928015.1 Thermomicrobiales bacterium
TCGGCCAGGGTCGAACCGTCGAGCGGCACCAGCAACGACGCGATCCGCGGTGGTGTCGGGTGCAGGGCCGATGCACTAGCCAAAGAAGACATCCCCGAGCAGGAAGAAGTTCAGCCCGATGATGAGGGCGGCGACGGCGGTGATGGCGACGGTGGTGATCTTGTGGTTGACGAGCACACCCATCAGCCTGGCATCCTTCGTGAAGACGATCAGCGGCACAAGCGCAAACGGGATGCCGAAGGATAGCACGACCTGGCTCAGCACCAGCGTCCGGGTCGGGTCGAGCCCGAGCATGATCACGATCAGCGCTGGCAGCATGGTGATGAGACGCCGCAGCACGATCGGGATATGGAAGTGCAGGAAGCCCTGCATGACCACCTGCCCGGCCATCGTCCCGACGGCGGAGGAGGAGAGACCGGCGGCGAGCAAGGAGATGCCGAAGATTGTGCTCGACGCCGAGCCGAGCAGCGGCTCCAATGTCTGGTAGGCCTGCTCGATCGAGCCGACCTCGTGCAAGCCGCGCCGGAAGAAGGTCGAGGCGGCCATCAGCAACATCGCCGCATTGATCGCGCCGGCGATGCTCATCGCCAGAATGACGTCGATCAGCTCAAAGCGGAAGAGCTTCCGCTGCTCGTCCGGGCTGCGACCGATCACCCGGCCCTGCGTCAGCGCCGAATGGAGGTAGATGACGTGCGGCATCACGGTCGCGCCGAGGATGCCGGCGGCCAGGACGATGCTCTCCGAGCCGCTGAAGCGGGGCTGCGCGATCGCGCCGCCGACTTGCGCCCAGTCGGGCGACTCCAGCATCGTCTCCAGCAGATAGCTGACGGCGATCACGCCGACCATTGCGGTGATGACCGCCTCCAGCGGTCGGACGCCGTAGCGTTCCAGTCCGAGGATGAGGAACGTCGCGACCGCGGTCAGGAGTCCGGCCGGCAGGAGGGGGATGCCGAAGAGCAGGTTGAGCCCGAGCGCGGCGCCGAGGAATTCGGCCAGGTCCGTCGCCATCGCGACGACCTCGGAGATGCCCCACATCGCCCAGACGACCGGCTTCGGGTAGCGCTCGCGGCACATCTCGGCCAGATTGCGGCCGGTGGCGATGCCGAGCTTGGCGGAGAGGGTCTGGATGAGCATCGCCATCAGGTTGGAGACAACGATGACCCAGATGAGCATGTAGCCGTACTTGGCGCCGGCCTGGATGTTGGTGGCGAAGTTGCCAGGATCGACGTAGGCGACGCTGGCGACGAAGGCCGGACCGAGGAAGGGCAGCAACCGCGCGATCCAGGAGCGATGGTGGGGAGCCGAAAGCGCCTCTTGCGCCTTCGCGTGGGTCGTTAACCGCCGCTCGTGGGAATCGATCTCCATGCCCTGTCGTCCAGCCATACGTCCAGCAGCCACTCGGGGGCGAGCGGCGTGGCGTCGCTCAACTCCAGGTACAAGTATATGGAACACGGATTTTAGTGCAAGCTAAATTCTCGCTCGTCCGGCAATCCTGTCTGCCTCCCGCCACTCCCTCCCCCGTCATCCCGCTGAGCGGAGTCGAAGCATCTCCCGCCACAGCGGTCAGTGCTGCCAACAGGTATGTTGCCTTTTCCCCATCCCCGTTGCCGTCATTCTGAGCGGAACGAAGAATCCCCCGGCGAAGCCGGTCCGCGTAGCGGACAATGCCACCCTACCAACACGTGCATGGTGGCGGGTAAGCGCTTCGCGCGGGGATTCTTCCCTCCGGTCAGAATGACGGCGAGGCGGGTTGCCGATGGCGCGGCCCTCAGGACTGTTGCGCGGCGGCGGTGACTGTGGCGTGGCCGGTCTCGGGTTCGCGCGACTCACTGAATCGCGCGCGCAGCAGCCAGAGGCCGGCGGCCGACGCGAGCCCGACGGCGAGGAAGGTCAGCCAGGGCAACGCGGGCAGATTGTGGTGCTGGCCGGCGTCGTAGAGGACACCGCCGAGGTAGTTGCCCGCGCCGCCGCCGATCGCCAGCGAGAGCGAGGCGACGCCGAAGTAACTGCCCCGCGCGGCGGGATCGGCCAGGTAGGCGGTCACCGTCTGCTGCGCCGGGGTCGCCAGGACGGAGCCGAGCGAGTAGATCGCCGCGCAGGCGAGGATGCCGGCGACGCCAGCCGTGAGGCTGACGGCCCCTAGTCCAAGTGCGATCAGCACGGTGCCGCTGGCCAGCATCGCCAGCGGCGTCTGCCAGCGCTCCATGTACCGGGGCAGGAGATAGCCGAGCGACAGCGTGATCACGGAGTTGACGCCGTAGATCCAGGCGACCGCACTGTCGCTGCCCGCGACGGAGATCGCGGCCAGGGTCATCGTCAGCGCGAACTGGACCCAGGCGAACCAGTAGCCGGCCTGGAGCAGCAGGAACGCGAGGAAGGTCCAGTCGGTCAACGCCATCTTGAGCCCTCGGGCCGAGCCGATATCGACCGTGGCCGAGCGGACGGGCGGCAGGAGGAGGGCAATGGCGACGAAGATGATGACGTAGCAGGCCGCGCCGGTCAGGCAGACGGCCGCGAAATCGGCGCGGATCAGGAACGCGCCGGCCTGGGTGCCGAGCGTCGTGCCGACCCCGGCGACGACGCCGGAGAGCGCATAGAAGCGCTGGCGCTCGGCCGGCGCGGTCAGGGCGGCGATGGCCGCGGCCTTCGGGGAATCGAAGAACGAGCCGCCAATCGCCGCGAGGATGAGCGAGCCAAGCAGGACGGGGTAGGTGTCGGCGAAGGCCATGCCGGCGAAGCCGGCGGCGCGGACCAGCATCCCGCTGGCGATGAGCGGCTTCGGCCCGATCCGGTCGCTCAGCGACCCGAAGAAGGCGCCGAGCCCCTGCTGGATGAGCTGGCGGACGGCGAGGGCGAAGCCGATCGAGGCGGCCGTCCAGCCAAGTTGATCGACATAATGCACAGAGACGAGCGGGATGACGAGGAAGAAGCCGCCCCAGGAGAAGAAGATGCTGACGAGGAGCGCGAAGAGCCCGCGGCGGTGGGCGGCCGGCATTATGGCGGTCGGGTCGACGGTCGCGGCTGGCACGTGACGATTGCTCCGATAAACAATGACAGCGCCACGGCCGGCGCGAGTGCGAGTGTGGTCGCTGGCGCCGATTCTGGCAAGAGACGCGCCAGCAGTGCAGGGGAGGGGACATGCCGGCCGAGACCATCTTCACGGCCGTCGATCTGATCGGCGTCTTCGTCGGGGCGCTCACCGGCGCGCTCGTCGCGCGCCGGTTCCGCTACGACGTCGCCGGCCACTGGGGACTGGCGCTCGTCTCCGGGCTCGGCGGCGGCATGATCCGCGACGTGCTGATCCAGGACGGTCCACCCCGGGCGCTCGTCGATCCGCTCTACCTGCCCATGGTCCTGATCGCGGCGACATGCAGCGTTTTCTTCGGCCGCCGGGTCGATCAGCTCAAGGGGCCGATCCTCGTCGCCGATGCGATCGCCCTCGGCGACTTCGCCGTCGCCGGTTGCCTGCGCTCGATCGACTCCGGCCTCGGCGTCTGGCCGGTCGTGCTGCTCGGCGTCATCACCGCGGTCGGTGGCGGCGTGATCCGCGACATGATGACGGGCCGCCCGCCCGTCATCTTCCAGGAGAGCACGCTCTACGCGACCGCGGCGCTGGCGGCGTCCATCGCGGTCGTCATTGCCCACGCGCTCGGCTCACCCCGCCTCGTCACCTTCGTCGTCGGTCTCGCCGTCGGCGCGTTGCTCCGCCTCGGCAGCGTGCGCTACAACTGGCGCCTCTGGGTGCCGCGCTAGGCGGTCTGCCCGAGCGCGGCGCGGATGCTCGCCAGATGGCTGCGCGGGTGGCCGATCAGCACGTGCTCGATCCACTGTTCGACCGGCATGGACGGGCCGTCCGAAAGCAGTTTCCCGGAGCGCGTGAGCTGGTCGTCGCTCAATCCGCGGACCCGCTCGGCGGCGCTGGCGCCATGCTGCTTCAGGATCTGAATGGTTTCGTCCTTGTCGGCCGCGGCGTGCTGTTCGCCGGTCTGGGCGTTGTACGCGTTGAGAGCCGCCTTGTTCATGTCTGGTCCCGGTTGCCCGTTGGCCATGCCCACGAAGGTATCGATCAGATAGGCGTGCCCGTCGGCGACGTGCCGGGCGAGTGCGGCGACCGTCCGCCCCTCGCCATCGCACATGGTCAGCATCTTGTCCGGCGAAAGCCCCTCGATCGCGGCAATGAGCTCGTCGTTCGCCTGCGTGAACTGATCCGCCAATGCATCTGCCTTGCTGGACATCGCGCCCTCCTGCCTGGATGGATATCGGTTTGGATTGGGCCCCGATGGGCGCATTATGGTGGAGCAGGGGCGGTCCCTCTACGGCAGCAATAGACAGAAGGAGGGGCCGGCAGCCGACCCCTCCTTCTGTCCTCTCCCTCACTTCCCGCGAGGTGTGATCACGTTAACGAACGCGGGTCGCGCCATAGTAATGGCTGCTGTAGTAGTCCGAATTGAGGTCCGAGATCACGACGCCCGTGCTCGGGTTCTCGGCGTGGATGAACTGGCCGCCGCCGATATAGAAGCCGACGTGGGTCACGCCCGGCCCGTCCGTGTTGGCGAAGAAGACCAGGTCGCCCGGCTCCAGGTTGCTCATGTCCACCGGCGTACCGTAGTTCGGCTGATCGTACGAGCTGTGCCCGATATCGACGCCGATCGTGTTGATCAGGACGTACTCGGTGAAGCCGGAGCAATCGAAGCCGGTGTCCGGGCTGTTGCCGGCCCAGACGTAGGGGTAGCCGAGGAACTGCATGGCGTAATTGACGATCTGCTGCCCCTCGCTGTCGCTGGGAGGCGCCGGCACCTGGCTCGAAGCGTTATCGCTCGCGGCGGCCGCGGGGGCGGTGTCGGTCAGGTAATCGGCCGAGACCCAGCCGGTGCCGGCGCCATCGACCTTCACCTGCACCCAGTTACCGCTCACGCCACCGGTCAGCGAGACCGCCGTGCCGGACGTCAGCACCGTGATGACGCCCTGATCGGACCCGGCGCCGGAGCGCAGGTTGAGTGCGTCGTTGGTGTAGCGGGTGCCGGTCGCGCCGTCCCAGGAGATGTCGGAGCCGCTGGCCGCGGGCGCGCTGTCGGACGAGCTGCTGTCGGTCGTCGCGGCCGGCGCCGGCGCGGGCGCCGAGCTGCCGTCGCCGATGAAGGCGCCGTAGATGTAGCCGTAGCTGCCGTTGTAGCCGGCCGAGAGCCAACCGTCGATGTTGTCGCCGGTCAGCGTGATCGAGGCGCCCGCGGGCACCTCGACGATGACGCCGTCGGCCGTGCTCGGACCCGAGCGCATGTTGACCGAGTCGTTCGTCACGGCGTCACCGCTCGTCTTGGTGTAGAGCGAGCCGCTGCTGGCCAGATAGGTGGCGTCCATGTACCCGGTTTCGCCCGAGACGGTGACCTGATACCACGCGGACCCGTCATCGGCCCAGAAGACTCCGTTCTCGACCGAGACCGAGGTGCCCTCCGGGATGAAGTCGACCGTGCCGGCGTCGTAGCCCGGCGCCGTGCGCAGGCGCACGCTGTCCCCGTTCGCGTAGGCGACGACACCGGTGCCGCCGACCGCCAGATCGGTGTCGGCGCGCGCCGTTCCCGGCAGTATGGCGACGGTCATGGCGACCAGTGCCAGCGCCATTGCGGCGCCGAAGAGGCGCCCCCCCCAAGCGTGCCAGCGCGATATCCGCATGTCCTTCCCTCCTTCGCGGGAGTCCTTGGCAGCCTAGCCAGGGCCGCCGTTACGCAGCGACGGACGCCGGTCAGGGCCGGCGTCCGCCGTCGCTACGGGTAGAAGATGTAGCCAGCGTGGTCGCTGTAGGTGCCGTCATCCCCGAACTCGACGCCCGAAATGGCGTTCTGGCCGGTGAATGGCACGGCCGAGCGGCTCCAGTTGCCGCCGTCGTCGGTCGCCCAGAGGGTCAGGTGCAGGTGCGGGAAGCCGCCATTGCCACCGCCGCCCGGATAGGCGATCGTGCCCAGATACTGCCCCTGCGAGATCGACTGTCCGACCTGGAGACTCCCGTCGAATTCGGCGTGGAACATGGCGACGGCGTAGCCGTTGCCGAGGTCGATCGAGACGCCGCCCGTGCCCGGGTCGAACCAGCGGATCGTGCCATTGACCGGCGCGTAGACGGCCTGCCCGGCGGTGCCCCCGTCGGTGCGGGCGAGATCGAAGGAGTAGTCATACTGCCAGGTGCCATCGGAGTTGATGTGACTGGAGCCGTGGTAGCCCTGCGTGATTTCCCACTCGCCGCCGCTGATCGGCCAGGCGATGCCGGAGGCGGCAGGCGCCGGTTGCGCGGGCGCTGCCGGCGCGGATGGCGCCACATCGGTCAGGAAGTCGGCCGAGACCCAGCCGCTGCCCGTGTCATCGACATCGACCTGGACCCAGGTGCCGGACCAGGCGCCGGTTAGCGAGACCGCCCCGCCGGCGGCGAGCACGGTCAGCACTCCCTGGTCGGTGCCCGGGCCGGAGCGGAGGTTGAGTGCGTCGTTGGTGTAGCGGGTGCCGGTCGTGCCGTCCCAGGCGATGTCGGGCTCGGCTGGGACGGGCGCGGGTTGGGATGGTTCGGGAGCCGGCGCCGGCGCGGCGCGGCCGGCGCCGAGGAAGGCGGCGTAGACGTACCCCCACGAGCCGGCGTAGCCGACGGAGAGCCAGCCGTCGATGTTGTCGCCGGTCAGCGTCACCGACGCCCCGGCCGGGACCTCGACGAGCACGCCGTCGGCCGTGCTCGGGCCGGAGCGCAGATTGACCGAGTCGTTGGTCACCGCGGTGCCGCTCGTCCTGATGTAGAGCGAGCCGCTGGCGGCCAGATAGGTGCTGTCCACGTAGCCGGTCGCGCCCGCGGCCGTCACCTGATACCAACCGGAGCCGTCATCGGCCCAGAAGACGCCGTTCTCGACGCCGACCGCCGTGCCTTCCGGGATGTAGTCGATGGTGCCGGCGTCGTAGCCGGGCGCGGTCCGCAGGCGGACGCTGTCCCCGTTGGCGTAGGCCACCACCCCGTCGCCGCCGATCGCCAGATCGGTGTCGGCGCTGGCCGCTGAGGGCACCATCGCCGCCATCAAGGCGGCGCCCATCAGCGCCGGACCGAGCAGCCGCGCCCGGCCCACCCGCGCTCGAAGCGACCTCATGCCTTCCCTCCCCGAATTTCGGGCAAACTCCGATCAAGGCCGCCCGCGGGCAGCTTGTCGCGATCGGTTCCAGTGCGTGTAAAGCGATGCCTTCCTTCCAGCCGGCATCGAATTGACGCATGCGCTCAGTGCCGCCGCGGCCCAGCCGGACCAGTGTCTCCATCCACATCTGATCTCCGCGTCAGCGGCATGCTGGAGCCATTGTGCAAGGCACCGTTCCAGAATGACAACATGAACGTACGGCTTTTCCGCTGGGGAAGGGCAGTAAAATCCTGTAAAGCGCGAACGTACGCGCGTACGTTCGATATATGTGACTCTGTGGCACCGGTGTGTCGTGCCAAATGGTCAGCGAGAAGCGTGGAATAAGCCGGGCGGACGGAAACGATTCACGGGCGCCGGCATCGTCGGCGCCCGTGAGACGGATGAAATTACTCGTCGCCGATGGCCAGCAACGCCCCCGCGCCCTGCCGCGCGGTTCCGTTGTTGATGTAGATCGTCCCGTCAACGACGAGCGGAGAGACGGCGCCCCTGCTGGCATCGACGGTGACCCCGTCCACGGTTTCGATCTGGCGGCTGGTGGTATCGAGCGCGTAGAGCCGCGTGTCTATGCTGACGACGTAGATCGTGCCGTCCACCATCACGGGGTTTGAGGCGATGCCCGCGAATTCGAGGTCCCAGAGCACGGCGCCGGTCAGGCTATCGAACGCCCGGAAGAGCGCGCCGCCGCAGTAGACGACGCCTTGCGTCGCGATGACGGCGGTCCGGCAGTCCCGCTGCGTCCAGACGAGCTTGCCCGTCTTCGCGTCAGCCGCGACGAGGAGGCCGTCCTTCGTCGAGGCATAGACCATGCCGCCGTAGACCGCGGGCGCATTCTCGGCGATGTCGCCGCTCTCGCCAGCGAGCAGCGGAAGGACGACGTGCCACCGCACCTTGCCGGTCTTGCCATCCAGTGCATAAAGCACGCCCGGATAGGTGCCATTGGGCCCCGAATTGGCCTGACCGCCGAGAAAGACGACGCCGTTGACGACGGTCGGCCCGCCTTGCAGGTAGGCGTCGGTCGTCACCTGCCAGATGGCCTTGCCGGTTTTCGCGTCCAGCGCCATGACCACGCCGTTCTGGCCGGTTCCCGCCAGGCTGATGTAGACCGTCCCGTCGACGATCGCCGGAGGATTGAAGCTGGAGGCCGGGCTCTTCGTCCAGACCACCTTGCCGGTCTCGGCATCGAGCGCGAGCAGGGTCTTGTCCTTCGTCACCGCGAAGGCGAGGCCATCAGCCACGGTGACCGCGGTCACCACCGGCTGATCGGTCTTGTAGACCCACTTCGCCGTTCCCGTCCCGACGTCGATGGCGGCGATCCGGCCGGCCCCGCCGCCCACGGCGACATAAAGCACGCCGTCAACCAGCGTCGGCGGCGCCATGGCCGTGCCGGCCACGGGCAGGCCCGTCTCCTTCGGCGCCCAGGCCCAAAGCAGCCGCGGGTTCTTCGGCGCCGGACCCGGCTGGATGCCGGTGTGCGCGTCATTGCCCCGATAGACGGTCGCCGCCGCCGGCTCCTTCACGTCCGGGCGCGGATTGGGCGTCGGCTCGACCTTCGTCACCCCGGGGCCGCCCGGCGTGTAGAGGCTGACCATCGCCGGAATCCCGGGGTTGGTCGACACCGAGGAGATGACCGCCAGGCGCCCGTCCACGGCCGGAGCCAGATCGAACTCGTGGAGCGTGTTGCCCTTGAAGGTGGCTGGCAGCTCGGTCCAGCTCGTGCCGCCGGGGGCGAGCCAGGCCGCGTGGACCGAGCTGGTCCGGCTGCCGAGCTCCCAGGCGGCGATCATCTCGCCGGTCGAGGTCACGGCGAGTCGCGGGTTCCGCGGGCTCAGCGCCGGCTCCGTGAGTTGCGCCGGCGCGGTCCATTCGCCCTTGCCGGCCGGCAACATCGTCCAGGCGATGGCGCCGCCGGCGTTCTCCGCGACGATGAAGAATCCATCGGCGTTGGCGGCGATGGCGAGCGGCGCGCCATTGAGATTGGTGGGATCGTCGGGCTGGACGGGGAGATTCTTGCCCCACTCCTTCGTCTTCGCGTCGCGGACGCTGAAGATGAGGCGATAGCGATCCAGGCCAGTGGACGTCAGGACGCCCTCGGTATCCATCCAGGCGACCACGATCCGTCCGTCCGGAGCGACTGCCACCCGCGGTCCATAGCCGCCGGTCTCCTGCGTGTTGCCGTTCTGCAGCTTCACCCCGTGATGGGGCAGGGTGCGGACAACGGTGGCCCTACCCCAAGTCCCGTCAGCCACGCGTTCGTTGAACACCGGCCGCGTGTAGCCGCCGACCGTCTGATTCCAGGCGGCGTAGAGCTCCCCGCCCGGGCCGGCGGCCAGAGACGGGTACGTCGCGTGCTCGTTGGAGCCGGGCAGCCGCGCCGGCTTCGTCCAGGTGTCGCCGCCGACCGGCAGCGTGCTGAGCCAGAGCCGGCTGGCGTTCGCATACGCCTGTTGCCAGAGAAGCGCCATCGACCCATCGGGCAGCGCGACCAGTTGCGGGGCGAACACGAGACCACGGATGTTGTGCTCATTCGCCGCGTAGGCGGCGGCATGGATCGGCGCGGGCTTCGACCACGTCGTGGCACCGGCCGGCAGCTCGGCCCACCTCAGCGGCTCGTTGCCCTGATCGTCGAGGGCGCCGGAATTGAAATCGAGCCAGACGGCGACGAGGCTGCCGTCCGGTCGCCCAGCGATCACCGGCAGCTCCTGAACGGGCTTGCTCCCCTTCTGTGGCTGCTGGATCGGCGCCGGCTCGCTCCAGGCGCCGTTGGCGTCCAGCGGCAACGGCGCGCCGGCCACCGGCGTGCCTGCTTGAGGCGTGCCCGCCTGCGGCGTTGCTCCATTCGGCGCCGGCGTTGCGGCCGGAGTCGCCGCGCCGCGCGGCGGCGTCAGCGGCGAGGCGAGTGACTTGCGGCAGTCGCCCGCCTTCTGGCAAGTGGCCTGCGCCGATGCGACCTTGCTCACCGTCGCCAGCGACACCTTCGATACGCCGTCGAGCTGCACCGTCGCGATCGTGCGTCCGGTCCGCAGGTAGACGACGTAGCCGGCGGCACTCGTCTTGTCCGGCCGCTGGTAGGAGTAGGCGAAGGTCGTTGAGGCGTCGCCGAACCTGGGCGCGTCCATCACCGGCGTCGCTCTGGTTTTCTGGCCACTCACGGTCACGGACTCGGCCGTGATCCCTCGCAGCCACGTCTCCGCGTCGTTCTGCCGGACGAAACGCTCGACGTAGAGCGAGTAGAGGCCGTAGTCCTGCTCGGCGTAGTCGCCGGCGGTCTGCAAGACCGTGTAGGAATCCGCCACCTTCTCGGTGTTGTACGCCTTGTCCCGCGCCGCGGTGCCCTGGGCGCTCTCGCCGGCGTAGGGGATCGTCGTGCCGTCGATCCGCTCGTAATTGTCGTAGTAGGTCGTGAGCGCATCTCCGCTGAGATGCAGCGCCCGCGTGCTCAACCCGGGCGCGCCCTTGCCCTGCTCGACCGACTCGATCCGATGCATCAATGCGCCAGCCAGGCGGATGAGCACGCTGTCTGCCGCCGGTTTGGCGCTCGCTCCAAACGTCACGACGCCGACGGTGGCGACCAGATCGCCGCGCTGAAAGGTCAGATCGGCGGCGATGTGAGGGGCGGTCGCGTCCTTCGCCTGGCTCCGGTCGACGGTGACCAGCGCGCGATCGCCGATTGTCGTCGCCGGCTCGTGCTGGCTGACGCCGGCGACGCCCTGCTCGTCGTTGAGGACCTCGAACCCCTTGGCCGCGCCGCCGGCCGGGGCGAACTGGACGAGCTGGCTCTCGACGAAGGACGAGGGGCGCGACGGCTCGTTGGCGTCGGGCAATCCGAGTGTGACCGACTGGCCAGCGATCCAGCCCGCGTCCCGCAGGCGCCGTGCGATCGCGCTCGCATCGCCGCCACCCTGGCCACTGGCGGCGAGCAAACGCGCCGCCTCGTCCACGGTGAAGTTCTGCCCGCCCCAGACACCGTACCCCTGATCGGCCAGGTCACTCGGCCGCAGCGCCATCGCCGCGAGATCGAGCGGTTTCTTCTCCGCGGCGGGCGTCGATATCGCCGTGAACGGCGCCAGCATGGCCAGCAGGACAAGACCGATGGCGGTCACGGAGATCGCGGCCCGACGTCGCATCAGACGCACCTTTCACGTACCAGTGTGCCGGCGGTCAGAGTCGGCCGCCGGCACATCGATCACGGTTCAATGCGTTCAGTGTAGCGTCAGTCCGGGGAAGGCGCCGTTATCCGCTTTACAATCGCGCCACCCTTACAGCAGCGACTTGAGTGTCTCGCGGTCGACGTTGCCGCCGCTGAGAATGGCGACCGTCTTCGCGCCTTGCGGCACCCCGGCCTTGCCGCTCAGGAGGGCGGCGACGCCAGCGGCGCCCGACGGCTCGACGACGATCTTGGTCCGCTCGAGGATGAGCCGCAGCGCGTTGACGATCTCGTCGTCGTTGACCAGCACGACGTCGTCGGCATAGCGCTCGATGATCGCCTGCGACTCCTCGCCGGCGAAGGGGGCGGCCAGGCCATCGGCGACCGTGTCGATGTGCTTCAACGTCACCAGTTGGCCAGTCTTGAGACTCTGCGAGACCGCGCACGCTCCCTCCGGTTCGACCCCGATGACGCGAACATCTGGGTTTTGGCTCTTGACGGCCAGCGCGATGCCGGCGAGCAGCCCGCCGCCGCCGACCGGCACGACGACCGCCTCGACATCCGGCAAGTCCTCCAGGATCTCCAGCCCGACCGTGCCCTGGCCGGCGATGATCGCGGGATCGGAGAAGGGCGGCACGTAGGTCAGCCCGTGTTCCTTCTGGTACGTCTCCATCGCCGGGAAGACGAGCTCCATCGATGGCGCGAAACGGCACTCGGCGCCGTAGCCCTTGATCGCCTCGACCTTCGTCGGGATCGCGTGCGCGGGCATGAAGACGACGCAGCGGGCGCCGACCATCGAGGCGGCGAAGGCCAGCCCCTGGCCGTGGTTGCCGGCCGAGATGGTGACGACGCCGCGCGTCCGCTGCTCAGGCGTGAGCTGCAGCACGGCGTTGAGCGCGCCGCGGGTCTTGAACGAGCCGGTCTTCTGGAAGACCTCGGCCTTCAGCCAGAGATCGGTGTGCGTCATCCGGCTGAGCGTCTGACTATGGATGAGCGGGGTGCGGTGAAGGTGGGGCTTGATCCGCGCCTGGGCGGCGCGAACATCGTCAATCGAGACCGCGCGGGTGCCGGTGGTGTCCGCCTCCGCGTCGTCCGGCGAAGCGGCGGTGACGGCGGCGGCATCCCGGGCGCCGGTCGTATCGGTGTGATTCGTCATGGTCCCTCCCGTGCTGTGGCGCCGGGTCGCGGCTCAGCCCTCAGCCGGTCTGTCTCGTGATCCCGTGCCATGCCTGTCTGGACGGTCTGCTGCATGGCAGTATAGCCAGAGTCAGTTGCCCTGAGGCGCCCCGGCGACCGCAGCTTGGGGAGGTGCCTATGAGGTCGGCGTCGCGACCGGGGTCGCGGCCGGCGTGCCGCCGACCGACAGGAACTGGTCGAACGACATCGTGGGTGTGCCCGGCGCCTGCGCGACGAGCCGCTCGCCGGTGATGCCACCCGGGCCGATCTGCCCGGCAGTGCCGTTGTGCGCCGGGTCGAAGACTGGCTCGGCCGTATAGCTGCCGGTGAGGGTCTTGCCGTCCGGCGCGATCTCGATGCTAGCCCGGATGATGATGTAAGCCGGACCATCGCTTGTGAGCGTGAAGCTGACGTTCGCCGTTCGGTCACCGGTGGGTGCCCAGGCGCCCATGCCCGTCGTCTGATAGGCGCCGTATTCGACCGCCGTTCCATCGGCATTGAGCATCAGGAGCTCGTTGGGCCAGGCGACGGCCGCCTCGGGCGTCCGGTGAATCATCCACGAGCCGACGGCCGGATGACCAGCTTGACCTGCCCCCTGGGCAGCGACGAAACGACCGCCGGCGACGGCCACGGAGCCGAGGACAACGAGCGCGAGGAGCAGGACGACCGAAGACCGACGCATGGCTCTCCCTCATTCACAATAGATTGATCGGGGCGTCAGCACGCCCCCTATGGGTTGGGAATCCAGGTCCCGCGGCATCATCGCAGACACGCCCACCGGGGACAATGGATGGCGACGACAGAACCACGAGGTTGAGGATACGGCATGCCCACGCGCGAACCGCTCGATCTGGACGCCTTGCCGCGCAACGCCGCGATCGAGCGCCTCGACTACACGAAGGACGCGATCCCGAGGATCGCGGAGCTGCTGGAGATCCCGGTCGAGCGCGCGCCGTTCCGGCTGCCGTCGGCGACCGTCTGGCAGCTCACCGTGCCAGGCACGCGGGGACGGCCGGCCGCGCTGCTGACGCTCTGGCCCTCGATCCACCGCCTCGACGTCATCGCCGGCCCGGCGACCGTCGTCTTCACCGACGTGCGCACGGTCGATCTCGTCCCCGGCGTCGAGGCGCAGTTCCGCCGCGGCGACCGCGCCTGCCTGATCGTCGCCCGCGGCGGCAAGATCATCGTCCGCGCCTGAATGCGCTGCATCGACGCACTTTGCCGTGATCGACTGCGTTCGCCGTCGTCGATCACGAAGTCACCGGTGGGGACGAGGCAGATTACGGGCGCTCACGGGATGCGGCGCCGGTCGCCGGTGCGGGCTCGCCGAGCCTATACCCGGACGTCACCAGGTTGATCAGGTCGGCGACCGTGGTATCGGCGGTCCGTGTGTCGTGGACGATCTTGCCGTTGCTGAGGAAATTGATGCGATCGCAGACCTCAAAGACCTGGGCGTAGTTGTGGGCGATCAGGATAATCGAGATATCTCCGCGCTTCTTCAACTCCAGCACCAGGTTCAGCACCAGGCGGCTCTCGCGCACGCCGAGCGCGGCGAGCGGCTCGTCCATGATCAGGACGGTGGGATTGGAGTAGATGGAACGGGCCACCGCGATGCTCTGGCGCTGACCGCCGGAAAGCAGCGAGACCGTATTGTCGACGTTGGGGATGCGGATTCCCAGGGTGTCCAGATGCTGGATGGTTTGCCGGCGCATCAGCCGGTTGTCGAGCAGCGGGATGCCCAGGATCCGCTTCCTCCGCTCGCGGCCCAGGAACATGTTGTGGTAGACGCTGAGGTCGTTGACCAGCGCCAGATCCTGGTACACCGTCTGGATACCCAGGGCGCGGGCCTCGATCGGCGAGCTCAGGTGAATCGGCTTGCCGTCGAAGACGTACGTGCCACTATCCGGCTTGTGGAAGCCGCAGAGGATCTTGATCAGCGTTGACTTGCCAGCGCCGTTGTCCCCCACCAGCCCCAGCACCTCGCCTCGATGCAGGCGCAAGCTGACATCGCTCAGGGCGGTGACGGCGCCGAAGCGCTTGCTCACATGCTCCACCTGCAGGATGATCGGCGCCTCTTCGCCCATCAGACCTTCCTCCGCAGCCGCACGGCATCCACCTGCACATTGAGGATCATCGCCACAACGATCGCCACACCGAGATAGATGTCGGATTGTGTGGCCTGGGCGCCCAGCAGCACCAGGCCATTGTTGAGGCAGGCAACCACGAAGGCGCCGATCAGGCCGCCGATCACGGTACCCGACCCGCCCGTGAGCGCCGTGCCGCCGATCACGGCGGCGGCGATGGCATACCGGGTCAGCGTGCTGCCGCCCGCGTCGGGAGCCGCGGAACCTGACTCGGCGGCCGTGATCAGACCGGCCAACGCGGCCAACCCGCCCAGGATCATGAACGTGACGATCTTGATGCGGCCAGTTCGCACACCGATCTCGCGCGCGGCGAGGAGGTTGCTGCCGGTCGAGATCACATGCAACCCGAAGGCGGTGCGCGAGAGCACGATGGTCAGGACCACCACGATGCCCAGGGTCCAGATGATCGGCGTAAAGCCGGTGAGACCGTGCCAGGAGAAGAGCGAGTCGAGCGGGCCGAATCGATTCTCGCCGAAGATGAGGTTGAATGGCTCCTCCGTCTGGATCTGAATGGGCTGGCTATGCGCAATGGTGACGGTGAGGCCGCTGAGCAGGAAGAAGGTGCCGAGCGTGGTGATCAGGGAGGGGATGCGCAATCTGACGGAAATCAACCCGTTGATGAGACCGACACCCACGCCGACGAGGATGGCGATGGGCGCGGTCAGCCACATGGACCAACCCCACGAGGTATTCATCAGAATCATCAGATACGGAGCCAGGGCAAACGTCCCGCCGACCGAGAGATCGATCTCGGCGGTGATCATCACCAGAACCGTGCCGGCGGCGATGAGCCCGATCCGTCCTGTGTCCCGCAGCACCACACTCAGCTCGGAGGCGCTGAGGAAGACGCTGTTGCGGAACTGGAAATAGGCGACGAGCAAGATGGCGACGCTGGCGATGCTCGCTTCCCGGTAGCGGGCGAGGAAGACGAGCGCCGAGTCAAGCGCTCCTCTGCCTTGCCACGGGCGCGGCTGCGCGCCCAGGTCCGCGGCCGCGCCACCGGGGTCTACCCGGACCAGATGGGGCGAAAGCGCGACATCTTCATCCGGTCCCACCCGGGCGCCGGGGTCGGACTCCGCCACAGCGTCCGCACTGACCCTGCCTCGGTCAGATGCGCTTTGATCGTGCCGGGAAGTATTCACCATGCTGGGACACCCGCTTCGCCAGAAGGACCGGAGCGCCGGCCGGGATGCGCTCGACAACGCGTCCTGATCATCAGTGTGCGCGTGACCGTGGGCAGGGGAAGCGTGCCCCCTGCCCACCCACGGGCGAACGTGCTACGCCGGCTCCGCGTCGGTGCTGCCCTCGAACCGGGACTTGGCGAGGTAGGTCTTGACGTTCTCCTTGGTGACGTACGCCAGACTGGTGTCGGTATTCGCGGGGGCGACCGCGCCGTTCGACAGCTTGTAGAGATAGATCTGCAGGGTGGGAATGAAGCCCTGCAGGTACGGTTGCTGGTCGGTGGTGAAGGTCAGGTCGCCGCTGGCGATGTAGGAGAGGGTCTGCGGTTCCAGGTCGTAGCCGGCGGTGATCACGCCCTGCTTCGCGAGGCCGTATTTCTTGGAGACCTTGCCCACGGATTGGGTATCGCCGCCGCCGGTGCCGAACATCCCCGCGACGGTCTTGTGGCTCAGGTAGTAGCTCTCGATGCGGGAGTCGGACAGGTCCTGCGTGACGCCAGAGGCGAGGGTGTCATAGGTGACGGGATTGCCGGCGTCCTTGATCGCCTGGATGTACCCGTCGAGTCGCGGCTGCAGGTTCAGCGAGCCGGGGGTGCCGATCGACAGCATCACGTGGCCACCCTTCTTTACCATCGGCAGCCACTTCTTGGCGATGTTGTAGCCGGACTGGTAGAGGCTCTGGCCAACGTAGCTGAGCCGGGCATTGGGGGTATCGGCATTGTAGGCGATCACCGGTATGCCGATGCTGAGCGCATCCTGCGTCGGTTTGTTGAAGGCTTTGGCGTCGATCAGGCACACGGCGATGCCGTCCACCTTGGCGGCGATGGCCGTTTGCATGGCGGCAACCATCTCGGCGACGTTACTGGTCTTCGAGCCGGTCCACTGATAGCTGCAGCCGAGGAACGTGCAGGCATCCTTGATGCCGTAGATGGTTGGGGTGAAGAACTCGTTGGTGGTCACGTGGTTGACGAAGGTGATCTTGTACGGCTTCTGGGGCAGCCCGGTGGCGGCCAATGCCTCGCCGGCCGTTCTCCCTGCCATCCCCGCGGCGATTGCCACGCCGCCCAGCCCCATCTTCGCCGCGATGCCAAGAGCCTTGCGCCGGCTCACCTCGTAACTCGTCCGCTGGGCCGGTGTCATCTCGCGATCCATGGTCTGCTCCGTCAATCATGCCGGAGATGGCACACACGCGGCCCCCCGGCAACGCCAGTACCACGTCTCAGGCCGGGGTCGCCAACCCCGTGCTCCGGCGCCCAGGCGAACCAGGGAAGGCCCCACGCCGGCGGTGCGCTGTCTGAGATGAACTGCTGACCAGTATCATCGCCGCAGCGACGATGTCAAGGGTTTTCGCGTCCCACTGCCGCGCTTTCCGGACCTGCGGTGTCGTCCGTAAAGACGAAATCGGCGATGCACTCGGTCGGAATGCGACGGGGACGGCCGGTGGTGACATCGACGAAGGCCCACTCGGTCCGGGCGCGGAGGACGGCATTGGCGCGGCTCGCGGGGCTGAAGTCGCCGGCGGGGATGAGGCGGCCGGCGAACGGGATCGCAATGGCGCACTCGGCCGTGACGCGGGCGATCTCGAACGAGCGGATCGCCCGCGCGCCCGTCAGCGAGTCCACCCAGGTGGTCACCAGCAGCACGTCGTGCTGCGTCGCCGGTTGCAGGTAGTCGATCTCGTGCCGGCGGGCGATGAAGACGCCGCCCAGCTCCCGCTGCCGCTCCTCCGACCAGCCGGCCCGCTCGGCGTGGTCGATCGCGGCCTGCTCCAGCCAGGCGAGGTAGACGGCGTTGTTGACATGGCGCAGCGGGTCCAGCTCGTCGAAGCGCACGGCGACGAGTGTCTGGAAGCACTCCCGCGGCCGCATTACTGCGTCGCCTCGGGCGCCAGCCCGCTGTCCCGCGCCTGCTCCAGATCGAAGATGCGGCGCAGGATGGCGATCGTCGAGGCGTAGGTCGAATCCATGCCGTAGTAGGAGAGACCGCGGGCGCCGAGCGTCTGCGCCCGCGTGTAGGGCGTGTCCGAGGCGTAGTGGATGATGCCGAGATCGAGGTGGTGGGAGAGCGGTCCGAGGTTGATCACCTCGCCGGAGGGATGCCGCTCCAGCGCCAGATCCTCGTAGATCGCGCTCAGGTACGGCCCGGCCTCCATCTCGACCACCGTGTAGTTCTCGCGGTAGTAGAAGTCGAGATAGCCCTGGTTCTGAAGGAAGGTCCCCTTCACGGTCACTGCCTTCTGATTGTCGAGCGCGGCGCCGTAGAGCAGGTAGGGATCGACCGACTCGTAGTTGAAGGCGTTGGTGAACCAGTAGGTGTTGCCGGAGTGCTCGTCGTAGACGACGTTGGCCATCATGATGTCGCCGATCCGGCCGTTCAGCGTGGCCGCCTTGCCGAGCACGTAGATGCCCTGGAGCGAGTCGGTCGCGACTCCGACCTGCGCCATGATGTGGTAGGCGGCGAGACCGAGCGGGTAATTGATGTTGACGATGATCGCGTCGGAACCGCGCGGGTCGTAGCCGGCCAGGCGGGGGTCGAACGAGGCCGGGTCGAGCTTGGCCAGGTCGATGAGCTGGATGCCGACATCGACCGCGCCGTGCGGTTCAAAGTGCTGGATGCCCTGCTCCCGTTCCTCGCGCACCCGCGCCTGCCGCGCGTCCTCCCGGTTGGGCGGCTTGAAGTAGTTGCGGGCGGCGAAATAGAGCAGGTTGTCCCACGAGGAGCGGATGCTGCCCGCCTCCAGCTTCTCCAGCTCCGGCAGCAGCTCGCGGTCGTCCGATTCGCGGATGAAGCGGGTGATCTCCTCCTTGCGCCGCCGCGCCGTGCCCGAGAGGACGTTGACGATGCTGTGCGTGTTGGAGGAGACGAAGTAGATCGGCCGGTCGGCGAGCCCCTGTTCCAGCAGCAGGTTCTGGGCCGGCCGCCACCAGCGCCGCATCGAGCGGCCATAGCCGACGTAGGAGCCGCTCAGCATCTGGAGGTCCATCCGCTTGCGGTCGTCGGCGATCTTCGCCAGGTTGCGCCAGAAGCGATCGCCCCAGATCGTCCGCCAGCGCTCCCAGTCGCGCTCGGCGATGAGCAGCTTGACCCGGATCGTCCGGTCATCCTCCGGCGAGACCGGCTCGCGGCGGGCCGCCGCTTCGATCATCGTCGGCAGGGCCGGGTCGGCGTTGATCAGCCGGGTCATCTTGTTCCACTCGATCTGGTAGGCGACGATCGAGGGGATGAGGTCGTCCAGATCGGAGGCGGAGGCGACGTAGGCGGCGAGCGTCGCCTGCCCGTCGTAGAACCAGCGGCGCCGGCGGCCGGGCGCGGAGACGCTCTCCCACGTCTCGATCGCCTCGTAACCCTTGCGGGCGAAGGCGCGCTGCGACTGGCCGAGCAGGACATTGCGGACATCGACGATGCAGGCCGGGATGCGCTGGGTCGAGTAGAGGAACGCGCTCATGTCCGGCGCGGGCTCGGCCGCGCCGGCGTGGAGCGAGGAGTGGGCGTTGAGGTGCGCCGGTTCGAGGCTGGCGACGCCAACCGCGCCGGAGCTCTCCAGCAGCGTCTCGTAGGTGCGGACGTAGAGATCGACTTCCCGCTTGCCGGGCACGGCGCCGTTGCCGGATGCGTGATGAAACCCGATCGGGGACTCCATCGCCGGTTCCTGATGCTCCAGCGTCGCCCGCTCCGCCGCCGACTCCATCGCCACCTCCCGCCACGCCCACGCGCCGTCTCGTCGTTGCCCAATACTAGCGCGACGGCGGCAAGCAGTCGCCATTCCCTCCGGGTGCCGTGGTTGACCGCTACGAGCCGCCCGGTTCTCGCGCACCGGGTAGCGTGGCGCCCGGGGTGAAGGGGTATGACCAATGATGGCGCCCGGCAGCGATCGCGAGGCCCTGGCCCGCGTCACCGGGATGTCCCGGGAGCGTGACAATGGCCGTCGTGTTGGGCGGGATCTGGACGTCCACCCGGATCGCTCCGTCGTCGATCTGCCAGCGGCAGGCAGCCTCGCCATATGGCGTGACATGGCGGGCGCCGGCCGAGTTGAGCCCTCCTCCCGGGACCGGCCGGATCTCGAAGCTCTTGTACCCGGGCGCGGCGGGCGCGAGGCCGGCGACCACGCGGTGCAGCCAGTCCGCGACCGCGCCAAGGGCATAGTGGTTGAAGGACGTCATCTCGCCCGGATTGATCGAGCCGTCCGGCCGCATGCTGTCCCAGCGCTCCCAGATCGTCGTTGCCCCCATCGTCACCGGATAGAGCCATGAAGGACACTCGCGCTGCGTGAGCAAGCGATAGGCGGCATCGTATGCCCCGACGGAGCAGAGCGCATCGCAGACGAGCGGTGTGCCGACGAACCCCGTGCTGATGTGGTAATCGCTCTCTCGCACGAGCGCGGCCAACTCCGCGCCCGCTCGCCGGCGCGCCGCTTCGTCCGGCAGCAGGGCGAATTGCAGCGCCAGCGCGTGGGCCGTCGTGGAGGGAAGGGTGCCATCCGGCAGGAGGTACGCATCGGCGAATGCGCTTCGCACCCTGGCGGCAAGATCGAGATAGAAGGTCTCGTCCTCGGTCCGGCCGAGAATGCCGGCGGCCTCACCGGTGAGTTGCGCCGAGTGGGCGAAGTAGGCCGTGGCGACGAGGTGCGGATCGGTGCGGCCCGCCGCCGGGCGGTCGGGCGGCGCGGCCGGGTCCAGCCAGTCACCGAACTGAAACCCCTCATCCCACAGGTAGTCTGCACCCGCCAGGCGAGCGACAGCGTCGACCCACGCGCGCATGCTGGCAAATTGCGCCGCGAGCATACCGGTGTCGCCGTATCGTCGGTAGAGCACCCAAGGCACGACCACGGCGGCGTCTCCCCACGCGGCGGCCGGGAAGACCTCGCGGTCGAGCGGGCAGGGAACGACCACCGGCACGACGCCCCCCGCCGCCTGCTGTTCGGCGGCGAGGTCGCTGAGCCACGACTGGAGGAAACCCGCGACGTCATAGAGGAACGAGGCCGTGGGCGTGAAGATCTGGATGTCGCCGGTCCAGCCGAGCCGTTCGTCCCGCTGCGGGCAGTCGGTCGGGATGCTCAGGAAATTCCCCCGCATACTCCAGACGACATTCTCGTGGAGCTGGTTAATCAGTGGGTCCGAACAGGTGAACCAGCCGGTGCGTTCGAGGTCCGAGGAGAGGACCACCGCGCGAAGATCATCCAATGCAAGCTCGCCGGGCCAGCCCGTCACCTCGACGTAGCGAAAGCCGTGGAAGGTGAAGCGAGGCTCCCACGTCTCGGCGCCGCCGCGCGTGGTGTAGCGGTCGGTGGCCCGGGCGGTCCTGAGGGGGCGCGTCCCGAGCTCGCCGTCCTCCAGCACCTCGGCGTGCCGCAGGGTGATGGTGTGCCCCGCATCGCCCCGGGCCGTCAGGCGGATCCGGCCGACCAGGTTCTGTCCGAAGTCCACGATGACCCGTCCGGAGGGCGAGCGGGTGATCGCGACGGGCGTCACGAGCTCGATCCGCCGCACCGGCGGCCCGGTCGGGGCGACCAGCGTGGCGAGATCATGCTGGACCGGGACGACCTGGGACCAGTCGCCGTCGTCAAACCCGGGTGTGGACCAGCCCGGCCGCTCCAGGCGTGCATCGTATGCCTCGCCATCGTAGAGATCGCTCGCCAGGATGGGCCCGGTGGCGGCCCGCCAATGCTCGTCGGTCACCAGCCGCTCGGTGGTGCCGTCCGCGTAGTCCAGCTCCAGCTGGGCGAGCAGCGCAAGACGGTCGCCGTAGAGGTTGCGATGACCGCCGCCAAAGCCGAGGCGGCCTCGGTACCAGCCATCACCGAGGATGGCGCCAATGGCATTCGGCCCTTCGTGGAGCAGCGGAGCGACATCGAATGTGCGGTACGTCAATCGGTGCGCATAGCTCGTCCAACCTGGACTCAAAACTTCGTCCCCGACCCGCATGCCATTGATCTCGGCGTCATACACACCGAGCGCCGTCACGTAGAGCCGTGCCCGGGCCAGACCCGGCTTGATCGTGAACTCGCATCTCACCATCGGCGACGGACCGGGACGGCTGGTGTCCTCCGCCCACCCAGGGGCAATGAAGCGCGCCGACCAGTCATCGGAGTGGAGGAGTCCGGCCTCGACGGGATAGGCGTCACTCCAATCAGACGCGCTCCCGTCGTCACCCCAGACGCGCACCCGCACACTCACGCGCTCACGCGAGCGAAGCGGGGCGAAGGGCCAGGCGACGAGCACCGATTCGCCGGAACTCACACGGCCAGTGCTGTCCCGTACGTGGCCTTCCGGCGCGAGGACCGCGACCTCATAGGCCACCTGGAGCCATCCCGGCCGGTCTGTCTCGACGACCCAGGACAGCCGGGGTCGCGCGGCACCGATGCCCAGCGTGTCGCGAGTGTGCTCGAACCGGACTCGAGCGACGGTCACCCCGTCGCTGGCCGCTGCCGCATCGCCCGACACCGGTTGTTCCGCTTGCTGCATTGCGTTGGTTCCCTCCTGGAGTGCTCGGGGCGCTACGCTATCCCTTCACCGCGCCCGCGGCCGGTAGTCTTTGCCCGCGCGAGGCGCCTCGCCGTCTATCGTCATGTTGAGCGCAGTCGAATCATCTCCTGCCGCAGCAGATGTCCGCTACGCGGACCGGCTTCGCGCGGGGATGGTCATTCGGTGCCGCAGGCCAGGCTTTCGGGGCTCCGCCCGCTCAGCATGACGGTCACATTCAGTCCGGTTCGAGCGACAGGACGACACCCGAATGATCCAGCAACTGGGACGCACGCATGACCTTCGTCACGGATCCGTCCGCGCCGACGTCAAGCGTACCGGCCTCCTTGCCGCTCAACAGATCGCGCAAGGTGTAGTGGCCGGCGATGAGGCCGCTCTGCGCGCCGGTGATCGTCAGATTGCCCGTTGGCGTGCGCCCGAGGTTGGCGATCACGAGCACTTGCTGGCCCGGCGCGGTGCGGGTGAACGCGACGACGTTGACACTATTGGCTCGCAAAGGCGCGTAGGTGCCGCCATTCAGCGCCGGGTTGGCGACGCGCAGCGTCACGAGCTGTTGGTAGGTGTGCCAGAGGCTCGCCGGGTCCGCCCGCTGGGCGGCGACGGTGCGCGTCCGCCAGTCGGCCTGCGGCGGCTCCCAGGGCGTGCCGGTCGTGAAACCGCCGCCCGGGCCGCCTGACCACTGCATCGGCGTCCGGATGCGCGGGTCCGGCTTCGTGCCCATCATCCCGATCTCCTCCCCGTAATAGATGAAGGGCGTGCCCGGCGCGGTCAGCAGCAGGAAGGCGGCCATCTTCTCCGCGTCCACATTCCCGTTCAGCGCCGTGCCGGTGCGCGTCTGGTCGTGATTGGTGAGGAAGGTCGCGAAGCGTTCGTCGGGCAGGCGGTCGACCGCGCCGCCGAGCACCTGGCTCCAGGGCCGGCCGATACCGATCTGGGCCGCATTGAGCGTCTGCTGTGCGAGCACGAAATGGAAGTACTCGTCGAGCAGGTCCGGCTCGTACTGCTCCAGCGTGTCCGTCGTCGCGCCGGAGACCTCGCCGACGGTAAACGAGTCCGGCTTGACCTGCCGAACATAACCGCCGTAGTCCTTGAGCCAGGCCAGCGTCTCCGGCGTGTTCTCCTGCACCTGGCCGTCCTCGATCAGGTGCTTGACCGCATCCAGCCGGAAGCCGTCCGCGTCCATCGTGGTCAGCCA
>JAICKJ010000069.1 GCA_025928015.1 Thermomicrobiales bacterium
AATGGCGGGCTGATGGACCTCGCCGCGCGGGGCTGAAGTCCCCGCGCTCACGCCGGACGAAAGCCGGCTGAAGACCGGCTGACGATCGGGCGATTGTCATCATTTGGGCCAACGGGAGGCCAAGAATGCTGTAGGGGAGGACCGGCGTGTCCGCCTGCCTCGCCAACCAATCCCGTCCCCTCCCGCCACTCCTCCGCGCTGTCATTTCGACCAACGGGAGAAATCTCCTGCCGGAGCAGCATCCGCGCAAAAGTGCGCCACGAAGAATGTGGCACCAATGCTGCATCGCTTTCCGGCAAAATCGTTACGCACGATCGTCCTCTGCCGATGATAGAAGTAGAGGGGAGACAAAGGATGGGCCGCTCGCTCCCTGGTTCCAGCCGGCTTGAGCCGGCTTTGCAGGTTGAGCGCGGGGATTGATCCCCGCGCCGCCGCCCCGGCCGACCTTTCCGGCAATCGCTGTCAGGAACCCGGGAGTGGCACTTGGAGACCGGTGACGCATTTCTCACCAAGGCGCGGCGAGCCGTCGCGCGGGCAAATGCATTCGTCTCGGCCATCGCCGGTGAGGAGGCCAGACCGTGAGCAGATGTCTTGAGATTCCCGTCGATGAGAATGAGCCTCTGATCAGGGATGCGCTCGTTGAATTGCGCGGCCTGATCTCGGCACACTTGCCGGATGCGACGTTTGCCGTCGTTCGTCGCGAAGACCCGGAAGGCATCTACCTGCGGGCGGTCGTCGATGTCGTCGATCTCGACGCCGTGGTCGACGTCGTGCTGGACCGGATGGTGGAGCTCAATGAGCTCGGATTGCCGGTCTACGTCCTCCCTGAGTGGCCGCCGGCGCGCATCGAAGCGCATTTGCGGGGGACATCAGCCCCGGTGCCGATCGAACGGCTGTTGCCGATCGGATAGCGAGCGTCCAGACAGGTAGCAAGCCAGGGGATGACAGCAATCTAGCCCACCGCCAGCGCGCCGATGCCGAGGACGATGACGGCGGCGCCGATCAGGCGCTGGCGGTGGTGGCCCTCGTGGAGCAGCTTCGCGCCGAGGATGGCACCGAACAGGATGCTGACCTCACGCGCCGGGGCGATGTAGCTGATCGGCGAGAGGGTCAGCGCGAAGAGGACGATCAGGTACGAGAGCGGGCTCAGGATCCCGATCGCGACGACTTCCCGCCAGTGGCCGCGCCACAGCGACCGCACCTCGCAGCGGTGCCGCGCCGCGACCGGCGCCAGAAAGACCACCCGCGCGACCTCGCTCGACCACGATTGCAGCACCGGCGGGATGCCGAGGCGGCTGACCGCGTAGCCGTCCCAGACGGTGTAGGTCCCGATGAAGACGCCCAGCACGATTCCGTACACCGCGCCCTCGCCGAAGAGTGTCGCGCCCGGCCGGTGCCCGGTGAAGGCGAGCGAGAAGACGCCGACCGCGACCAGTCCGCCACCGGCGATCGCCAGCGGGCTCGGACGCTCGCCGAGGAGACCGATCGCCAGCGCCATCGCCAGGACAGGACCGGTGCCCCGCGCCAACGGGTAGACGACGGAGAGGTCGCCCGCGCGGTAGCCGCGCAACAGCAGGACGAAATAGACGACCTGCAGGACCCCCGAGCCGGCGAGGAAGAGCCAGCGCTCGCCGTCCAGCGCGGGCCGTTGCAGCCAGATAACGATTGCGACCAGCGGCGCGTAGACGAGGAAGCCGACCGTGGCGAAGCACCAGACGGCCGGCGCGCCGCCGCCGAGCCGTTTCGTCAGCAGGTTCCAGGTCGCGTGAATCACCGCCGAGCCGAGCACGAGCAGCAACGCGGCGGTGGTCATCGAATCGGCCTTTCGAGATGCAACGTGGAGGTGCCAAAAACGCGCCTGTGGCGCCGCCCCGGGGATTCTGGCCGGAATCAGGCACGACGGCAAGCGTGATGTTCCCCGATTGGAAAATGCCCGGTATAGTGCCCGAAATCCGCCAGGGCCGGTCCGGCGCGCGAGATTCGATCCGCGCTCACGGCGGTTCCCGGAAAGCTCGGCCGCCGTGTCGCCCAAGGGACGCAGCGCTGCCCGTAGTCAGCCGGCTTTATAGGTTGAGCGCGGGGCTTGAGCCCCGCGTGCGGCCGCCAACCGATATGAGAATCGCTCACAGGAGACGCTTCATGATCTTCAACGATGCGGCGCGGATCGCGGCGCTCACCCCGGCCAATCCGTTCCCGCGCTCGGCCGACGGCCGGCCCCGCGTGCCGGACGATCTGCTCGACCGCCTCAAGCTGGTCACGAATGACGAGGCCTGGGGCGTGCTGGAGCGAGGGCACGACTACCACTTCCAGTTCGAGGGTGGCTGGCAGCACCTCCACGATGACGTGACGCTTGTCGGCCGCGCGGTCACCGCCGCCTTCGTCCCGGTCCGCCCCGATCTCAACGACGTCGTCGAGGGCGTGGGCCGCTCTGAAGGACGTTCCGGTGGGCAGAACACCTGGATCATCGACACGCTCGGCCCGCGCGACGTGCTCGTCGTCGATCTCTTCGGCAAGATCGAGGACGGCACCTTCATCGGTGACAACCTCGGCACGGCCGTCCGCGCCCGCACCGGCGCCGGCATCGTCATCGACGGCGGCATCCGCGACTTCGACCGCGTCGACCAGCTCGCCGATTTCCCGGTCTACTACCGCGGCGCGCACCCCTCGGCGATCAAGGACGTCACGCTCGTCCAGGTCAATGGCCCGGTCCGGATCGGCGACGCGACGGTGATGCCGGGCGACGCGGTGCTTGGCACCCGCGAGGGCGTCACCTTCATCCCGCCGCACCTGCTGCAGGAGGTGGTCGAGCGCTCGGAGGACACGCGCCAGCGCGACGTCTTCGGCAAGATGCGGCTGGCCGAGGGCAAGTACACCTCGGGCGAGATCGATGTCTCGACCTGGGCCGAGCACATCGAGGCCGATTACATCGAGTGGCTGACGACGGCGGCGAACGGGGAGACCGCGCGATGACGGCCGAGACGCTACCGGCGGTGCCGCCCGCGTGGGATGCCTACGGCGAGCCGCCGGTCCGCATCCGCGACGTGCGGACGATCTGCACCGCGCCGGATGGCATCCGCCTCGTCGTCGTCAAGATCGAGACGACCGAGCCGGGTTTGTATGGGCTCGGTTGCGCGACCTTCACCCAGCGGCCTCTGGCCGTCGTCGCGGCGGTCGAGGAGTACCTGAAGCCGTTCCTGGTCGGCCGCGACGTCCACGATATCGAGGACATCTGGCAGGCGAGCCACGTTTCCTCCTACTGGCGCAGCGGCCCGGTGCTGAACAACGCGCTCTCCGGCGTCGATATGGCGCTCTGGGACATCAAGGGCAAGATCGCCGGGTTGCCGCTCTATCAGCTCTTCGGCGGCAAGGCGCGGCGGGCCGCCGCGCTCTACGCCCACGCCTCCGGCCGCGACTTCGACGAGGTCGAGGAGAACGCGCGGGCGCTGATGGATCAGGGGTTCCGCTACGTCCGCTGTCAGGTGGCCGTGCCGGGATCGTCGACGTACGGGGCGCTGGCCGCGCCGAAAGGCGACTCCGGCCAGCGCTACGCGATCCACCTCGATCTGGCCGCGGCCACCTGGGACCCGGACGCCTATTGCCGCCTCGCGCCACAGCTCTTTGCGGCGATGCGGGCGCGCCTCGGTGACGAGGTGAACCTGCTGCACGACATCCACGAGCGGGTGCCGGCGATCAAGGCGGCGCAACTGGCGAAGGATCTGGAGCCGTACCGGCTCTTCTTCCTCGAAGACCCGCTCGCGCCCGAGGATGTCGGCTACTTCCCGTACCTGCGGGGGCAGACGTCGATCCCGATCGCGATGGGCGAGCTCTTCTCGAACCCGGCCGAGTACGTGCCACTGATCAAGGACCGGCTGATCGACTTCATCCGCGTCCACCTCTCGACCATCGGCGGGCTGACACCGGCGCGGAAGCTGGCCGCGCTCTGCGAGTACTTCGGCGTCCGCACCGCTTGGCATGGCCCGGGCGACGTCTCGCCGGTCGGCCACGCCGCGAACCTCGCGCTCGACCTGGCCGTGCCGAACTTCGGCATCCAGGAGGTCCACATCTTCGGCGAGCGGACGAAGGAGGTCTTCCCCGGCTGTCCCGAAATCCGCGACGGCGCCCTCTGGAGCAACGACCTCCCCGGCCTCGGTGTTGACGTGAACGAAGAGCTCGCTGCCCGATACCCATTCCCGTCTCATGCGCTGAACGGCGCCTGGCCGGAGATTCGGCAGGCGGACGGGACGGTCATCCGGCCGTGACGCCGTCATCGATCGGCGGTGAACTGGCCATTCGTGATTGCCGTCGCCACCCGGCCCTAAAGTGACCGGGCTACGACGACGAAGCCGGCTGGCGACGGCACGATCACTGATTGGGCAACCAGAGGGGAAAATGGTAGGCATCCCGAAGGGTGCCCGACGGTCAGCCGGTCTTTAGCCGGCTTTCGAACGGTGTGAGCGCGGGGCGTTTACCCCCGCGCGGCGCCGGTACATACCGATCGTTTTCGCCATTCAGATCGCAATGGCGCCCGCCTCCTACCAGTTCGTATACGCGCCATCCGGGCGGAACCAGCGCGGCGGCGCCCAGAACTCGAATGGGTGGTCCTTGACCGCGTCCTCGTTGAACTCGACGCCGAGGCCCGGCGCGGTCGGCAGCGGGAAGGCGCCACCGTGTTGTTCTAGGACCTGGGGGAAGAGGTCGCGCGGGCGGTCGCGGTCGTGACCCGGGAAGTACTCCAGGTAGGCGAAGTTGGACGTCGCGGCCGCGAGGTGGACGCACGCGGCGGTCGAGATCGGGCCGAGCGGATTGTGCGGCAGCAGCTCGACGTAATGCGTCTCGCACCAGCCGGCGACCTTCCGCGCCTCGGTCAGCCCACCGACATTGCAGACGTCGACCCGCGCGAAGCTAAGTAGTCCGCCCTCCAGATAGGGCGCGAACGCCCACTTGCTGGAGAACTCCTCGCCGAGCGCGAAGGGGACGTTCGTCATCGTCCGGAGTTGCTGGTAGGCGGCCGGGTCCTCGCAGCGCATCGGCTCCTCGACGAACATCAGGTGCAGCGGCTCGACCCGCTGGCAGAAGAGGGCGGCCTGGGCCGGCGTCAGCCGGTGGTGGAAGTCGATCGAGAGCGCGATGTCGCCGCCGAGCGCCCGGCGCAGCTCGCCCAGCCAGTGGATCGCCGCGTTGATCGACTCCTCCGGATCGTAGGTCGCGCCGTCCTCGCCCTGCCAGTTGAGATCAAGCATCCCGGGCGTGAATCGCAAGACGCGGAACCCCTCTGCGACCGCCTCTTGCGCCTGCTCGATTACCTCCGGGCCGGCGAGGTTGCCGGGCGTCGCGAAACAGAGGACGCGCTCGCGATACGCGCCGCCGAGCAACTGGTAGACCGGCACATTGAGCGACTTGGCGAGGATGTCCCAGAGCGCGATGTCGATCGCGGAGACGACCGCCGCGGTGATCTTGCCGCCCTCGAAGTAGGAGCCGCGGTAGAGCATCTGCCAGATGTGCTCGATCCGCCGCGGGTCCTGGCCGATCAGCGCCGGCGCGAAATGCTGGAGCATCCCGTCCATCGCCAGCTCGCGCCCGGAGATGCCGCCCTCGCCGAGCCCGCTGATGCCCTCATCGGTCTCGACCTTCACGATGAACTGGTTGCGATGCCCGGCCCTGACCGGAAACCCCTTCACACCCGTGATCTTCATCCCGCCGCCTCCCCTCCATGACTGCCTGCACTCGTCCGGCGAGAGATACCAGCGGATTGCGAGATTGGCAAGACGCATTGGAGCATGCTCCCCTCTCCCAGCGTTGGGAGAGGGGTTAGGGGTGAGGGCTATCTCGCCGCATGCAGATGTGGCAGCTCCGCCCCGTGAAGCACGCCCTCACGCAGCGCGACGACGCGCGTCGCCAGACGCTCGATCGCGTAGCGGTCGTGGAGGACCATCAGCATCGTGCCGTCGAAGTTGAGCAGCGCCTGCTCGAACCGCTCCCGAGCCTGGATGTCGAGATGGTTGAGCGGCTCGTCGAGCAGCAGGAAGTTCGCGCCCTCCAGCACCAGCAGCGCCAGCATCAGCCGCGCCCGCTCGCCGTAGGAGAGGTCGCCGGCCCGCCGGTAGACGGTCTCCCCACCGAAGAGGAAGCGATGGAGGAAGGCGCGAATCTCCCCCTCGGTGCCGGCCGCGCGTGCCCGCGCCTGATCGAGGACCGTCCGGTCGAGATCGAGCAGCTCCTGCTCCTGCGCGAAGTAGCCGATCCTGACGTTCGCGCCGACCCGGACGATCCCGCGCTCCGGCGTGATCTCGCCGGTGATGACGCGCATGAGCGTCGACTTGCCGGCGCCGTTGGGCCCGGCCAGCGCCACCCGCTCGCCGTGCCGCAGATCGAGACTCGCCCCGCGCAGGACCGGCGTTTCGCCGAGCGTGACGGCGACGTCCGCCAGGTGCAGCACGTCCCGCGCGCCGGCGCTCGCCTCGCCGAACTCCAGCGCCAGCCCCCACCGCAGCTCCGGCTTGTCGATGTGCTCCTCGGATTCGAGCAGCTTCTCCAGCTTGCGTTCGCGCACCTTGGCCGTCCGCGCCAGCTTCTTCGCCCGCTTCGAGTAGTAGAAATTGATCGTCTCGCCCTCGATGTGATAGGCGTTGCCCTTGATCCCGGCGATATCCGATTCGATCCGCGCGATCTCCCGCTGCTGGCGCTGCCAGGCGTCGAGCTGCGCGGCCTCGGCCGCCTGTCTGGCGGCGACGTAGTCGCTGAAGCTGCCCGGGAAGACAGTCAGCGCGTGTGTCACGTCGTCCAGCTCGTAGATCGCGGTCACGACCTGATCGAGGAAGGCGCGGTCGTGCGAGACGATCAGGACTGCCCCCGGATACCCGGCGATGAAGTCGGCCAGCCAGGCGAGGGCGTCCGCGTCGAGGTGGTTGGTCGGCTCGTCGAGCAGCAGCAGGTCCGGCCGGGAGGCGAGCAGACCCGCGATGCCGGCCCGCGTCTTCTCGCCGCCCGACATGCCGCTGAGCGGCCGCTGGAGATCAGCGTCAGGCAGACCCAGCCGCCCGAGCAGCGTCAGCAGCGTGTCGAGCGCCTCGTAGCCGCCGAGGTCGGTGAAGCGGTCGAGCGCCGCCTGGTAGGCGTCGCCCGCGACGGCCGGATCGAGATCCGGATCGGCCAGCGTGTCCATCGCGTGATCGAGCGCGGCGTTCGCGCTGACGAGACCATGCGTCGGCACGTCGAGCAGATCGGCCAGCGTACCCTCGGGCAGATCGGCGAAGCCCTGCCGCAAGTAGCCGACGCGGGCTGACGGCGCGATCGCGACCGCGCCGCCGTTCGGGCGCAAATCGCCGGCCAGGATGCGGAGCAACGTCGTCTTGCCTGCCCCATTCGGGCCGACGAGGCCGACGCGCTCGCCCGCGTTCAGGGTGAACGTCACATCATCGAGAATCAAGTTGTCGCCAAATCGGGAGGAAAGACGGCTCGCAGTCAACATAGGCACTCCCCACGTCACTGGGCGACCGGATGGCTGTGCCACAGGTCGCGAAACGGGACGTTTGCGCCGCGAGCAGGGCATCGCCGCTCACGGGGGAGTTAGTCAGTCAACAGAGCGAGCCTCCTGGGAGGGTTCCTGAATTGCGTCGCACAGCGCCGCGCACGCGGCCGCGGCACCATGATACACGGGGACTGGCGCAGATGCACGGTCAGGAAACGACCATGCGGCGGTCATCGTCATTCTGAGCGGCGGAGCCCGAAGCATCCCCGCGCGAAGCGCGTGTCCGCCCCTGTCGTCATCCTGAGTGGGGTCGAAGCATCTCCCCGGCAGGGCGTTCGTCCGCTGCGGCGGACCGGCTTCCCTTCAGTCAGCATGACGACTGTGCGGTTGATCCTAAGAGGCGGATTGGTCGGCGGCTTCGGCGGCCCGTTCGAGCGCCGACAGGGCGTAGTTGTCGATCTCCTGCTGGATCGCGTCCCGCAGGTTGATCAGATCGACCAGATCGAGCCCGGCGATGACCGCCTCGTCGTCGGCGCCGTCGCCATCGTCACTGCTCGGAACGACCCGGAACTCGACCTCGACGGTCTCTTCGCCATCGAGCTCCTCGCCGGTCGGGAGCTCATCCATGAAAATGCTGTAGGTCTCCACGCCGTCCCTCTCTTCTTCGCCCGCGCCGGAACGCGCCGGCCCCTCGGATTGCCCGCGCCGGATCGCGCCCATTCATCGTCCACCGTCCGATGCCCGGGCATTATCCGACACAGTGTCCTCCGGACACAAGCGCCGGCGCGCGAGCGGTCGCGCGCCTGTCCCGAGCACGTCGGACGAGGTCCTGTGCACGCAGTGAACCGGAGGGGGATCGGCTATGATTCCTTCCGCATTCCAACCGGTTCCGGCTCGTGGGGACGATAGCCGGAGTCGGTGCGGCCGGGATAGATGAGCGAAAGGGAAGCGACGTGCGCGGTGCGCGTCTGACGCGACGTGAATTGGTCACGGTTGGCGCGGGGATGACCGTCCTCGGCCTGACCGGTTGTACCAGCGCGTTCGGGAAAAAGTCATCCAACACCGCGTCGCCGACTGCGCCAAACCGGACGATCAATATCACCCCGGCGACCACCCAGTTGCCGCCGACGCCGACCCAGCCGCCGATCACCTCGCCCGTCGCCGGCTACCTCGATCCCAATCGCTGGAAGGGCCGCACGATCCAGGTGGTCACGCCCGGCGTCGGCGCCTACGTCGAGGCGCTCAAGACCGCTTTCTTCGAGCCGTTCGCCAAGGCCACGGGCGCGGCGGTCCAGCACGAATCCTACGGTCGGGACGGCTTCGACGGCGTCAAGGGCCAGGTGGACCAGAACAACGTCGTCTGGGATGTGATGCTGATCCCGATGGACGCCGTGCTGGGGCTGGCGCGGGCCAACTACCTGACGCCGATCGACTACAACGTCGTCGATCCCCACGCGCTCTACCCGCAGCTCACGCTCCAGCACGGGGCCGCCGCCGCGCTCTACTCGACCGTCATGGTCTTCACGGCCAGCGCCCAGGACCGGCCCGATGACTGGACCGACTTCTGGCGGCTGGGTGAATACGGCAAGGGTCGCGCGCTCGCCCGCTCGCCACAGGGCACGCTGGAGTTCGCGCTGCTGGCGGATGGCGTGCCGATGAGCAAGCTCTATCCGCTCGACAGCGCCCGGGCCTTTCGCAGTCTGGACAAGATCCGGACCGCGACGATCTTCTACGAGGACAGCAAGCAGCCGGTCGAGCTGGTGCGGACCGGGCAGGTCGGCCTCGCCAGCGCCTGGACGGTCCGCACGCAGCTCCCCGATGTCGCCTCACTCGTCAGTGTCCAGTGGCAGGGCGGCATGATCACCGCCGACGCCTGGGTCGTGCCACGTGGCGGCCGCAATCTCGAGGTGGCGATGAGCTTCATCAACTTCGCGACCCGCGCGGTGCCCTCGGCCAACTTCACCCGCCTGCAACCGTTCGGCCCGGTGAACAAGGATTCGCTGGCGCTGCTGCGACCGGACGTCGTCAACGGGCTGCCGAACGCGCCACAGAACATCGGGCAACAGTTCTTTCAGGACTTCGGCTACTGGGCGGACAACGCCAAGCGCCTGGCAGACCAGTTCACCTACTGGATCCTCCATCCGACCGGCACCCCCGCGGCTACCTGACCGACTGGCTCACGAGATGATGCCGGACACCCTTGGCGGCCGGCCCAATCCGTGGAAGAGGCACCAGGCGATCGCCAGCACGAGCACGAGGAATGAGATGACGATCGCATGCGTGCCCCAGGCGGCGCGCGCCGCGCCGCCGATCCCCGCGCCGACGACATAGGTCGCGCAGACCGCCGCCTGGAGCAGGATGGGGTGGTGCTGTTCGTTGTTCGGTACCAGGCGCGGCAGCAGGCCGAGGGTGAAAGCGGCGAAGGTGTTGGTGATCGCCGTCGTCAGGACATCCGGCACCTTCAGCGAGTGGATGGCGGCGCTCTGCAGCCCCATCGCGCTCGAGGAGAGCAGGATCAGGGCGTAGAGCGCCGCGCGCTGTGGCGCCGTCCCGGCGGCGACCCAGATGACGGCGACGATGACCAGCATGATCGCCTCGGCGGCGAGAGCGGTCGTCAGCCGCAATCGTTCCCGCAGGATGAGTAGTCCGCCAGTTGCGATGCCCGCGGCGAACCCGACCAGCGCGAGCGCGACGCGGAGCGCGTTCAGCCAGTCGCCCTGTCCGGCGTGCAGGCCGACGAGCACCGTGTTGCCCGTCATGTTGGCGACGAAGACGCGGTGCAGGCCCAGGTAGCTGATCGCGTCGAAGGTGCCGGTCACGGTCGCCAGCAGGCAGAGCAGCACCCAGGGCGCGCGCTTCTCGGTGCGCGACCGCAGCCGATGAATATGCCTCCGCCCCCGCGCCCGCACGGCGCTAGACGAACCCGAGCCAGGTGAAGAGCCGGTAGAGCGGGCCGGGCAGCCGGCGGCCGAACTTGCCGGTCATCATCTGCAGCTCCGGGACGCCGGCCAGCTTGGCGATGACGACGTAGGCGACGACGAAGACGCCGATCGTGTAGAGCAGGAAGACGCCGGCGAGGAGCTGGTTCTGGTCATGCGCGGCCCGCGTCGCGTCGGCCGCGATGCCCGAGAAGGCCCAGAGCAGCGCGCCGAACGCGGCATTGGCGACCAGCAGGCGCGCCAGCCAGTGCCAGAAGGCGGTGTCGAAGAGCCCGTCGAGCCGCTGCCGCAGGAAGAGCAGCAGGATGATGGCCTCGGCGGCCGTCGTCGCGCTCAACGCCAGCGCCAGCCCGGACTGGCGCAGATCGCCGACGAAGAGCTTGCAGAGGAGCAGGTTCAGCCCAATGATCAGGACGCCGGTGACGACCGGCGTGCGGGTGTCGCGGGTCGCGTAGTAGACGCGGGTGATGATCTCGACGACGCCGTAGCCGGTCAGGCCGATGGCGAAGAAAACGAGCGGATCGACGACCAGATGAGTCGAGTGCGTGTCGAACGCGCCGCGCTGGAAGGCGACGGTGACGATCGGGTCGCGCAGGAAGAGCAGACCGAGCGAGGCCGGCACGGTCAGGAAGAGGAGCGGCCGCAGATTCTCGCTCACCGTCTCGCGCATCTCGTCGGTCCGGCCCTGGGCGTAGAGCAGCGAGAGCGTCGGGAAGATGACGGTCGAGATGCTGAGCGCCAGCACGCCGTGGGGCAACATCATGAGCTGCCAGGCGTAATTCAGCGCCGAGACCTCCTCGTGGCCCGACCGTGAGGCGAAGTAGTTGACGGCGATGAAGTTGATCTGGAAGGCGGCTTGACCGATGACGCGCGGCAGCAGCAGCCGGCCGACCTCGCGCAGGCCGGCGACGTTGCGGTCGAGCGTGGGGCGGAATCGCATGCCGACGCGGAAGAGACCGGGGATCTGGACGCCGAGATGGAGCGCGGCGCCGGCGATGACCGACCAGGCGACGCCGTAGATGCCGTAGACCGGCGCCAGGAAGAGGGCGCCGAGGATGATGCAGATGTTGTAGAGGACCGGCGCGATGGCCGGCAGCGTGAAGCGGTGGTGCGCCTCCAGGATGCCCTTGGCGGCGATGCCGAAGCCGAGGAAGGCGGGCGAGAGCAACAGGATCCGCATCAGCTTGACGGCGGCGTCCTGGTTCTCCGGCGCGAGCCCCGGCGCGACGATCCACGTCATCAACGGCCGCGCGAGGATGAAGCAGAGGGCCGCCGCCACCACGATGCCGACCCCGGCCCAGGTGAGCACGGCGGAGGCGAGATTCCACGCCTTGCGCTGGTCGTGCTGCCCCAAATAGCCGCCGAAGACGGGGATGAAGGCCGCGCCGAACGATCCGGCCATGATCACGAGAAAGAGCAAATCCGGGATGCGGAAAGCGCTGACGTAGGCGTCGTAGATGCCGGACGTGCCAAACCGCTGGGCGAGGACCATCTCCCGCACCAGCCCGAGGATGCGGCTGGCGATGAAGGCCGCGCTGACGATGATCGCGTTGCGCGCGACGTTCTGCCGGTGGGTGCTGATTGCCGTCGCCGCGGTCGCGGCGGTGGCCGCGACCCGGCCGGATGCTCCCTCCGGCGCGAGGCGGCGGGCGAGCGGCGCGATCTGGGAGGCTTGGCTCATGCGGGTCTGACGTCCGTTTCCATCGGGTCAAGGATACCGGGGCGTGACCGGCGCGCGCAGGCGCGCCTTGAGGAGATCATGCCGGTTTGGTAGCATACCTTGTGCGGCCGGTCGTGGTCGCGTTTTGGTGTGCCCCGGTTTGGATGCGGCATCACCACCCTGATTTCGATGGTCATCTGTTTCAGACGATTGAGGAAGGTCCCCATTGGCGAATAACAAGTCCGCGGAGAAGCGCATTCGCGTGAACGAGCGCCGCCGGCTGCGGAACCGGCCCTATCGCTCCGCCTGCCGCACGCTGGTCAAGAAGGCCGAGCTGGCGATCCGCGACGGCGACAACGATATGGCCCAGACGGCGGTCGTGCGCGCGGTCAGCATGTTGGACCGGACGGCCGGCAAGGGCATCATCCACGCCAACAACGCCGCCCGCCGCAAGTCGCGCCTGATGGCGAAGTACAACGCGCTCGGGCAGTAATCCCGACCCGGCGGCAATGCCGCTCACAATCGCACGCGAGGGACACCTCGATTCCGGCCCCCCGGATCGGGGTTTTTCTCGTTGGTTCGCCACCTCCCACGCCGCGGACCGGATATGATGCCACCCTGGATGGTGGGGAGTGGTGAGTGAGGTTGGTCCGGCATGCTGCGGTGGCTATTGGGAGGCGAGCGCAACTCGGAGTCCGTTCCATCAGCGGCGGCAGAAGTCGTCGAGGGGCAGCCGCATTCGGCCGAGGTCTACCGCGACGCCGCGCGTCACTTTCTCGACGTGCAGATCACCACGATGGCGAACCTGGATACAAAACTCACACAGTACCTTTCGGTCGCGAGCCTGGCGTTGCCGGTCGCAGTGGCGCTGTTGAACTTTGGCGCACCTCAGCACAAACCCATTCCCACGGCAATTCGATGGATGCTGCTGGCCGCACTGGCTGCCTATATCGCAGTGCCTATCTTCGCGGGACTCGCCAGCCGGATTCGCGCACTCGATTACCGCCCCGATATCCCCACGCTGAAAGAGCATAGCGAGGAGATTTCCGGCATCTTCCTCACGCAGTGGGTGGCCAACGAGTATGAGCGGTCGATCACTGAGAACAAGCGGGTCCTGCAGCAGAAGGCGCGCCTGATCGGCTGGGAAGCACTCGCATTTTACGCGGAGGGCCCCTGCCTGTCCCTGTCGGCCGTGTTCATGGTTCTACTGTGATTTGACGGAGCGAGGTGGTGGGAGCGGATTTGGCGTAATCACGACGATATTCGCTGGCCCCGGTGGCGGCAACTGGCTTGGCTTGGGACCAGTAGTTTGCGGTTTTTGTGTCGTCGATGTGGCCATCGGGCGTCTCCTCGCATCTGTTTCTAGTCTACCAACCGATGACAACGTCAGGAGTCTACCGTCCTTCGGCTCGCGGCGATGCCGAGGATCGCTTCGTACAGGGCGTCCTTGGGCTCGCGCAGCTCACCGCGCTTCATGGCGCGGTCGGCGGCGGTGACGACCCGGACCGCCGCGGTGGCGGTGCCCGGCGGGGCGTTGCGCAGGCCGCGGGCGATCGCGCCCATCCGCGCCGGATTGGAGAGCCCAATATCCGCGCCGATCGTCTCCGGCGAGCGCCGGCCGGCGACGTCGAGGAGCACGGCCAGCTCCGCGTTCTGGGCGAGCTGGGCGAGCAACTTCGCCGGGTCCTCGCCGGCCGCGAGCAACCGGTCGAGCTCGACCGTCGCCTCGCCGATCCGTCCCGCGGCCGCGTGCTCGATGAAGCGGAAGATCTGGTCGTCGTCGCCGGTCATGACCAGCGATTCGATCAGTGCCTGCGTGATCTGCTCGCCGTCCGCCGCGACCGCCAGCTTGGCGACCTCATTTCCGAGCAGCTCCATGTCCGGCGGCCGGTCGTAGGCCGGGTTGCGCGGCGCGGTTGCCCAGGTCTGCGGGTAGAGGCGTTGGGCGAGGAAGCGGGCGTCGGCTTCGCTGAACGATGCGCCCTCGGCTTTCGCCCGGCCCACCAGCCAGCGGACCAGGTCCGGTCCGCGTGGCGGCGCGCCGGACTTTACCAGCGCATCCTTCGGCAGCACCTTCTTGACGGTCGCCGGCACGCTGCTGAGTGAAGGATCGGCGAGGATCAGCGTGTTCTCCGCCGGGACCGAGGCGAAGAGCTGCGTCCAGTCGGCCTTTTCGCCCCCCTGCTTGCCGAAGCGGGCGACGAGGTCCTGGACGATGACGACGCGGCCAGTGCCAAAGAAGCCGACGCTGGCCGCCTGCATGAGCACGTCCTTGAAGGCGACACTCTTGCCGTCGAGCGTGCTCGTGCTCTGCCCGTCCGGGTCGCGCTCCGCTGCGAGGGCGTGGGTCTCCTGGCGGACGAGGGCCGCGTCGGGGCCGATGAAGAGGGCGATCATGGGCGGTCGAAGTGCCTCATCGCGGGGTTCATGCACGGGGAAAAGAGAAGGGCCAACCCCGCCGGCGCCGTGGGTGATGGGGAGTCTTGAACCTGCATTCGCAGGTGGGCGCCGCAACCGGTCGCGGGGCACACCCCACGGGAAGCAGCTCCCGACTCGTAATATGTTGGCTCAAGACCACATGCACCACACGGGCACCGCAGGGTTAGCCGAATCAAGAGCCTACCACGCGCCCGGGACGCATTCAAACTTGATCGCGCCGGGGTATGATGCCCGGCAGCAGACGCACGCGCCGCCGTTGGAACGGCGCCCCGATGAGAGGGCCAGCATGACCGGAAAAGAGGAGAAGGTGACGGGACGTCGGGTCGTCGTGACGGGCATCGGCGCGATCTGCGCGGTCGGCAATTGCGTCGATGAGGTCTGGGCGGGGCTCGTCGCCGGCCGGTCCGGCATCGGCCCGATCACCCGCTTCGACACCGAGGGCTACGAATCGCGCATCGCGGGCGAGGTACAAGGCTTCGTGCCCGCCGAGGTCGTCGGCAAGAAGGACGCGCGCCGGACCGATCGCTACACGCAGCTCGCCATCGCCGCGACCGACGAGGCGATGCGGCGCGCGGGGCTGGGGATCACCGAGGCGAACGCCGACCGCGTCGGTGTCATCTACGGGTCCGCGGTGGGTGGGATCGAGACCTTCGAGGTGGGGTTCGAGACGCTGCTGGCGCAGGGACCGCGCCGGGTTTCGCCCTTCTTCATGCCGATGATGCTCATCAACATGGCCGCCGGCACGCTCGCGATCCGGCTCGGCGCCAAGGCCAACAACTTCTCGCCCGTCTCCGCTTGCGCCAGCTCCGCCCACGCCGTCGGGGAGGCGATGCGGATCATCCAGCGGGGCGACGCCGACGCGATCGTCGCGGGAGGATCAGAGGCGCCGGTGACCCGGACGAGCGTGGCAGGCTTCAGCGCGATGGGCGCCCTCTCGACGCGCAACGACGACCCGCCGGGGGCAAGCCGGCCCTTCGACGCCGGCCGCGATGGCTTCGTGCTCGGCGAGGGCGCGGCCACGCTGATCCTGGAGGAGCGGGAGCACGCGCTGGCGCGGCGTGCCACGATCCTGGCCGAGGTGGTCGGTTACGGCGCGACCGACGACGCGAACCACATGGTGCAACCCGCGCCTGGCGGCGCAGGCGCGGCGCGGGCGATGGGCCTGGCGCTGGCGGAGGCGGGCATCGAACCGTCCGATCTGGGCTACATCAACGCCCACGGCACCTCGACGCCGCTCAACGAGCGGTTGGAGACGGCGGCGGTCAAGCGGGCGCTCGGCGACGCCGCCTACGGCATTCCGATGAGCTCGACCAAGTCGATGACTGGCCACCTGCTCGGCGCCGCCGGCGGGCTCGAATCAGTTATCTGCGTCCAGGCCCTGCAGACCGGCGCGCTGCCCCCGACGATCAACCAGGAGACGTCCG
>JAICKJ010000192.1 GCA_025928015.1 Thermomicrobiales bacterium
GGGCCGGGGGCGCGCGTTGGGGGTGGGGGGGGGGGGGGTGCCCCGTCGCCCCCGCTGGGCGTCGCTCGGCGGGGGGGCCCCGGGCGGGCTAAAATCCGGGTTGGCCACCCCGCCGGGGGGGCGCCCCCACGTTCGGGTCAGCCGGTCTTCAGCCGGCTTTGGTCCGGAGTGAGCGCGGGGGTTGAGCCCCGCGCGGCGCGTCGGATTGTTCCCCTACAACATCGCGCCGATGATCCAGGGGTTGAACTCCTCTTCGCCCACCCCGGCCAGCTCGCTCTTCGTCTGCTTGCCCGAGGCCACCGCCAGAATCTCCTCGAAGATCTCCTGCCCCATCTCGTCCAAAGTGACTCCGTCCAACACCTTGCCGGCATTGATATCCATGTCCGGCTCCTGCTTGGCGTAGAGGTCGGAGTTGGTCGCGATCTTGATGGACGGAGCCGGCTTGAAGCCGAAGGCGGAGCCGCGCCCGGTCGTGAAGCAGACGATGTTGCAACCGCCGGCGACCTGGCCAGTGACGGAGACCGGGTCGTACCCCGGCGTGTCCATATGCACGAAGCCGCGTTCCGTGACCCGCTCCGCGTAATTCACGACCTGGTTGAGCGGCGTCGAGCCGGCCTTCGCGATCGCGCCCAGCGACTTCTCGTAGATCGTCGTCAACCCGCCGAGCTTGTTGCCCGGCGAGGGATTGTTGTCAATCGAGGCGCCGAACATCGCCACGTAGTGCTCCCACCAGTGGATGCGCTCGATCAGCTTCTCGGCCACCTCCGGCGTCCGCGCTCGTCGCGTCAGCAGGTGCTCACCGCCGTAGACCTCGCTCGTCTCGCCGAGGACCGCCGTGCCGCCCTGACGGACCAGTTCGTCCGCCGCCTTGCCGAGCGCCGGGTTGGCCGTGATGCCCGACCAGCCGTCGGAGCCGCCGCACTGGAGCGCCAGCACCAGCTCCGAGGCCGGGATTTCCTCGCGCCGCGCCTTGTCCGCCTCCGGCAGCAATCGCAGGACCGCCTGGATGCCCTCCTCGACCGTCTTCTCGAAGCCGCCGTCCTGCTGGATCGTCAGCACGAGCGGCCGGTCGCCGTGGCCCAGATCGGTGACGTCGAAGAGGTGATCCGGCTGATTGACCTCGCAGCCGAGACTCAGGATGACGTACCCGGCGACGTTCGGATGATCGACGATCCCCGCCATCGTCCGCTGGAGCTGCCCGAGATCGTTGGAGCCGTAGTGTGCGCCGCAGCCTCCCTTGGTCGGGAAGGGGATGACGCCATCGACGTTCGGAAAGGCTTTCATCACCTCGGGATTGCGGAAGTAGTCGGCCACCCGCGTCGTCGCCGAGGAGGAGCAGTTGACCGTCGCCAGCAGCGCGACGTAGTTGCGCGTGCCGACCCGGCCGTCGCGCCGGCGATACCCCATGAAAGTCCGGCGCTCGGCCGCCGGCACGTAGTCCACCTCGTGGAAGTCCTGCCCGATCGCGTAGTCGAGCTGCAGCAGCTCCTCGGACTTCACCGCCAGGTTCTGCGTGTGGACGTGCTGTCCCGGCTCGATCGGCTTCGTCGCGAAGCCGATGATCTGCCCGTAGCGCCGGACCGGCTGCCCCTCGTCGATGTGATGGATGGCGACCTTGTGCCCCGGGGGCACCATCTGGGCAATCGTGATCTCGCCCTCGGGTAGCAGCAGCCGGGTGCGCGGCAACAGCGGCCTCTTGGCCAGCACGACGTCGTCGCTCGGGTGGAGGTGGACGACGGCATCGTCCGCGGCCACCGGCGCGCGGGAGAGCGAAGCGGAGATGGGAACGCCGGTCATGCCAGCCATGGTGGAATGCTCCTTGGAATGTGGACCCCGGGTTCGAAAAACCCAGGTTAGCGGGCGGTCAGGCCGCCATCGATGACCATCTGCGAGCCGGTGACATACCCCGCGTCGTCGGAGGCGAGGTAGAGCGCCAGCGGCGCGATCTCCTCCGGCCGCCCCATGCGGCCGAGCGGTTGGCGGGCGTGGAGCTGCTTGCGCGTCTCCTCGATCTCGCCCGCGTGATATTTCTGGAGATAGGCTTCGACGAAGGGCGTCTCCACCGTGCCGGGGCAGATGCAATTACAGCGGATGCCCTGGTCGATGTAGTCCATCGCGATCGACTGGGTCATCGAGATGACCGCGCCCTTCGTCGCTCCGTAGGCGAACCGCCGCGCGACGGCGACCTGCCCGGCGATCGAGGCGATGTTGACGATCGCGCCGCCTTTCGGTTCCTGTTGCAGCATCTGGTTCACCGCCGCCTGGGCGCAGTGGTAGACGCCGTAGACATTGACCGCGATCAGCCGCGCGAAGTCCTGCGGCGCGGTCTCGGTCAGATTGCCGACCAGCCCGATACCGGCGTTGTTGACGAGGATGTCGAGGCGCCCGGTCGATCCGACGATATCCCGCACCGCCGTCTCCGCCGAGCCAAGGTCGGTCACGTCCAGCGGCACGGCCATGGCCGTGCCGCCTGCGGCGATGATCTCGTTCGCGACGGCGCGCTCACTCTGATCGTTGACGTCGCCGATAGCGACGGTCGCGCCCTGTTTGCCAAAGAGCAGCGCGATCTCCCGGCCAATGCCGGAGCCCGCGCCGGTGATCAATGCCGTCTTGCCATCCAGCCTGAACACGACCGTCCCGCCCCCATCGCTCGCCGCGTCCGGAACCCGCGTATCCGGGCCCCCGCGCGTGCTCGACCGTCCCTGTCACTATTGTATACACGTTTTGCGTGCGAACCCGGGCGCTCTGCCCATCGCCCGCCATCCTTACGTTGATGCATCCCGATCTTCGACCCGCGTCGCGAGGTCGTCAAGCCATGGATGGTCCGGTTGCAGCAGCGTGATCGCCTCGTGGAGCCATTGCCGGCGCGCGCTGTCCAGATACGGAAGCGTGCGCTGGTAGTCCGCCTCGTCCTTCGGACGCCGCCCTGCCGCCGACTTTACTGATGACTTGTAGAGGAGCTGAATCTCCGGCGCGAGAATTGGCAACCCGTCGCGCTCCAAGCCAAACGTCGCGAGCGAGCCGTGAATGCGTTGGTCCCGCCGGAAGAACCACCGGTCCCCCTCAGCGTCCGCGACCATGAGCTGTACCCGCCACGGCTCGCCAGCGGATGGCCGGCACCAGATATCGTGCGCCCGGTCCGGGAACGGTTCTCCCTTGGCCCACAACCGCAGCGTGCCCGGTGGATCGGCCATATGCAGCTCCCAACCGGACAGTGCCTCGTGGAGTGTGGACAGTTCGCGCCGCAGGACGACGATATCGATATCCTCGTGCGGCCGCGACACCCCATTGCGGAACAGATCGAGCGCCCAACCTCCCCCGATCCACCACTGATGCTTCCAGGCTGCGAACAGTGTCCCCACCTGCGCGGGCGTCAGCGGGTCCCAGATGTATTCGCTCACTGGCGCTCCGGTCGCTGGTCGAACGTCGGCGCGAGATCGGCCAGCACGCGGTCCTTCATGTGCATGATGTGCGCTTCCAGCGCCAGCTCCGCCTGCGCCTGCTGCTCCTGCGACAGCAGGTAGAGGATCATCCGGTGCTGGTCCAGCGCCGTCTCCATCCAGCCCGGCACGTGCGCCCCGGCCTTCTGGAAGACGGCCGTCTGCGCCCACAAGCCCTCGATCACCGAGATGAGCCGGCGATTCTCCGACTGGTGGACCAGCCAGCGGTGGAAGCCCATGTCGACCTCCAGGAAGCGCGTCGCGGCGTTGAACCGGTCCTCCGGCGACACCGCGGCCGAGATCAGGACGCTGACCCGGCCATGCGCCTCGATCTGCTCGTTCAGCTCGTCCCGATTCAGCTTGTTGGACAGGGAGTGGAGCGACCACAGCTCCAGCGCCGCCCGCACGTCGTAGATGTCCCCGACGTCCGCCGGCGAGAACGACGCGACGAAGAAACCCCGGTTCGGCTCCGCGCGCACGACGCCGTCCTGCACCAACCGGTGCAGCGCTTCGCGGACCGGCGTCCGGCTGACGCCCAACTGCTCGCTCAACCGCAGGTCGGAGAGCTTTTGCCCCGGGTTCAGGCTCCGGCTGAGGATCCGGTCCCAGAGGATCCGGTAGACATCAGCGCCGAGATTCCGGCGCTGGATCGTCGGCAGCGCCTCCCCGGCGCTCTTCTTGCCCGCCAAGCGCGACTCCCTCCTTGATCAACTCGTGCTGTATACAAAGAACGGTACGAAGGGCGCCGCCTCCTGTCAAGGACAGCACGCCGCATTGGCAGGCGACAGTCGTGGCTGGAAATGGCATCATCCGTGCGAGACGACGGCCGCGGCGCCGGCGATGCCGCGCATGACGCAAGGAGAACGATTCATGTCGAACACGCTCGCCTCCCGGATGAACCGCCTCGGCACCGAGACCGCCTTCGAGGTATTGGTCCGGGCCAAGGCGCTCGAGGCGGAAGGGCAGGATGTCGTCCATCTGGAGATCGGCGAGCCCGATTTCGACACCCCCTCTAATATCGTCGAGTCCGGGATCGCGGCGCTCCAGGCCGGGTGGACCCACTACGGCCCGGCCAATGGGCAGCCCGAGCTGAAGCAGGCGATCGCCGACTACATCCAGCGCTCGCGCGGAGCGGTCTACGAGCCGGATCAGGTCGTCGTCACTCCCGGCGGCAAGCCGATCATGTTCTTCGTCCTCCTGGCGCTGCTCGAAGCTGGCGACGAGGCGATCTACCCCGATCCCGGTTTCCCCATCTACCGCTCGATGATCGACTTCTCCGGCGCCAAGGCGGTGCCGATCGCCCTTCGCGAGGAGCACGACTTCCGGCTCGATGTGGATGAGCTGGCCAGCCTGATCACGAAGAAGACGAAGCTGCTCATCCTCAACAGCCCGGCCAACCCGACCGGCGGCGTGCTGGAGCGGTCCGACCTGGAGGCGATCGCCAGACTCGCCGTCGAGCACGACCTGACCGTCCTCTCCGACGAGATTTACGCCGAGCTGGTCTACGAGGGCCAACACATCTCGATCGCCACGATGCCCGGCATGGCCGAGCGGACGATCATCCTCGACGGTTTCTCGAAGACCTACGCGATGACCGGCTGGCGGCTCGGCTACGGGCTCTTCCCGGAGGACCTCGTCCCGGCGATGAACCGGCTGATGGTCAACAGCGTGAGTTGCACCGCGGTCGCCATCCAGCAGGCCGGGATCGAGGCGCTGAACGGCCCGCAGGAGGCGGTCGGCGAGTTCCGCGAGGCGTTCCGCCGCCGGCGCGACCTGATCGTCGACGGCCTGAACCGGATCGACGGCATCACCTGCGTCCGGCCGAAGGGCGCCTTCTACGCCTTCCCGAACATCACCGGCACCGGCCGCGAGAGCAAACCCCTCGCGAACATGCTGCTGGACCACTTCGGCGTCGCCGCCCTCTCCGGCACCGCCTTTGGCGACGCCGGCGAAGGCTACTTGCGCCTCAGCTACGCCAACTCCGAGGAGAACCTGACCAAGGCTCTCGACCGCATCGACGCCTGCGCCACGAAGATGCGGGCGTAATCACGACCGATCCCTCGACCCGTCATGCTGACCGGAGGGAAGCATCCCCCGGCGAAGCCGGTCCGCGCGGCGGACGACTGCTGCGGCAGGAGATCCTTCGACTTCGCTCAGGATGACGACTGCGGAAACGCGCTTCGCGCGGGGATTCTTCGGGGCTTCGCCCGCTCAGAATGACGATGACCGCGCCTGATATGGGGTGCACGCCTTAAACCCTTACGCCGACTGCGGGCGCAAATCCAGCCGCCGCAGCAATTGCGCATTGATCGCCACGACGATGGTGGAGAGGCTCATCAGCAACGCGCCGACCGCCGGCGCGAGCGTGAACCCGATCGGCGCCAGCACCCCGGCGGCGAGCGGGATCGTCACCACGTTGTAGCCGGCCGCCCAGGCGAGGTTCTCGAGCATCTTCCGGTAGCTCGCGTTCGACAGCGTGCGCACGCTCACCACCGCCCGCGGATCGCTCGTCGCCAGGATCACCCCGGCCGACTCGATCGCCACGTCGGTCCCGGCGCCGATCGCGATGCCGACATCGGCCCGGGCCAGCGCCGGCGCGTCGTTGACGCCGTCGCCGACCATCGCCACCGTCCGGCCCCGCTGCTGCAGCTCGACCAGCTTCCGCTCCTTGTCCTCCGGCAGCACCTCGGCCAGCACCTCGTCGATGCCGAGCTCGCGCCCGATCGCCTCGGCGACCGACCTGGCGTCGCCGGTAATCATCACGACCTCGATGCCCTGGTCGTGCAGCTCCCGGACGGCCTCTTTCGACTCCGGTCGGACCTGGTCCTCCAGCGCCAGCGCGCCGATCACCCGGTCATCCCGGACGACGTGTAAAACCGCCGCGCCCCGCTCGCTCCACGGCGCCGTCTGCGCCGCCAGCGTGTCGGGCACCGCCAGGTGCTGCTCGCGCAGCATCGCCGGTCCGCCGACGGCGACCGTCGCGCCATCGACCGACGCCTGCACGCCGCGCCCGGCGCTGGCCGTGAAGTCCGTTGCTTGGGGAACGTCGATGCCTTGCTCCAATGCCCTGGTCACGATCGCCCGCGCCAGCGGGTGCTCGGAATCGGCCTCGACCGCCGCCGCGAGCGCGAGGAGCCGGTTCGCGTCCCCATCGGCCGCCGCGAGATTCGACACGGCGTGGTTGCCGAGTGTCAGCGTGCCCGTCTTGTCGAAGAGCACCGTGTCGACCTTCCGCATCCGCTCCAGCGCCAGTCGGTCCTTGATCAGGATGCCCTGCCTGGCCGACATCGCCGTCGAGATCGCGATCACCAGCGGGATCGCCAGCCCGAGCGCGTGCGGGCAGGAGATCACCAGCACCGTCACCGTCCGCGTCACCGCGTCGTCCGGCAGCCCGAGCGCCAGCCAGACGATGAAGGTGATCAGACCCGCGCCGACCGCGACGTAGAAGAGCGCCGCCGCGAAGCGGTCGGCCAGCGCCTGCGCGTGCGATTTCGACGCCTGCGCCTCGGCCACCAGCCGCTGGATGCCGGCCAGCACCGTCTCGTCGCCGGTCGCCTCGACCCGGACCCGCACCGCCGACCCGGCCGCGACCGTCCCGGCGACGACCTTGTCACCCTCGCCGCGCGCGACCGGCCGCGACTCGCCGGTGATCATCGACTCGTCGAACTCGGCCTGCCCGCTGACGATCGTGCCGTCGGCCGGCACCCGCGACCCGGGCCGGACCAGCACGACATCGCCGGTCCGCAGGTCGCTGACCGCCACGGTCTCCGTGCCGCCGTTCGTGACGCGCTCGGCCTCGTCCGGCAGCAACGCCGCCAGCGCCGAGAGGGCGCCCTGCGCTTGCCCGATCGCCCGCATCTCCTGCCAGTGGCCGAGCAGCATGATGGTCACCAGCAGCGCCAGCTCCCACCAGAATTCGAGGTCGAGGAGACCCAAGCTGCTCGCCAGGCTGGCGACGAAGGCCACGACGAGCGCCAGCGAGATGAGCAACATCATTCCGGGCTGCCGCGACCTGATCTCCTGCCAGCCGCCTTCGAGGAAGACGCGCCCGCCGTAGACCAGGACGATCGTGCCGAGCACCGGCGCGATCAGGTTGTCGCCCGGGAAGGACGGCAGCGAGTAGCCGAGCCAGTCCTGCACCATCGGGCTGAAGAGGACGACGGGGATGGAGAGGATCAGGCTGACCCAGAACCGGGTCCGAAAGACATCGGCGTGGCCGGCATGGTCGACGTGGCCGGCGTGGGCCATGTGACCGGCGTGCTCGCCCTGCGCGAGCCCGTTCAGATGATGCGGATCATGATGCGTCGCCATGCCGTGCCCGGCACGGTTCTCGTCCGGGCGTTCGACCGTCTCGGCGCCATGCCGGTGATGATGATCATTCATTGTGCTAATTCCACCGCGACGAAATGGAATGCGTTCCTTCGCTCGCGGCACGGGCCTCCCACGCCCGGAGATATCGGGGTCCCGCCGCGCCGGTGCCTCGCGGCGCCGGCTGTCACGTCATCTTATACCGGGAGGGGGTATAACGCAACTTGCCGCATCAATCGACCAATCGTGCGCCAATCACGATCGGGCAGCACTTCCCGGCCGGAATCTGGCGAAAGCCGTTACGTGGGAGTGTGCCGTGCCGATGATAGATATGAGGGGGTCAGAACGATCTCGGCCCGGCTACCGCGCGATGCGGCGCAA
>JAICKJ010000370.1 GCA_025928015.1 Thermomicrobiales bacterium
GCGGGTTCTCCTTGAGGAACTGCTGATAGCGCTCCTTCAGCTTCTCGTCGCTGGCCTGCTGCCCGACGAGCTTGCCGATATAGGCCTCCTGAACCAGGCGGTCCTCGACCTTTGCGAGGCGCCGCTTCACTTCCGGATCCTGGTCGAGCTTGTCCTTGCGGCCCGCCTCGGTCACCAGCATGCCGTTGACCATCTGATCGAGCAGCAGCGGGTAGATCGTCTCGAGGGGCATCTGCTGCACCTGCGGTCCCATGGATTTCTGCGCCGCCTCGACGTCGGAGCGGTGCAACTCCTTGCCGTTGACGCGCGCGACCACCGGGTCGCCCGCGGCGGCCGAGCCGGTTTCGGCGGCTGCGGCAGGCAGGGCCACGGCAAGAGCGAGAGCGGAGACGAGAGGGATAACGCGGTGCAGCATCGGGGTCGGGTTTCCTTTCGGCGCACCGCAGGAGTTGCGGCGCGCAACCGGAGCCGAATATGCACATCGGCCGGCCCCGTACAAGGACCGTCCGGGAAATGAAGCGGCGCGCCGCACGGTCGGATACTTCCGTCTTTGCCCGTTTCTCGAAGTCGCCGAAATTGACAGTCCCGGCCCGAGGACCTATCTCTCAGCGATGTCGCACCCGGCGACCGCCCCCCGATAGTAATCCTTGAGGCCTCGATGTTAGGCGCCTTTGCCCGGCGACTGTTCGGCTCCGCCAATGACCGGTTCATGAAGAGTCTGAACCCGACGGTTGCCGCGATCAACGCGGCCGAACCGCGGTATCAGCCGATGTCCGATGACGAGCTTCGGCATCAGACGGATCTCTTCAAGAAGCGCCTCGCCGACGGGGAAAGCCTCGACGACCTCCTGGTGGACGCCTTCGCGGTCGTCCGCGAGGCGGCGAAGCGGACGCTCGGCCAGCGCCATTTCGACGTTCAGCTCCTGGGCGGCATCGTCCTGCACCGCGGCTCGATCGCCGAGATGAAGACCGGCGAGGGCAAGACGCTGGTCGCGACGCTTCCGGTCTACCTCAATGCGCTGACCGGGAAAGGCGTGCACGCCGTCACGGTGAACGACTACCTGGCCGAGCGCGATTCCGGGTGGATGGGCCAGATCTACCGCTTCCTCGGGCTGACGGTCGGCTGCATCGTGCACGGGCTCGACGACGACGAGCGGCGCGCCGCCTACGCCTGCGACGTGACGTACGGCACCAACAACGAGTTCGGCTTCGACTACCTGCGCGACAACATGAAGTTCCGGCTGGAGGACATGGTCCAACGGCCGTTCAATTACGCGATCGTCGACGAGGTCGACTCGATCCTGATCGACGAGGCGCGCACGCCGCTGATCATCTCCGGTCCGACGGAGGACAATTCCGAGCTCTACGCCCGCGTCGACAAGCTGATGCCGAACCTCGCGGCCGAGGATTACGAGAAGGACGAGAAGCAGCGCGCGGTGACGCTGACCGAAAGCGGCGTCGAGAAGGTCGAGCGGATGCTGACCGAAGCCGGGCTGCTGAAGGGCGGGCTCTACGATCTGCAGAACATCAACCTGGTGCACCACGCCAACCAGGCGCTGCGCGCGCACAAGCTCTTCACCCGGGATGTCGACTACATCGTCAAGGACGACAAGGTCATCATCATCGACGAGTTCACCGGGCGCATGATGGAGGGGAGGCGCTACTCGGAGGGGCTGCATCAGGCGCTCGAGGCCAAGGAAGGCGTCACGATCCAGAACGAGAACCAGACGCTCGCCTCGATCACCTTCCAGAACTACTTCCGCATGTATCCGAAGCTCGCCGGCATGACGGGCACGGCGATGACCGAGGCGACCGAGTTCGGCGAGATCTACAAGCTCGAGGTCATCGAGATCCCGACCAACGTGCCGGTGCGCCGCGAGGACGGCGACGACGAGGTCTACCGCTCGACGCGCGAGAAGAACGAGGCCATCCTCGAAGCGGTCAGGGAAGCGCACGCCAAGAAGCAGCCGGTGCTGGTCGGAACGGTGAGCATCGAGAAGTCGGAAGCGCTGGCCGACCTCTTCAAGAAGCACAAGCTGCCGCACCACGTGCTGAACGCCCGCTACCACGAGCAGGAGGCGTACATCGTCGCCCAGGCCGGCCGGCCGGGCGCGGTGACGATCGCCACCAACATGGCCGGCCGCGGCACCGACATTCAGCTCGGCGGCAATTTCGACATGCGGGTCCGACACGAGCTCGCCGAGGTCGAGGATCCGGCGGAGCGCGAGCGGCGCATGGCGCAGATCCGCCGGGAGATCGAGGAGGCGCGCGAGGTGGTCCGGCAGGCCGGCGGCCTCTACGTCATCGGCAGCGAGCGGCACGAGAGCCGCCGCATCGACAACCAGCTGCGCGGCCGCTCGGGCCGTCAGGGCGATCCCGGCGCCTCCAAGTTCTACGTCTCGCTCGACGACGACCTGATGCGCATCTTCGGCTCCGAGCGCATCTCGGGCTTGATGGAGCGGATGGGCATGAAGGAGGGCGAGGTAATCGAGCACCTCTGGCTCTCCAAGGCCATCGCCAACGCCCAGGAGAAGGTCGAGGCCCACCACTTCGACGCCCGCAAGAACCTCATCGAGTACGACGACGTGATGAACCAGCAGCGCAAGA
>JAICKJ010000312.1 GCA_025928015.1 Thermomicrobiales bacterium
GCGGCCGATCGGCCGCGCGCCAGCGGCATCGCTCAACTCCGCCACCAATTGCTCCGCGGTGAACGGATGGTCGTGACGCAGCACGGCGTTGACGATCGCCGCGCGCGGCGCGGTCAACCGGTAGCCGTGCAGGCTGAGGACCGATTCGATCGCCGCGCGGGTGATGGGTTCAGGAGGGGAAGACGGCGTACTCATGGGCTCCATTGATACTGCGATCCGGGGACGGCGACAATGACCGCCATGCCCGCTGCCAAGCCTACCACCAACTGAGACCCAGTCCCAATTCCACAGCGGCGCACCACCGCATCCGCAACCGGAACGTGGCACCTGGCGTCTTATGCATCGGACGCATGTGGGGGACAATCCCGTTGGCGCGACGATGGGCCATGACCGGTGATGCGCTGCCGGGTACCATTCCACTTTGGGGATCAAGGATCGGACCTGACAGGGAGCGAAGCGATGCCGCTGCACGGGAGAACGAAGACGAGTCGATGGCCGCTGATGGTGGCGCTGCTGCTGGCGATCGCGCTGCTCGCGTCGTTCACGGCGCCGCGACACGCCGGCGCGGCGAACGACGTCACCTGGGACCGCTACGACGTCGCGATCACCGTCAACAAGGACGGCTCCTTCCACGTCACCGAGCTGATGGACGTCACCCTCGACGGCTATTTCCATAAGGGATTCGCCAACATCCCGCTCGCGCGTGTCGACGCCCTGCGCAACGTCAAGGTGAGCGAGATCCGGAACGGGCAGCGTCACACCTTCCTCAAGGTCAACCAGTTCGACTACAGCGAGGACCCGGGCACCTACACCACCTCGGAGACAAGCACGCAGATGGAGATCGATTACGGCTTCGAGCCGACGTCGCCCTCCGACACCGCGCGGACGTTCCAGCTCGACTACGACGTCATCGGCGGCCTGCTGGTCTATGACGATGCCTCGCCGCCCAACCAGCAGCTCTATTGGAACGCCATCGCCAGCGACGTGACCGACATTGCCCCGGTCAAGGACGCGACGGTCACCGTCACGCTGCCGGGGAAGATCGACCCGACCCAAGCCGTCGCCGCTCCGGACGGCTCGACCAATGATGGACAGACCTGGACCTGGCACCGCACGAACATGAGCTCCGGTGACTCCTTCACCGTGCGCCTGCAGTTCCCGCCGATCACGGCGGCGACCGCGCCCGCGTGGCAATCGTCGTTCGATGCCACGCAGCAGGCGCAACAGCAACATAAGGAGAACGCCGCCGTCGCGGGCGTCCTCTTCTTCGCGGCCGGCGCGCTGGCGCTGGTCGGCGGCTCGATCGCGCTGCTCGCGCTCTGGCTCACCAAGGGACGCGACCCGCACATCGGACCGGTCGCGGAATACCTGAAGACGCCGCCGGACGATCTCGGCCCGGGCGCGGCTGGCACCCTGCTCGACGAGGAGACCGATGCGCGCGATGTGATCGCCACGACGCTCGATCTGGCCCGGCGCGGCGTCATCTCGATGACGGACCAGGGCAAGGATGTCAAGTTCAACTTCGGCACCGGCCGGAACTTCGCCTTTACCCTCCTGCAGCCGGACGCCAAGCTGCGCCCCTATGAAGAAGCGCTGCTGAAGGTCATCTTCGGCCCCGATCTGAAGGCCGGGGCGACCGCGTCGCTCCAGAGCGTGCAGAGCGCCTTCCAGACGCGGCAGGACGAGATTCAAACCGGCTTCTATCAGGAGCTGGTCGATCACGGCTACTTCACGGAGAGCCCCGCGCAGACGCGCAAGCGCTGGAACGGCATCGCGACGGTCGGCATCATCGCCGTCGTGATCGCGGGCTGGATCGCCGTCGCGAGCGTGAGCAATTTGACCGGCTGGATCTGGTTCCCCGTCATCGTCATCGGCCTGCTCTTCCTGATCGCGCGGATGATGGCGCCGCACATGGTCAAGAAGACGGTCAAGGGCGCCGAGGCGGCGGCGAAATGGGAGGCATTCAACAACTATCTGCGCAACATCCAGAAGTACGAGAAGCTGGAGCAGTCGAAGGAGATCTTCGACACGTACTTGCCCTTCGCGGTCGCGTTCGGCATTGAGCACTCGTGGGTCGCGAAGTTCGCCCAGGTGCAGACGCCGACGCCGGAGTGGTTTGGCGGCGGCTGGGTCGGATCGGAGAACTGGACCGGCCCGTACTACGGTCGCCAAGGACGCCGCGTTTACGGGCCGCGCGGATCGATCGGCCCCATCTTCATCCCCGGCGGCGGTATCGGCGATCTGGGTGGCAACCCGGGCCAGGGAGGCGGCGGTGTCAACATGCCCGATCTGCAGGATGTCAGTGACACCGCCGGGCGCTCGTTGCAGAGCAGCAGCGACAGCTTCTTCGACATGCTGAACACGGCCGCGAAGGTCTTCGGCGGCTTCACCTCCTCCGGTGGCGGCAGCGGTCACGGCGGCGGCGGCTTCAGCGGTGGCGGCGGCTTCAGTGGCGGCGGCGGAGGCGGTGGTGGCGGCCGCGGCTTCGGATAACCGGAAGAGCAGAGTCGTTTTGCGCTTCCCAGCCCCAAATGCTGTCATTCCGAGCGCCCGAGGAATCTCTTTTGTGAGCGAAGCGGATGCCCGCCGATCGTCAATCACATGTCGGATTGGGACGGGCGCAATGGGCGTGTTTCTCAACGAGCACGCTGCTGCGGCAGGAGATTTCTCCCGTTGGTCGAAATGACAGGCAAGAGGAGTGGCAAAAGGAAACGGGGTGGGCGTCTGCGAGGGCTACGGCGATGAGAGCATCGTCCATTGCCTGAGACTCAATCGCGCGTCGACCTGCTCGGCCTGCCGTTGGACCTCCGCTCCGCGTCCGAGGTAGACGCCTGGCTCCGAGAAACACTGCGGGCGGATGATGGGCGCTGCCGCCACCTGGTGACGCTCAATCCCGAGTACGTGATGGCGGCGCGGCGCGATCCCGCCTTCGCCGAGGCCATCCGTGGCGCTGATCTCGTCACCGCGGACGGGATCGGTGTCGTACTGGCGGTCCGGGCGCTCTACGGGGCGCGCATCGAGCGCATGACCGGAGTGGCGCTGACGGAACGGCTCGCGGCGCTGAGCGGACCGCTCGACGCGCCGGTCTTCCTGCTTGGCGCGGGGCCCGGTGTCGCCGAAGACGCGAAGGAGAGATTGATTGAGGAGCATCCCGACGCCCGCTTCGCCGGCGTCTGGGACGGCGGCACGCCGCGACCAGCCGACGACGCGGCGACGATCGCCCGGATCGCCGCGTCCGGGGCGAGAGTCGTCCTGGTCGCCTACGGCGCCCCGGCCCAGATCCACTGGATCGCGCGGGATCAGGACGCGCTCCGCGCGGCGGGCGTCCGGCTCGTGATCGGCATCGGCGGCGCGCTCGATTTCCTCTCCGATCGGGTGCCACGCGCCCCCGGGATCATGCGAAAGGTGGGTCTGGAATGGCTCTACCGCCTGATTCGGGAGCCCTGGCGCTGGCGACGCCAGCTCGCGTTGCCACGTTTCGCCCTCGCCGTGCTCGATCAGCGCGTCAGGCAAACGGGACGCCGCGCGACCGAATGATTTGCGCCGGTGGCGTATCCTTCGCTCAGACGGTGCGGCGGCCGATTCCGCTCGCGCCGCGCACCATGGAAGGACGTCTCTGAATTCGATGTCGGCTCAACAAACGACCGACCGCTCGGCCCCGCCGGGTGGACAGGTTCCCTGCTCATACCATCCCAAGGTCATGACTGGCCTGCGCTGCTCGCGGTGCGGCAAGCCGATCTGTCCGCAATGCGCCGTGCGCACGCCGGTCGGCCTGCGCTGCCCCGATTGCGCCGGTGTTCGCGGCCTGCCGACGTACCGCACCGGCAACACCGACATGCTGAAGGCGATCGGCGGCGGTCTGCTCGTCACGATCGTCGTCGCCGTGCTCTGGCGGTTCGGGCCCCAGTGGGGCTTTTACCTGAACCTCATTCTGGGTTTCGGGGTCGCGGAGGCGATGGCGCACCTCGCGCGGCAGAAGCGCGGCGCCGATCTGCAGGTCGCGGCGATGGCGATCGTCGCCTTCGGGCTCGTGCTCAGCCGGGTGCTGCTCGCGCAGCGGTTCGGCGTCACGCTCGATGACCTCAATTCGCTCAACGGCTACATCTTCAACCCGGCGGTGCGGGACGCCTACGGCTTCCCGCAGTCCGCAACCTACCTGCTCCGCGTCCAGTTGCTGCCGGATATCGTCTACATGATCATGCCGTTCGCGATCTCC
>JAICKJ010000368.1 GCA_025928015.1 Thermomicrobiales bacterium
CTCACGGCCCCGACCGGCGCGCCGGTCTTCGGATCGATCGCCTTGGCCCAGATCACGCCACCGAGCGTCGGCGCGGCGGCCACCGTCGGACTCGGCGGCGGCGTGGGCGTCGGAGGGGTGACGGTTGGGGTCGGCGCATTTCCGCCGCCGCAGGCGGCCAGCAGGAGCAGGAGCGCGAGCACGAGGGGTGGCCAGCAGAACCGGCGCCACGCACCCCGACGCGCCGCGCCACCAGACTCCAACCGGTTCCAGACCCAGGCACCCAAGGCCGTGCTTGCCCCTTCCCATCGCCAATCGACGCGCGGTCCACGCCGGTCCGATTGTACGGCGTTTGCGATGCCGAGCCCGGACCGGTGGTCGCGTGCCGGGCCTTTCTGCGACCATGACCGCACGCACCGGGACGTGACCCGGACCAGGCCGGCGGGAACGGGAGTCGATGAGCGACGCGAAGACCAATCGGAACGACGCGGCGCAGGCCAAGAAGGTCGAGCGGCTGGGCGAGCGCAGCGGGACACTGCCGGCGCGTTCAGCGACGCGCCAGCCGCGCCCGACGGACACGGCTGACCGGCATCTGCTCTCGTGGACCGAAGAGGACCGCGAACAGGCGCGGATGTTCACCCACAGCGACCAATGGCGGGTGTTGCGGATCATGGGCGAGTTCGTCGAGGGGTTCGAGGCGCTGGCGGACATCGGGCCGGCGGTATCGATCTTCGGCTCGGCACGGATCACGACCGACGATCCCATGTACGAGGCCGCGCGGCAGGTCGGCGAAGGATTGGCCCGGGCCGGATTCGTCGTCATCACCGGCGGCGGCCCCGGCGTGATGGAGGCCGCCAACAAGGGCGCGTTCGAGGCGGGCGCGGAATCGGTCGGCGCCAACGTCGAGCTGCCCTTCGAGCAGGGGCACAACGATTACGTCACCCTGCCGCTCAAGTTCCGGTACTTCTTCGTCCGCAAGACCATGTTCGTCAAGTACGCGGTCGGCTTCATCATCTTCCCCGGCGGCTACGGCACGCTGGACGAGCTCTTCGAGGCGTTGACGCTGATCCAGACTGGCAAGCTCGGCGCGTTTCCGATCGTGCTCTTCGGAGCGTCCTACTGGCGCGGGCTGCTGGACTGGCTGACGGAGCGGGTGGCCGCCGAGCACAAGATCACCGACGAGGATCTCGTGCGCTTGCAGGTGACGGACGATCCGGACGAGGCGGTCCGGGTGATGCTGGAGGCGGCACTGGCGGACCAGCGGGCGGCGGAGACGGGTACGGAATAGGCGCCCGAGCTGGCTTTGCAACCCGCGGGAATTATCGGACGCGGCTCTGCTGTGCCAAAAAGTCACCGATCCATCATGAGCGGGCTTTCCAGTTGGTCACGCATACAAGAGGTTGCGTACGTACGCGCCGAGATGCCACAACAACAGCCGCCATCTGGCGCCGCGCGGGCACAGCGATCGGCGGTCGCGCCCTAGCCGCAGAACGTCCGCTGGAGTATGATGACTTCCGCCACGAGGTTGTCCCGGGCCATCGCCAACCACAGACTGGCTCTCTGCATGGCGTTCGTCCGGTCGTTGTTCTGGGGTCTGGGGGAGGGTGTTGTCGTATGCGACAACGACAGGGGTTGAACGTCATCGATCCGGATGACTCAATCGAGAGAATACCGCTCCTGCCGTTTCGCAGCGTCGTCCTCTTTCCGCGCAACGTGCTCACGGTGCTCGTCGCTCGCCCCCGCTCGATCCACGCGGTGGAAGAGGCGATGCTGGGCGACGCGACCCTCGCGGTCACCGCTCACAAGGACAGCACCGTCGACGAGCCCCGGCCCGGCGACCTGCGCGATTTCGGCACCCTCGCCAGCGTGCTCAGCTTCAAGCGTGTTCAGGGCGGCAATCTCCAGGTCGTGCTCGAAGGCACCCAGCGCGTCCGCCTGCGCGAGATCACGCGGAACCGGCCCTTCTTCCTCACCGCCTACGCCACGGTCGAGGAGCTGGCGGTCAATCCGGACGAGGCGCAAGCGCTGATCCAGCACATCCAGGGGCTCGTCACCCGCTGGAACGAGGGCCGCCAGAAGCTCGCCACCGAGATCATGGAGATGGTCGAGCGGGCGACCAATCCGGGCCACTTCGCCGACCTGCTCGCGACCCAGCTCATCGAAGACGCTGACCAGCGGCAAATGCTGCTGGAGAACCTCAATCCTCTCGACCGGCTGGAGCAGGTCGGGGTCCTTCTGACGCGGGAGCTGGAGGTGATCGACCTCGAGCAGAAGATCAAGGATCGTGTCCGCGACAAGATGGACAAGACGAACCGCGAGTACTTCCTGCGTGAGCAGCTCAAGGCGATCCACGACGAGCTCGGGGGCGACAGCGGCAACGAGTTCGAGCAGCTTCGCGCCCAGATCGAGGCCCGGCAGATGCCGGCCGAGGTCGAGGAGAAGCTGCTGCGCGAGCTTGGCCGGCTGGAGAAGATGCCGAGCGTCTCGGCCGAGTCGACCGTCGTCCGCTCTTATCTGGAGACGATGATCGCGCTGCCCTGGCACGAGATGTCCGAGGACCGGCTCGATCTGGATGAGGCCGAGCGCATCCTCGATGAGGACCACTACGGGCTGGAGAAGGTCAAGGAACGGATCATCGAGTTCCTGGCGGTCCGCAAGCTGACGATGGAATCCGGCACGCCCAACAGCGCCCATATCCTCTGCCTGATCGGCCCGCCAGGCGTCGGCAAGACGAGCCTGGGGCGCTCGATCGCGGCGGCGATGGGCCGCAAGTTCGTCCGCGTC
>JAICKJ010000102.1 GCA_025928015.1 Thermomicrobiales bacterium
ATCGTAGAGGCGCACGGCATGCATCCGCTCGCCACCCGGTTGCCGCCGGAAAACACCAGATTGAAATCAGGCGCTCAACCGACGAAGTCCCTTCGGGACTGGCAACGAACGTTGCAGGGGCGGTCGGGAGTGACCGCCATTTTCGCCAGCGCTACGTCTCGCTCCCGGAATCGACCGGCGCATTCGCCGGTGGTTCGGCCAGCTTGATGTACCGCTGCACGCTGGCGCGGTTGCGCGGGTCGTTGGCCAGGCCGAGCAGCTTCAGCAGGCGCTCCTCGTCCGCGCCGTCGCGTGCCTGATTGACCGCGAAGGTGTGCCGCAACGTCTGCGGCGTCACCTCCTTGCTGATCCCGGCCGCCTGCTGCACCCGGTCGACCATCCCGTTCACCGCCTGCGGCCCGACCGGGAAGAGCAAATCCTGCGGGTCGCGCGCGGCCAGGAATCCCTCGTAGAGCGCGGCGAAGGTCTCGTCGGCGGCCAGCTTCCGCTCTTTGCCGTGCTTGCTCCTGTCGGCATAGAAGATGAATACGACTGGCCGCTCGGGGTCGGTTCGGTCGATGTGGTCCCTGCGCAGCGCCAGCAGCTCGGACCGGCTGAGCCCGAGCCGCATCATCAACCAGATCGCCGGCGCGGTCCACGGCTCGTCGGCCTCCGCCGCCGCCAGCAGCGCCTCCTGCTCGGCCGGGAAGAGCGGCACCGGCGTCTGGAGCTGGATCGCGTGCGGGTAGAAGCCGTCGGTCGGATCGCGTTCCAGCACCCTGGCGTCGTCGATCAGGAAGCGGAAGAAGCGGCGGGCCGAGGTCAGTCGCCGCTTGCGCGTCGTCCGGCTGGTCGACTCACCAAGGTAGCGGGCGATGTCGCGCCGGTCGATCCTGTCGATCCGCTTGGCGCCGATCAGGTGCTCCAGCACCGTCAGGTCGTAGCAATAGGATTCGATCGTGTTGTGGGGCCGCCGGGCCTGTTCCAGCTCGCGACGGTACCAGGTCCGGGCGAGATCGAGGCCGGAGTTTGGCGCGAGCGGCGCCAGGCCGGCGAGTGTCGGCGCGAACGCGCCGTTTGGCGTGCGCGAGAAGAGCGGCAGTTGATCGGGTTTGGCGTCGGCGGCGCGCTGCTCCATCTCCAGGAGCGGCGGGAAGGACGTCAGTGGCCGTTCGCGTTCGTCGCTGGTGACGCCGTCGCGTCCGCGAGTGGGGGCGCGTTTGGGGCGTGGCGGGGGAGTGGGGGAGCGGCGCGGCACGGCGGACCTCCATCACGACATATCCCACGTTGCTACGGCCATCCTGCCCGCCCATAACCGTTTTGTCAAGTGACCCGGGGTATTTTCCGGACGCATGGAACAAGTCCCGGTTGATCAGGCTGGCAGCGACGCAGGAGGGGAACCCGGCAGGCGTCCGCATCTCGCCATCAACTCGTTTCGCCTTTCCCAATCCCCTCCCCCGTCATTCCGAGCAGACGAGGAATCTCGCTGATGAGCGCATGCGAGCGCCTGCCACGTCGGGCGAGCGCGGAGGAGCGGCAAGCCCGCCGCGCCGTCATGCTGAGCGTGGCGACGTATCCCTCGGCGAAGCCGGTCCGCCGCCGCGGCCGACTGCTGCGGCAGGAGATGCTTCGCTTCGCTCAGCATGACGGCGCGGCGGGTTGGCAAGAGCGGACGGGGTGGTTGGGAACGAGGACACCGCGGCGGCGGGAGATCCTTCGACTTCGCTCAGGATGACAGCGCGGCGGGTTGGCAAGAGGCAACACGTGCGGCGCCGGGGCAGGCGGATACGCCGGTCCGCCCCTGCAATGATTCTTCGCCGTCCAATGCCTCAAATGACGAACGCTACGAATCCGCCAGCCGGCTTCAGCCGGCTTCCCAGGGTGAGCGCGGGGTCTTTAGCCCCGCGTCGCGACGAGGAACGGCCACCAGGCGAGGACGGTTCGCGCGGCCACATCCACGCTTGACGGGTTGAGCGTATGTTGATATGGTGATGACCGTATTGTGCACGGAATCATCAGCCCCGGTCGGGCGCGTGGGCCGGCCGGATGTCTGAAACGGAAGGTGAGATGGGCGAACTCGTCGTCGGGCGACCGGCGCTCCAGGTCAAGACCGCGGTCTCCTTGCCGCTCGATCTGGTGTCGATCATGTCGCTGCTCTACCGGGCGGTGCCCGGTAGCGGGCTTGACCCCTGGCTGGTCGCGGCCCGGCGCTCCCTGCCGCCCCAGCTGCAGGCGGACCTCGATCTGCTCCACGGCTTCTCCGGTCGTCTCCTCTATTTCATGGAGGAACCGGTCATGCGCTTCGAGCCCCTGCGCGAGGACCGGCTCGACGCCACCTTCGACGATCTCATCACCTTTCTCGACGGGCTCCCGCCCGAAGAGTACCACCGCATGCTCCTGCGCGCGCTTGAGCGCGCGCACCAGGATTTGGGCACCACCCTCGCGCCGCCGCCGGACGATGACGAAACCTCCTGGCGGCGCTATCTCGAACCGAGCCTGACCACCGCCTCCGCCGACGACGTGCTCGAGCTCGTGCGGGACGACGCGCAGCTCAAGCTGCGGACGACCCGGCTGCTGCGCGGCGTCTGGGAGGGCATGTACCAGCGCGAATACTTCGCCAGTCTCGATCAGTTGCAGCAAGCCGAGCGGCTCGCGCGAGGCGCGGCCAGCCGCGGCTTCGGCATGGCCTTCGTCGAGCTGACCGGCAACCGGCTGCCGGCGCCGCTCGCCGCCGGCCTCGCCCACGTCGCCCAGGCCGTCTTCTGCCCCTCGGCCCACCTCGGCTCCTTCGTCAGCTACATCAGCTATCCGCCCCACCTGATCGTCTTCTTCGCCGCCCAGGCGGTCGTTGGCATCGAGGATGCGATGGCGGTGAGTGAGCGCAACTTGATCGGCAATGTGGCCGAACCGGTTGACGAGATCGCCGGCGAGGATCTGCTGGAGAGCCTGCGGGCGCTCGGTGACGCCAACCGGCTCCGCATCCTCGATCTGCTGGGCGGTGGCGAGCTTTATGCGCAGGAGATCGTCGGACGCCTGGGTATCGCCCAGTCCGCGGTCTCGCGCCACCTGTCGCAGCTCGAACGCGCCGGTCTGGTCCGGGTTGAGCCGCGCCGGGGCATGAAGTACTACGCGATCGATCGCGGCCGCATGGAGTCCCTGGCCGAGTCGATTCGGGCCCGAGCGCACTGACAAATGGTGTTCGTGCGAAAAAGCACAAATTTGTCCTGAAACCCCTTGTCATCGCGATAACGCGATGATACGATAGGGCCAGATGATCAAGGAAGCATCTGATCGCCGCGCTGCAGCGGCGGGGCACGTTGACAAGCGAACTATCCTTGCGGCTCGCCGGGGCGGGCAACCGAACCGCCGCTGAGCCACCCGGACTGCGACGCCACACGCGTCAGCGATCATCCAGAACCGTCGCGGCCCGTACTTACCTTTGCCGCCTTGGGCGACGTTAGCCAGTCGCCTGGCATGTTTCACCTCTACTTCCTCTCACATGGTTGCCGCCACTGAGGAAACGAAGGACGGCACCACCTCTATCTATCCTCTCCGACGCTTGACCTCTCGATCGCGGTCAAGCTGGTATCCCTCGGCAGCGATCGAACAGAAGATTTCGCCCGGTGCAGAGAACCTGCGCCGGGCGTTTCTGTTTGCGCTTCTCCATCAGAGAATTCGAAGGTTCCCGCCCCCAGTGGCCCAACATGGATCGCGCTCACCCGACGCGCGACCCGAAAGGGACCGCGCCAGGGCGACAAAGCCGGCTCAAGCCGGCTGGCGGTCCCGGCTCATCGTCAATCGCGGCATCGGAGAGCGGAAATCATTGTAGGGGCGGACCGATGTGTCCGCCCGTCGCAAGACCAATCCCGTCCGCGCCCGCCAATTCCTTCCCCGTCATGGTCAGCGCAGTCGAAGAGCCTGCCCTGAGCCTGCCGAAGGGATCTCCCGCCGCAGCGGCGTCCATAGCCAACAACACCGCTTGCCCTCGCCACTCCCCTCCGCCGTCAAGCTGAGCTTGTCGAAGCATCCCCCGGCGAAGCCGGTCCGCCGCCGCGGACAGCTGCGGCGGCAGGAGATGGTTCGACTGCGCTCACCATGACGGGAGCGGGCACGCGCTGCGCGCGGGGATGCTTCCCTCGGGTCAGCATGACGACTGCGCGATACATCCGCGCATCCCGCTCATCACGCACCCGGCATATCGCATATCGCGCTAAGCTTCCCCCAATGGTTCGGGCATTGCGAACGGGGAGGGACATGGCAGCGAAGACGACCACCGGATTCCAGACCGCGCTCGGCGCGCTCGACGACTGGGTCGCCGGCGGCGCCGTCGCCGGCGCGGCCGCCGCCATCTGGCACCGCGGCGAGATCGTCGCCGCGCACCAGACCGGCCGCGCCCGCGACAATGCGCCCGTCCAGCCGGACACCCTCTTCCCCCTCGCCTCCGTCTCCAAGCCCTTCACCGCCGCCGCCACCATGCGCCTGATCGAGGCCGGCCGGCTCGATCTCCAGGACCGCGTCGTCGATCGCCTGCCCGAATTCGGCGACGTCGATCCCTTCGACGAGGATGCGCTGTCCCCGCTCGAGGCGCTGCGCGACCAGATCACTGTCCGCCAGCTCCTCTGCCACGTCTCCGGTCTGCCGGAGAACATCAGCGTCAAACGGATGCGGATGCGCAGCCGGCCGACGCTCGCCCATCAGATCGACCTCATGTGCCGGCTACCGCTCGTCTCCGCGCCCGGGACCGAGCTGCGCTATTCCAACCCCAACTACGGCATCGTCAGCCGGATCGCCGCCCAAGCGGCCGGCCGCGACTTCCACAACCTGCTGCGCGAGTCCGTGCTCACGCCCTTCGGCCTCGATGGCGAGGTCGTCATCCAGCCTGGCCCGGAGCTCGACCCGCGCATTGCTTACGTCGACGACCCGGCCTCCGCCGGCACTCCGGCGGAGGCGTACAACTCGCCCTACTGGCGGCAGCTCGGCATCCCCTGGGGCGGCCTCTACGGCACCCCGGCGGGCGTTCTCACCTTCATCGCGTCGTTCCTGCCAGTCCACCGACGGATTCTGAACGAGGAATCTGTGATGCTCATGACGACCGACCAGACCGGCGGCGCCCCGGGCGGCGTCGCCAGCGCCGGCGTGCGCTGGCCGGTCGGACGCTGGGCACTCGGCTGGGAGGTCAAGGGCGAGAAGCGCCGCCACTGGACCGGCACGCTCACCTCGCCGGCCACCTTCTGCCATTGGGGCCAGGCGGGCACCCTCGCCTGGGCCGACCCGGAGCGCGACCTCGCCCTCGCCGTCTTCGGCAACCGCACCGTCCGCTACGGCTGGCCCCTGCGCCCCCCGCGCTGGTCCGACCTGAGCGACGCCATCGTCCGCGCCGCCGACGCCGCCAGGCCATCGTAGGGGCCGAGCTTGCTCTCGGCCCATCGGCTCTCGGCCCGTCCGGCGCGCCCCATCCCACACGCCGCGTAGGGGCCGATCTTGTATCGGCCCGCCGCTGCGCGACAATCAGATGATTGGTCGCGCAGGCAGGCGGACCTTGTATCCGCCCTACACGATTCCGGCATCCTATCGCACGTATCGGGAACGCTCCCCTCTCCCAAGCTTGGGAGAGGGGTTGGGGGAGAGGGCTGAATCGCTGGGGGAGGGTGCCCTACACCGCCGTCACGTTCGTCATCACGAAGCCGCTCCGCGGCTGCGCGGGGACACGGGCCAGATCGACCTTCAGGTCCTGCGCCGGCACGTCGTACGTCATCGCCGTCGTCAGCAGCCGCGCCGCCTGCTTCATCACCGCGATCGTGATCGCTTCGCCCGGACACCGGTGGTTGGCGAGCTCATCGCCGCCGCCCTGGGGGATGAGGTTGTACGGGCTGCCGTCCCAGTCGCGGAACCGCTCCGGCCGGAAGACGTTCGGGTCGTTCCAGACCGCTGCCTCGTGGTCGGTGCCATACAGATCGAGCAGCATCCACGTCCCATGAGTGAAGAGATGGCCATCCCACTCGAAGTCGACCAGCGCCTTGCCGCCGATGAAGGGGAAGAAGGGGTAGTAGCGGCGGACCTCCTGGACGAACCATTCCAGCTCGGTCTCGTCGGCCGCCCGCAGCCGCTCCCGCCACTCGGGATGCGCCTGCAGCGCGAGCGCCGCGAAGACGATGTACTCCCCGATCGCCACGATCGGCCGCAGCAGGTTCAGAATCTCGACCGTCGCCTCCTTGGTCGTCAATCGCTGGTCATCCGGATCCCGGTACCAGACGATCACCGCGAGCGGACTATCCTTCGCTGTCCCGAGCGACCCGGCCCGGACCCACTCGACGATCTGCCCGGTCCAGCGCTCCGTCCGCAGCCGGAGCAGCGACGCCCACCAGTTGGCCGGGCCGAGCTTGCCGGCGTTGTCGATCATCGCGCCCAGCTCACGGGTCCGCGGCGCCACTTCCGACGCGGAGAGCGGGATGCCGACCCAATCGCAGGCCGCCTGACAGAGGATGGTCCGGATCTCGTCGTGGAGCGCCACCTGTTCCTGTGTCGCCCACGCCGGCAGCCGGCCCCGCCAGATGCGATCGACATCATCGACCAACCGCTGAATCTCGACCGGGGTCATCATCCCCATGAACATCGCCTTGCGCGCCCGGTGGGCCGCGCCATCGAGCATCTGCACGCTGCCTTTGTCCTGCAGCAGGCGGACGGTGGAAGCGGGCATCGCGCCGCGCCGCGTGAAGCGGTCCGGCTGGTAGAAGGCGCGGGCGGCCTCCTCGCCGCGGATGAAGACGACGTCCTTGAGCATGAAACGGGTGGCGAACCGGTTGGCGTGCAGCCGCTCGCACCAGCGGGAGACAAATCCGTACCCCGCGGTCAGAAAACCGATCGTGCCGTCGAGGCGTGGACCACGAGGAATCTGTGCCATGATTGCTCCCAGCCGGAGGCGGATCCGCTCCTGCCGTTGCAGAAGCCATGCCGCAACACGTTCCGATTCGAGGAGAACCCATGCCCACGCTGACGACGCATCGCTTCGAGCGGCTGATCGACCCCGGCGGCCACGACCCCGCCGCGCCCGGCTGGCATTTCCTGATCGCCGACGGCCAATTGCTTCTGCTCGACGGCGATGGCGCTCTGCCGCTGCCGCGGGTCTGGGCGGAGATCACCGAGGCGCCCTGTGACCCTGCCGGCTCCATCTTTCTCGGCCTGCTCGATGGCGTGCCCTGCTGGGCCGCGGCGCTGACGCCCGCGCTGGTCAGCGTCGCCGCCGCGCGCTGGATCGGGCTGCGCGCCGTCTATACCGAGCTGGGCGAGGAGCTCTTCTGGCTCGCCGGCCGCGCCGCGCAGCTCATCGCCTGGAACGAGACCCATCGCTTCTGCGGCCGGTGCGGCGTGCCGACCGAGCGCTTGACCACCGAGCGCGCCACCCGCTGCCCGCGGTGCGGCCTCCTGAACTTCCCGCGCCTCTCGCCGGCGATCATCGTCGCCATCGAGCGGGACGGGAAGCTCCTGCTCGCCCGTAACGCCGCCTTCAAGAACGGCTTCTTCAGCATCCTCGCCGGCTTCGTCGAGCCGGGCGAGGATTTGGAGAGCGCGGTGCGCCGCGAGGTCCGGGAGGAGGTCGGGATCGAGATCGACGACATCCGCTACCAGGGCAGCCAGCCCTGGCCCTTCCCCAACTCCCTCATGATCGGTTTCACGGCCCGATGGGCGGGCGGCGAGATCGCGATCGATGGACGGGAGATCGCCGAGGCCGGCTGGTTCGGCCCGGACGAGATGCCCGAGCTGCCGGCCAGCATCAGCATCTCCCGCCGCCTGATCGACGGCTTCCTCGCCCGCGCCGCGGGCGCCGGAACGGAGAGATCATGAGCGAGACCGAGGAGTCCGCGCCAGTCATCCTCGACGCCCCCGGCATCGCGGCGAGCGCGAGCAACCGGCTGGCGGCGACGCTGACCAGCGATGATCTGAACCTCAACCTGCTCGTCCTCGACGCCGGCGAGGTGATCGAGGCACATGTCAACTCCGAGGTCGATGTCCTGGTGGTCGCCGTCGACGGGCAGGGCGAGATCGTCATCGATGATCAGCAGATCGCGCTCACGCCCGGCCAGGCGCTCGTCATCGCCAAGGGCGCGCGCCGCGCCATCCGTCCGATCGGCGGCCGCTTCGCCTACCTCTCCTGCCACCGCCGCCGCGCCGGCCTGTGGCCGAAAGCAGCGCCCCGGAAACCGGAATGCGCCTGACCGGCGCGACCCATTACACTAGCGCCGTCACACACGTTGCGCTTCCCTGAGGAGGATCGATGTTCACGTCGCCCGCCCGCCGGCCCCGCTTGTTGCGCGCCTGGGTCGCGCCCGTAGTCCTGCTTATCGTTGCGACGATCGCGGTCGGCGCGCCGTCGACCGCGCTCGGTGCCGACCTGCGCAGCGGCAACGATGTGACGATCGCCTCCGACCGGCAAATCAATGACGATCTCTACGTCACCGCCGGGCAGGTCAACCTCCATGGGCACGCCACCCGCGACGTGATCGTCGCCGCGGGTTCCTTCGACTTCGACGGCACGATCGACGGCTCGCTGACGATGCTCGCCGGCGAGGCGACGCTCAAGGGCACCATCGGCCGCTCGGTCCGGGTCGCGGCCGGCCAGGTCGAGATCAGCGGGCCGATCGGCGGCGATCTCGTCGTCACCGGCGGCTCGGTCAAGGTCACCAGCAGCGGCCGCGTCGCGGGCGACCTCCTCCTCGCCGGCGGCAATGTCGATGTTCGCGGCACGGTCGATGGCAAGGTGCAGGGCTACGCCGCCTCCTTCACCGCCGGCGGCACGTTCAACCAGTCCGTCGACGTCAAGACGCAGAGCATCGATGTGCTGCCGACCGCCCGGGTCACCGGCAACCTCGACTACACCAGCCCGAACACGGCCAGCATCCCCGGCTCCGCTCAGATCGGCGGACAGGTCGCGCACACCGAATCGAGCCCTTTCCGCGGCGACTGGCGCTCGCGGGGCGCCTGGACCTCGCACCTGGTGCGCTTGCTCTGGATGCTCATCGTCGGCGCGGCCATCGTCCTCCTCTTTCCCCGCGCCTCGGCGCGGACCGCGAACGCCGTCCGCCGCTTGCTGCCGTCGCTCGGCATGGGGATCCTGTTCATCTGGCTGCTGCCACTGATCGCGATTCTGCTGCTGGTCACCGTGATCGGCATCCCGCTCGCGCTGCTCGTCGTCATCGCCTACCTGATCGCGCTCTACCTGAGCCAGGTCTTCGTCGGGCTGATGATCGGCCGCTTCATTCTGCCGCGCTCCTGGGATGACGGCACGCGCGGCTTCAACCTGCTCGCGATGGTGCTCGGAGTGATCATCATCACGCTGCTCAAGATGATCCCGGTGCCCTTCGTGCCAACCGCGGTCGGGATCGTCGTCACCTTGCTCGGCCTCGGCGGCCTCGTGCTCGCCGTCCTCACCCGTCCGCGCGGCCGTGAGGCGGCGCAGACCTGGAATCCAGCCCCCGTCCCCGGCTGGACATAACCAGGGCGGCTAGCGAGGAAAGCATCAGGCGTCGGCCTTGCCGCTGCGCTGCGCCAGCAGCTTGTCCGAGGCGACGGCGGCGGCGATGTCGGGCTGGTAGGTGCGCAGCGCGACCAGCATGACGAGACCATTGACCGCCAGCAGCGGCAGCGTGATCAGGAAGGCGCGTTGCAAGCCCGTCGCGCTTTCGCTGGACAGGGCGCCGGCCAGCAGGCCGATTGCGATCGGCGCGCCGCCTTCCGCGACGGTCCGCATCACCTGCCGGATCGCCTCGGCCCGGCCGCGCATCTCCGGCACCAGCACGTCGATCCGCACCGCGTCCAGCGCGGGACCCGCGCCGGCGAGGAAGAAGCCGGCCAGGGCGAAGAACGCGAGCGCGACCGGGAGCGAATGGGTCAGGAACGCGGGGTAGGCGGCGAACGTGGCGAGGACGTACCCGATGCCGCCGATCCAGAGCCGGCCGTTGAGGTTGCCGTGCCGCAGCACCGCGTCGGCGATCCGGCCGATCACCAGCACGCCGACGAGCGCGCCCACGCCGACGACCATGATCGCCAAATCCGCGCCGGACTGGGAGATGCCGTACCAGCCGGTCGCGAAGACGACCGCGAAGGTGGCGATCCCCTGAAAGAAGAAGTCGCCGATCGAGCGGGCGGTGAGTACGATCAGGTCGGTGCGCACCCGGATCACGTACCCGACCACGTCCAGGTACGACAGCTCGGCGGGCGGCCGGGTCAGGATCGCCCGCGCGCTCGGCTCAACGCGCCGCTCCTCGACGATCTCCTCCTCCTTGCCCCCCTGCGGCCCTTCCTCGCGTCGATTCCCGTGGTCGGGATCGGCGACTGGCGGGTCCGCCGGTCCGGTCGAGCCGGTCCGCTCCGGCTCGCCGATGCGCCAGAACGCGATCGCCAGCGTGGCGCCGGCGATCGCGAGCAGCCAGAAGGCCCAGCGCCACGACGTGAAGGCCGTGATGATGACCGGCAACAGCAGGCCGATGCCGCCGCCGACCAACTGGCCGCCGGTGATGAACCCGAGCGCCTCGCCCCGCTCGCTGGCGGGCACGAGATCGCCGATCAGCGAGGGGGTGGTCGGACCGGAGGTGGCGGAGACCGCGCCGAGGAAGATGCGCGCCCCGAAGAGCATGCCGAACGAGATCGCCGCGCCGACGAAGCCGAGCGCGACGCACCAGAGCACGAGGCTGAGCGCGAGCAGCATCGTCCGGCTCACCCGGTCGGTCAGCATCCCGAACGGGATGGAGGCGCCGGCGCCGACGAAGGAGAAGGCCGCCGCCAGCAGGCCGAGCTGGAAGTTGTTGATCCCGAAGGTCGACTTCAGGGTCGGTCCAAGGGCGCCGACCAGCGTGCGATCCGCGTAATCGAGGACGAGCACCAGCGCCAGCAGCGTCAGGGTCCGTCGCTGGAAGGTCCCGGTGAGCCGGTCGGATACGTTCTGGACGAGCTCGCGCGCGGCAAGCATGTGGCCGTTCCTTTCACCACGCCTGGCATGGTGGCAATGTTCGGGCCACGCGCCTCGCGCGTAAAAAGGCCCCCTCTCCCAATACTGGGAGAGGGGGTTGGGGGATGCTCTCCCCTCACCGAGGGGAGCCGGAGGGGTGAGGGCGGTGAGGGCGGTGAGGGCCCTACTTGGCCGCCGCGAAGTGTTTGTTCAGCGCGGCGTCGATCTCATCGCGCTCGGGGAAGCGCCCGCTCTCCTTCTTCGAGAAGAGCACCTCGCCGCCCAGCGTCACCTCGAAGACCCCACCGCTGCTCGGCAGCAACACGAGGCCATCAGGCAGCTGGTCGTGATAGCTCTGCAGGATGTGTCCCGTCAAACTGACGGCTTTGTTGACATATCCTCACGACGTGCAGTATTCGATCCGCACTTGCTGTGTCGATGTACTCATCACTCCATCCTTTCGTCATGCGATCCGCTACGCCTCGCCGGCGAGTCCGAGTCGCGTCTCCAGTGCCCGGTCGATCTCCTCGCGCGTCGGGAAGTAGCCGCTTCCGTCGTTCGTGTAGAGGAGATCGTCGTTCAGCGTCACTGCAAAGATCCCGCCGCTGCCGGGCTTCATCGTCACGCCCGCGGCCAGGAATGGGTGATAGTCATGCAAGAGGTGTTCCGCCAGACCGGCGGCTTCTTCGACAAACCCTCACGAAGTGCAGTAATCGATCCGGACATGATTCGCGGTTCGCGCCATGGGTCCCGTCCTTTCTCATCGGCGCCACTCTACCGCCGAATCCCCGCGCGTGGGACGGCGATGGCGCCCTCATGCCCATTCCCCGCCGGCCCGGGCGCCGGATTGGTACAATCGGCTGCGTAGACAGGCGCGGGTGGACCCTTCCATCCCGCGGCCGAGCCGAGCGAATGGCGATGAAAGGGGACGGGGTGGATGAGCTACCGGTTGTTGCTTGAGGTGCCGGACCGGCTCCTGGATCAGGCGAACATCGCCGTCGCGCTGGCGGGCGACGCGCAGGTCATCCTGGCCCGGAACTCGCACGGGCTCACCTTCGACGATCCCTACCAGGATCTCTCCGTCGCCGCCCACTCGTTGCTGATTGTCGGCACGCTCTTCGACTGGGTGAACCAGCTCGGCGCCGATCGGGACAAGGTCTCCATCGTCCTCCACAGCGGCCAGCACATCGTGCTCGCCGAGTCCGAACCGGCCGCCGTGGTCGCCGCCATTCGCTACGACCAGCCGTGGGTCGAGCCGAGCATCCCGAAGATCGGCGATCACGTTGAGGGCGAGCTGGCGCCGGACAACTGGCCCGTGCCGCCGGTCGACACGACCGGCGAGCTGATGGCCGCCGAGGCGTTGCCGATCGTGCCGCCGGCGAGCACCAACATCGTCACCCCCGGGGTCGATTACCCCCTTGTCCGCGTCAACAACCTGCGCCGCGCCGAGGAGTTCTACGGCCGCGTCTTCGGGCTGCGCGTCCAGCGGCGCTTCCGCGTGAACGACGAAGGCGTGCTGGTCGAGGTCGAGGGCGAGGTCGGCTGGGCCGATGCCGACCGGCGCGGCGTCGCGCCGGATTACAGCCTCCTCAGCAACGAGACCATGCAGCTCGCGCTGCAGGACGTCGGCATCGGCATCCGGCTCGATCTCCATTCGTTCGACCAGCGCCTGACGGCCACCGTCGAATCCGCCACCCTCGCGCACGTCAAGGCGGAGGTGCTGCTGCACGGCTATTCCCTGCTCGGCAAGACCGACGACAGTCTCACCTTTCGCGACCCGTTCGGCGTCACGTGGGATCTCGCCACCCGCGAAATCCCGCGCCTGACCAGCGCCGCGACCACCACGGTCTGAGAGGAGCGTCCCCGCATGCTTGACAGCTACCGCGAGCTCCTCGAAGGGCTGACCAACGCGCCGACCGAGCTGCGCGCGCTGCTGGGCGATCCGGTGCCCGACGACATCGATTCGGCGGTCGCCGACGGCCTCCGGGCGCTGCTCGCCCGGGAGACGGTCGAGCTGGTACGCGTCCGCACGGTCCTGCACACCCCGAACGCCGAGCTGCGGGCGATCGAGCGCGAGCCGGCGCTGAACGAGCCGCCCGACACCTCGATCTCGCCGGAGGAGGCGCTGCGCGCGTTCAGCGGCGAGCGTAGCGAGCTCGTCGCCCTGTTGATGAACGTCACACTGACCGAGTGGGAGCGGACGGTCAACCACCAGGTGACCGGGGAGACGTCGCTCGCCGACGAGGTCGAGGATCATCTCGCCTGGGACGAGGCCCAGATCGACCGGTTCC
>JAICKJ010000171.1 GCA_025928015.1 Thermomicrobiales bacterium
CACATCATCACGCTCTAGCGCGGACCGAACATGGTGATCGACTGGCTGCTGCGCAACCTGGCGCTCTGGTTCGGGCTCATCATCATGCTCTCGGGCGTGCTGATGTTCAAGACCTCGAAGCGCGATCGGGGCATGGCGGCGGTCATCATCGTGCTCGGCGTGATCGTGCTCTACCTCTTCCTGACCTCGCCCGCCCACGCACCGATCACCGTCGGCACACCGGCCGCCGGCACTCCGCTCGCGACGCCCGGGCGGTAGGGGCGCACCTTGTTGTCCGCCCATCCCAATGATGTAGGGGCACCCCGTGTGATCGCCCATTGGGCCGAGAGCAAGCTCGGCTCCTACCGCTCGAAGACCCACTCGCCGCCGACCATGGTTCGTTGGGGCCGGAAGATGGCCAGATCGTTCGGGCCCATCTCCGGATCCAACGGGTCGCGATCGAGAACGACCAGATCGGCGCGTTTGCCGAGTTCGAGGGCGCCAAGGTCGGCCTCGCGGCCGAGCGCGAAGGCGGCGCCGGTCGTGTAGAGATGCAGCGCCTCCGGCGCGGTCAGCGCTTGATCGGCGCCCAGCACGCGACCGGCGACCGTGCGCCGGGTGATCGCGGCCGCCATGCCGAACCAGGGGTTGAACGGCGCGACGGTCGAATCGGACGACCCGGCCAGCGGCACGCCGCGTTCCAGATAGAACCGCATCGGCATCGCCCGCGCCGCGCGCTCCTCGCCAACGGCGGCCACGAACCCCTCGCCGAGCTGGGCAATGAACGGGGTCGAGACCATCGCCGGGATGCGCCAGGCCGCCATCAACTCCAGCGTCTCCTCGGTCGGGAAGTAGGCGTGGTGGACCCGGTGACGCAGCCGCGGGTTCGGATGCGCCCGCTGGGCCGCGGCGAATGCGCGGACCGCCGCGGCCTGCGCCTCGTCGCCGCAGGTGTGGATGTCCATCGCCCACCCAAGATCGTGCACCCAGCGGATGTGCGCCGCCAGCTCATCCGGCGGCACGACCCAGGTGCCCAGGTTCTCCGGCTCGTCGAGATATGGCTGCGACATCCGTGCCGTGCGGTCGCCCATGCCGCCATCGGGCATGAGCTTGATACCGGCCAGGCGCAGTCGGTCGTCGCCGAAGCCCCCCATCACGCCGAGCGCGCGAAACCGCTCTTCCAGGCAGGGCTCCTCGGCCGCCGGCACGAAGCCCCAGCCGGCCATCATCATCTCGGTCCGGACGGTCAGGTTGCCGCGCTGATGGGCCAGGTGGTAGGCGCGGATCTGCGACGGGGTCAGCCCCGGATCCTCGATCGTGGTGATGCCGGTCGCGTTGTAGGCGCGGCAGGCGGTCGCGATCGCGCCGGCCAGGTGGTCATCGGTTGGCGCCGGCATGGCGTCGGCGACCAGCGCCTTGGCGCGATCGCGGAAGAGCCCGACCGGCTCGCCGTGCTCATCGCGGTCGAAGGAGCCGGAATAGGGCACGTCGGCCGGCGGGTCCGGGGTCTCTCGGCTGATGCCGGCCAGCGCGATCGCCCGGGAGTTGGCCACCAGCTTGTTCCAGACGCGATGAATGACGACCGGATGTTCGGGCGCGACGCGGTCGAGGTCATACCGCGTCGGGTAGCGCCGCTCGCGCAACAGGCTCTCGTCCCAGCCACGGCCGACGACCCAGGTTCCGGGTGGAGCTGCTTCGACCCGCTCCCGCACCCGCGCCAGGATGTCGTCGATCGAGCGGCAATCGTAGAGCTGGACGCTCCGCAGCAACTCCCCGGTGGAGAGCATGTGGTTGTGCGGATCGATCAGTCCGGGGATAACCGTCGCGCCGCCGAGCGTGACTCGCCGCGTGCCGGCCCCGGCCAGCGGCGTGATCTCATCGTCGGCGCCGGTCGCGACGATCCGGCCGTCGCGAATGGCCAACGCCTGGACGACGCGGTCCGCACCGTCGAGCGTCCGTATCCGACCGCCGGTCAAGATCACCTCGGCGCCATTCGCCCCTGCTGCCATCGTTTCCCCACTTCCACGCGTGATCCTCTGCCGACCGCTCTCGCGCGTCAGGGTAACCGCCGGATGTGCGCTTGCAACTTCCCGATGCCGTCCTATGATGACGCATGCGCCACTTCCGGCGCGTCTGGACGCGAGCCTTGTTGCAGAAAGAGCGATCCATGGTCACGACCGCGCGGCATCTGACGGCAAATCAGCGCAAGACATTCGAGGACGACGGGCACCTGGTCGTGCGCGGACTTTTCGGCCCGGACGAGGTGCGGTTGCTGAAGGAGACCTTCATGCAGATGCACGCCGACGGGCCGGTGCCCGGCTTCTTCGAGCCGAAGTCGGCGGACGAGGCCGGCGGCGATCCATTGAAGATGTACCCGCGGATCATGCATCCGCATCGCTTCAACGATGTCGCCCGCCGCTACCTGCTCGATCCCCGGTTGGAGGCGATCCTCACCGACCTCTTCGGCGAGGAGCCGCTGGCCGCGCAGACGATGCTCTATTTCAAGCCCGCCGGCGCGCGCGGGCAGGCGCTCCACCAGGACAACTTCTACCTGAAGGTTGAGCCGGGGACCTGTATCGCCGCCTGGGTGCCGCTGGATCCAACGGACGAGGAGAACGGGTGCCTCAACGTCGTCCCCGGCACGCACAAGATGGACCTCTTCTGCCCGGAAGAGGCGGACATGAGTGAATCGTTCACGCGGGACTACGTGGCGCCGCCGCCGGGTCTGGAGGCGGTGCCCGTGCGAATGCAGCCGGGTGACGTGCTCTTCTTCAACGGCACGCTCGTCCACGGCTCCGGTCCGAACGTGAGCAAGGACCGGTTCCGCCGCTCATTCATCTGTCACTACATCGGGCGCTCGGCCGAGCGCATGTCGACCTGGTACCGCCCGATCCTCACCTTCGCCGGCGAGGAGGTCACGCTGGATGCCAACGCCGGCGGCGGGCCGTGTGGCACCGAGGCGACCGGACCGCATTGAGGAGTACGCAATCGTGAATCAACAGGACCAGACGTCGATCCGCTGGGGCATCCTCGGCACGGGCGTCATCGCCGGGCGGTTTGCCGAGGGGCTGCGGTACGCGCCGGGCGCGGAGCTGGTCGCGGTCGGCTCGCGCCAGCGACAGACCGCCGAGACGTTCGCCGACCGGCTCGGCATCCCGCGCCGGCATGGCAGCTACGAGTCGCTGGCAAATGATCCCGATGTCGATGTCGTCTATGTCGCCACGCCCCATCCGATGCACGCGGACGCCACCGTGCTCTGCCTCAGCAATGGCAAGCACGTGCTCTGCGAAAAGCCCTTCGCGCTCAATAGCAACGAGGCCGACCGCATGGTCGCGGCGGCGCGTGGGCACGACCGGTTCCTGATGGAGGCGATGTGGATGCGCTTCCGGCCGGCAATGGTCAAGCTGCGTGAGCTGCTGGCTGACGGCGCGATCGGCGAGGTCCGCATGATCTCGGCCGAGCTGAGCTGGAAGGCGACCTTCAATGCCGAAAACCGGCTCTTCGCGCCGGCCTTGGGCGGCGGCGCGTTGCTCGACTGCGGCGTCTATCCGATCTCCTTCGCGGCGATGGTGATGGGCCAGCCGGCCAGGATCACCGGCCTGCCGACGCTCGGCGAGACCGGCGTCGATGAGCAGGCGGGCATCGTCCTGGGCAACGATCAGGGCCAACTGGCGGTCATCGCCATTTCGATCCAGGGCAATGGCCCCCGCACCGCCTCGATTCTGGGCACGAAGGGCCGCATCGACGTGCCGACCGACTGGCACCGGCCGGAAGCGCTCGTCCTCTATCCGGACGGCGGCGAGCCGCAGCACTTCGACCTGCCGCACGAGGGCATCGGCTACCACTTCGAGGCGATCGAAGTGATGAACTGCATCCGCGCCGGCAAGGTGGAGAGCAACACGCTGCCCCTGGCCGACACCCTCGCCATCCAGCGCACGATGGACGAGCTGCGCGCCCAATGGGGGATCAAATACCCATCGGAGACCATTGCCAATGGATGAGAAGGCATCGGAGAACCGCCCAACTCGGGCTCCAATCCCATGATGCGAGGGATGTCCGTGGCTCCAATCATCACCGAATCGACTGTCATCTGCCCGTTCTGCTCCACCCGTACCACCGTCACGATGCCAGCAGACGCATGCACGATCGTTTTCCGCTGCCCGCGCTGCGACACACAGCTCCGACCGAAGCCGGGCGACTGTTGTGTTTTCTGTAGCTACGGCACCGTCCCATGTCCGCCAATACAGCGTGAACGCGCACGCGAATAATGAAGTTGGGAAGGACCTTCCGTGCCCATGACCTACGGCCACATTCCCGGTGTCGCCAAGCCGCTCTCGCGGCTCGTCCAGGGCACGGTGATGCTCCGGGAGGACGACGAAGCCGCGAGCCAGGCGTTGCTCGATGCCGTCTTCGCGGCGGGCGGCCGCACCTTTGACACGGCGCATGGCTACGGCAACGGCCAGTGTGAACGCGTCCTCGGCCGCTGGATCGCGAGCCGGGGCGTTCGCGACGAGATCGTCATCCTCGACAAGGGCGCGCACCCATACGGCGGACGCAAGCGCGTGACCCCCGCGGATATCGCCAGCGACATCGCCGACTCGCTGGACCGGCTCGGCGTCGATCATATCGATCTCTACGTCCTGCACCGCGACGACCCGGATCTGCCGGTCGGCCCGATCGTGGAGGCGCTGAACGAGCACCACCGCGCCGGTCGCATCGGCCCGTTCGGCGGCTCCAACTGGCACGCCAGCCGGATCGCCGAGGCGAACGCCTACGCCGCCGCGCATGGCCTGCGGCCCTTCACGGTCAGCAGCCCGAATTTCAGCCTGGCGGTGCAAATCCAGCCGCCGTGGGAGGGGTGCCTGAGTGTCAGTGGTCCCGCGGGCGAGGACGAACGGGCCTGGTATCGCACGCACGCCATGCCGCTCTTCCCCTGGTCCAGCCTCGCCGGCGGCTTCTTCTCCGGCCGCTTCCGGCGGGACAACCTCGACACCTTCACGGCGACGCTCGACCAGCTTTGCGTCAGCTCATACTGCTCGCCGGAGAACTTCGACCGGCTGGATCGGGTCACGACGCTCGCGAAGCGGTACGATGCGACGATCCCGCAGATTGCACTCGCCTACGTGTTGAACCAGCCGCAACCGATCTTCCCACTGGTCGGCTGCGCCACCGGCGACGAGTTCGCCCAGAATGTCGCCGCCCTCGATCTCCACCTGAACCCGGACGAGCTTGCCTGGCTCGAGCTGGCGACGGACGAGCGGCCCGCATAGCGCATTGCGCCGCCCGACATGTAATTTGATAGCGATTGCATCTTCTTACCATATATATCCGTCATCGAACGCCGCAGCTCCTTGTTCCATTCCTGCGCCACGCGCGCACGGGGCACGAGAGTTCAGTTGATGGCCCGCTCATGGTTGACACCGCCGATGGAACCGTCACAATAGAAACGGGTCACCCAGGGACCGGATCAATACGCGGCGGCAACATCCCCGCCGAGACCGTGAGTTCACGATGGCCGGGGCAGGCGAGCAGGACACCTGGAATAGCGGAGACAACTACGACCTCTACGTGGGCCGGTGGAGCCAGCACGTCGCGGACGTCTTCGTGCGCTGGCTGGGGATTCAGCCAGAGCGTTCCTGGCTGGACGTCGGTTCCGGCACCGGCGCGATCATCAGCCTGATACTCGTGCTCCTGGGCCCCGCGATGGTCGTCGGCCTCGACCCCTCCAGTGCCTACCTCTCCTTCAGCCGTCACCGGGTGGACGATTCCCACGTCGCCCTCGTGGCGGGCAGCAGCCAGGCAATGCCGTTCCGGGACGAATCGTTCGATGTCGTCGTCTCCGGTTTGGCGTTGAACTTCTTCCCCGAGCCCAGCAAGGGGATCGCGGAGATGGCCCGCGTGACCCGCTCCGGCGGGACCGTCGCGGCGTATGTCTGGGATTACGCGGGCGCCATGGAGTATATGCGCACCTTCTGGGATACCGCTATCGCGCTCGATGCCCGGGCGCTGGCCCTCGACGAAGGACGCCGGTTCTCCATCTGCCATCCGGAACCGCTCATGAACCTTTTTCGGGATGCGAGCTTGCACGATATCGAGGTGCGATTTATCGACGTGCCCATGCACTTCGCATGCTTCGACGACTACTGGCGGCCGTTTCTGGGCGGTCAGGGTCCGGCGCCAACCTACGTCAGCCTGATTGACGACGAGCTCCGGGCGGCTCTGCGGGAACAGTTGCGCGCCACCCTGCCGATCGCGGCCGACGGCTCAATCGATCTCACGGCCCGCGCCTGGGCCGTCCGCGGCACCCGCTAATCACGCAAGACGCTCCTCGCCCCGGGCCACTCGGTTTGCACTCTTCACCTTCCACCACACCGGCAGCCAGGCGAACGCCGCGGACGTGTCCTTGCCGGTATACTCCTCGACATCATGATCGGAGCCAGGCCCGTCATCCTTCGTGCGACTCGGGCGGTGCCTTGCCCCGAATCACGGCAGATTGGCGGGACACATGGAGTGTCCCGCGAACGTATGACCGCCCAGCGGCGCGCCGGATAGCCTTCGGGCGAGTTGGATCGCGAACCAGGGTCGGAGAGGACACACACAGACGTGCCAGAGAGTGGACGGCGCGGGCCATCCGAACGCGTCACCGTGATCGGCCTCGGGCGCTTCGGGAGCAGCGTCGTCAAGACGCTCCACGAGCTCGGCTACGAAGTCACGGCCATCGACCGGAATGAAAAGAAGATCCAGGAGGTGGCCGAGTGGTCGACCCTCGCCGCCCAGGGCGACGGCACCGACCAGGAGCTGCTGCGCCAGCTCAATGTCGAGCGGTCCGACGTCGCCGTCGTCGCCCAGGGCGAAAGCCTCGAAGCGAGCGTGCTGACGACGTTGCTGCTGAAGAAGATCAACGTGCCGTGGGTCGTCGCCAAGGCGACCTCCGTGCTCCACGGCGAGCTGTTGCGCAAGGTCGGCGCAGACCGGGTGGTCTTTCCGGAGCTGGACGCCGGCATCCGCCTCGGTCACTCCCTCGGCGTTCGCCATATCAGCGACTACATCTCGCTTTCGGCGGCCGCCGGCATCGCCAAGATCGAGGTGCCGGCGCACCTCGTCGGCCACACCCTCGCCGAGCTCTACGACGAGCGCAGCTCGAAGTTCAATGTCCTGCTGATCAAGCGGGGCTCCAATCTGATCACGGTGCCGCATTTTCAGGAAGTGATCCAGCCGCACGATGAGCTGGTCGTCGTCGGCGCGGACCGCGAGATCGAGGCGTTCGTCCAGCATCCAACGGCGCACGCCCGGGCCAACGCGTGAGCGAACGTGCCATCAAGCGGTTGCCGGGGAATCGGGTCGTTCGCCGGCGAATCGATGCCCAACGTGTCATTGCGCTGCCGGAGGAGCCCGGCCAGCGCGAGGTGCCCAACACCCGAACCCACGCCAAGCGGTTCGTGCTCGGCTTTACCCTGCTGGTCCTGACCGGCGCACTGGTGCTCTCGTTGCCCTGGGTCAGCGAGAGCGGCAAGGGCACGCCGTTCATCGACGCGCTCTTCACCGCGATCTCCGCGTCCGCCGTCACCGGGCTGGTCACGGTCGACACCCAGAATCACTGGAACTTCTTCGGCGAGCTGGTGGTGCTGCTCCTCATCCAGGCCGGCGGGCTCGGCTTCATGGTCGGCGCCAGCCTCGTGCTGCTCTCGTTGCGCCGGGGCTCCAGCCTGCGGGATACGCTCCTGCTGCAGGATGGCACGCCGACGCTTTCGCTCGCCGAGGTCGGCAATCTAACGGGGCGTATCCTCAAGTTCACCCTCGTGACCGAGGCGATCGGCGCGGTGATACTCACGATCACTTTCTCCTTCGACCATCCCTTGCAGGAAGCCATCTGGCACGGCGTCTTTCACTCGGTCTCGTCGTTCTGTAACGCCGGTTTCGACCTGCAGGGCGGCTTCACCTCGCTCTCCGGCTACCGGACGTCGATCCCGGTCAACTTCACCGTCATGGCCCTGATCCAGGCCGGCTCGCTCTCCTACATGGTGCTGCACGACGCCTGGGCCGAGCGCCGCTGGAACCGGCTCGCGCTCGACACCAAGCTCGTCCTCCTGGTCAACGCGATCCTCCTGGCCGCGGGCGCGATCGGCTTTCTGATCATTGAGTGGCACTCGGCGCTGACGACCACGCCGACCTGGGCGCGCCCGATGTCCGCGCTCTTCCAGAGCGTCGCCGCCCGCACCGCAGGGCCGGCGACGGTCGACTTCGGGCAGGCGAACCCGGCGACGCTCTTCCTCTGGGTCGCGCTGATGTTCGTCGGCGGCGCGGCGGGCTCGACCGCCGGCGGTGTCAAGCTGGCGACGATCGGCCTCGTCGCGGTCGCGGTCCTGTCAACGGTCCGTGGACATCCGGAGCCACAGGTCTTCGGCCGGCGGATCTCGACGCAGCTCGTCTTCCGCGCGATGGCGGTCATCGCGCTCTTCCTCTTCGTCCACTTCGCGCTGACGCTTTTGCTCGCGCTCACCGAGGACGTCTTCAACGCCGAGCGCTTCGGCTTCCTCGCTCTGATGTTCGAGACGATGAGCGCGATGGGCACGGTCGGCGTGAGCACCGGCATCACGCCGCACGTCTCGACCGCCGGCAAGGTCGTCCTGGGCGCCGCCATGTTCTTCGGCCGGCTCGGCCCACTGACCGCCGTCTACGCGCTGCAGCGGCGGTAGCACCCGACCCGCTACCGCTTCCCCGAGGCGCCGGTGCGCATCGGCTGACAGCGGTTACCGGAACAATTGGCCCGGACGGCTTCCCCTGGCGAGGCAAGCCGAACCCTGCGTCCGGCTTGCCCCAGGCAGGCCCGGAGCCCGGAGCGACGCTCACGAACGATGGCGAGAACCGGTCTCAGGCGGGCAGGAACGTGAACGGCTCCGCGGCCGCCAGCCGGGCCGTGACATCGCCCGAGACGAAGTCGTCGCCGTCGAGCAGCGTGCCTTCGGCGGTCAGATTCAGCTTCCTGGTCGGTTGCCCGGCGGATAAGTCGATGTCATCGAGGTTGATCCAGATCAGGAACGGGCTCTCCGCCGATTCGAAGTAGTAGACGCGGTTCTTCTGATCCGCGACCAC
>JAICKJ010000216.1 GCA_025928015.1 Thermomicrobiales bacterium
CCGCTTCTCCCTGACAGCCCTCACCCCCAGCCCCTCTCCCGAGTTTGGGAGAGGGGAGCTTGCCCCGAGACGTGCGGAGAGACGCGCAAGACGTGTAGGGGCGGACCCGTGTGTCCGCCCGGCTGCCGGCCACCACGGTGCTGGTTCCCGGCGCCGGACCGAGAACAAGCTCGGCCCCTACATGGAGATGGTCACTTTGCGTTCAGGAGCCGTTCGATCGTGGCAGCATAGACCTTCGCTTCCGCCACCAGGTCGTCGATCATGACCGCTTCGTTGGCGCCGTGGGCGTTCTCGCCGCTGGGACCGAAGCCGACGGTGTCGATGCCGGCCTGGCGGTAGAAGCGGCCATCGGTCGCGCCGGCCCACTGGACGAAGAACTCCGGCTCGGTGTCCAGCACCTCACGGATGCTCTGCTGCACGGCCTGGACGAGCGGTGAGTCCTCGTCGGTGATGTTCGCCGGGATGTGGTCGCCGGTCGGGTCGATCGTCATCTCGTAGATGAAGTCCTGGTCCTCGGCGGCGAGCGCGTCGAGCGTCTCGCAAATCTCGCGGACGACCGATTCCTTCGTCTCACCCGGCACGAGGCGACGATCGACGCTGATCGTGCATTCGCCCGGCACGACGTTGTGCGCGACGCCGGCGTGGATGGTGTTGATGCTGATCACGGGGTAGCCGACGGCGGGGTGGAAGCGGTCGATGTCTCCCTCCAGCGCCAGCACGGCCTTCGCCGCCTTGGCGATGGCGTTGATGCCGGTCACCCGCGCGGCGGCGGTATGGGATGCGCGGCCTTTGAAGACGATCTCCAGCGCGAGGATGCCCCGTTCGGCGTTGCGGACCTTGAGCTGACTCCCCTCGCCGATCAGGCAGTAGTCCGGCTTCGCCAGATTGCCCTGCTCGATCTGGTTGAGGACGTGGACCGTGCCGTAGTTTCCGCTCAGCTCCTCGTCGGAGACGACGTGAACCTGCAGGCAGCCCTTGAGCTTCGCGTCCTTGAAGAGCTTCGCCAGGTAGAGCATGACGCCGACCGAGCTCTTCATGTCGCTGGAGCCGCGGCCCATCAGCTTCTTGCCGTCCTCGGTCACGACCGGCTCGAATGGGCCGCTGGTCCACCTGTCGGGATCGGAGACGGGCACGGTGTCGAGATGGCCGTTCATGGCGATAATCGGGCCCGAATCCGGGTTGCCGATCGAGATGATGACGTTCGGGCGGTCGGGATCGAGGGCCGTGATCTGGTAGGGGATGCCGTTGCGGTCGCACCAGGCGGCGACGAACGCCATGATCTGCTGTTCTTCTCCGCTCGGACTCGGGATCGCGATCAGCTCGCTGGCGATCCGGATGATGTCGTCGCGCTTGACTTGTTCCACGTAATGCGAACCGCTGGGCACAGAACTCCTCCACATTCGACATTTGAGACCCGAGATGAGCCATGGCTTTGGGCGCGCCGTTCGCCGGCGGGCCCAAAGCCATTATCGCGTCATGTGTCGAATTGGGGAAATCGGACCGCGCCGTACACGCCGGCCATGCGTCTAAAAGCCGGTTGTGCGGGCCGGTCAGATGCGCTCGAAGCGGGCGACATTGGCGACAAAGACGACGGCGCCGCCGACCTCGACCTCGAAGTTCTCCGGCATGTAGAGCAGGCCGGGTTCGAGGGCGGGGGAATAGGGGACGGCGATCTGGGTGCGGCGGCGGCAGGTGCGGCGCAGGATCGCCATCACGCCGGCCGCGCGGGCGTCCTCGACGCCGATCATCAGGCTGGTATTGCCGGTGCGCAGGAAGGAGCCGGTGGTGCTGATCTTGGTGAAGCGATAGTTCTCCTGAATCAGCGCCTGCGTCAGCGCGTCGGTGTCCTCATCCTGAACGACCGCGATGATGAGCTTCATCGGCGCGAACCTCCACGGAGCACGTCATCGTGTCCATGCATTGAAGACACCAGAGTAATGTTTCCAGTGCCCATCATTCAACCAGGAGTGCGAGGGAAGACGCCATGCGATTTCGGGCAGTCTACCAGAACCGCCGCGCTCACGGGGCAGAGCGCCATTTACCGCGTCTGCAAGGCATCCAGCGTGGCGCGGATGATCTCGGTCATCTCGCGGTGGATACGCCCGTTGGTCGCCAGGGCCTGATCGTCGTGGATGTCATGCGGGCCGCCGTTAAGGCTGGTAACCTTGCCGCCCGCCTCGATCACGAGCAGGACGCCGGCGGCCATGTCCCAGGCGTTGAGCGGCCGCTCCCAGTATCCGTCGGTCCGGCCGGCGGCGACGTAGCAGAGGTCGAGCGCGGCCGAGCCGCCGCGCCTCACCCCCTGCGCCTGGCCATTGAACGCCAGCCAAAGCGCGTCGGATGCCTGCCGCTGGCTCAAATCGTACGGGAAGCCGGTGGCGAGCAGCGCGTGGATCAGCAGATCGGTCTGCGAGACGTGAAGCGGCGTGCCATTCAGCGTCGCCCCGCGGCCACGCTCGGCCGCGAAGAGCTCGTCGCGTGTCGGGTCGTAGACGACGCCCACCAGCGGCACCCCGTCGCATTCGAGCGCGATCGAGACGGCGAAGTGCGGGTAGCCGTGCGCGTAGTTGGTCGTGCCGTCCAGCGGGTCGATCACCCAGCCAAAGCCGTCCCGTTTGGCCGCCTCCTTACCGGTGCCCTCCTCCGCGACGATGCGATGCTCCGGGTAGGCGTCGCGCAGTCGGGCGACGATTATCGCCTCGCTGGCCCGATCGACGTCGGTCACCAGGTCGATCGTGCCCTTGTGCGCGACGATCAGCTCGGTGCTGACGCGGTCGCGCAACAACGCGCCCGCCTCCCGCGCGACCGCGACCGCCAGATCGAAGGCGCCGAGGGGCGCGCCGGATGAGCACTGCGTCATGACCTGCTCCCGCTTTCTGTCCGCGACACCGCGACTGGGAACCGCGGATGGGCATCCACGCGCAGGTCTCGCGGCGCCTCGGGCGTGAACCTGTGGAATGCGAGACCTGCCACCATGGCGCCATTGTCGGTGCAAAGAGCGATGCGCGGCCACCGGACCGGTGGAACTGGTTCGCCGGCGAAGGCGGATTCGACCTCGATCACGAGTCGCTGGCGGAGCGCCCGGTTCGCCGCCACGCCGCCCGCGAGGAGCACCGACTTCGCCGCGGTGCGCTTCGCGGCGCGGGCGGTCTTGACTGCGAGCACCTCGACGATCGCCTCCTCGAATGAGGCGGCCAGGTCGGCGATCGGCAGATCGGGCCGGAATGTGGGCGGGCGGTGAATAGGGAAGGGGCCGTCACTGACCGGCGCCGGCCCCGGATCGGGCAGCCGGTAGGGCTCGACGACGCGCAGGAGCGCGGTCTTGAGACCGGAGAAGCTGAAATCGTCGCTCTCGCCGAGCCAGGCGCGCGGCAGCGCGAAGGCCATTGCGTCGCCCCCTGCCGCGGCGCGTTGGATGGCCGGACCACCGGGATAGCCCAGACCCATGAGCCGCGCGCCCTTGTCGAACGCCTCGCCGGCGGCGTCGTCGAGCGTCTGGCCGAGCAGGTGATAGCGCGCGTGATCGGTGAGCAGCAAGAGCTCGGTGTGGCCGCCGGAGACGAGCAAGCACAGGGCCGGAAACTCCGGCGGCGGCAGCTCCTCGTCGCCCGGCACGTGCAGCCAATTGGCGTAGACGTGCGCTTCGAGGTGGTTGACCGGAATCAACGGGCGGTCGAGCGCGTAGGCGAGCGCCTTCGCGGCGTTGACGCCGACGAGCAGGGAGCCGGCGAGTCCCGGGCCCTGCGTGACGGCGATGGCATCCGCCTCGGGCATCGTCAGGCCGGCGATGCGGAGCGCCTCCTCGATGACCGGGACGATCGCGGTGATCTGCGCCCGCGCCGCCAGCTCGGGCACGACGCCGCCGTGGGCACGATGCAGGTCGATCTGCGAGGAGATGACGTTGGATCGCACGATGCGCCCGTCCTGGACGACGGCGGCCGCCGTCTCGTCGCAGGAGGTTTCAATACCGAGGATGTTCATCAGCTACAGAACTCTCTCAAAGTGGTTCCAAAATGCTGTCGCAACGTCATTCTGAGGGATGCAATCCCGAAGCATCCCTGGGCGAAGTGCTTGTTCGCGTTCGTCATGCTTCCCGTTGGTCAGCATGACGAACTCTGGCTGGTCACCCATCAGCTCGGGGTCGCGATGCCGGTGTCGAATTTCAGGCGACGCTCGATGCCGCGCTTGAGCTGGGCGATGCGCTTCAGGTAGTCCGGATCCTTGAGTGACTCCGACCACATGATGAAGGCGTCTTCGTTGTTGTCGCTATAGTAGCGCGGCCGCCGCCCCTGAATGCTGAAGCCGTACTTCCGGTAGAGGTTCTGGGCGGTCATGTTGCTGACGCGGACCTCCAGCGTGAGCCAGGTCGCGTTGCGCCGCCGCGCCTCTTCGACGAGGTCCATGAAGAGCATCTCGCCCAAGCCACGTCCACGGTAATCGGGGCTGACGCCGATCGTGGTGACATGGGCTTCCTCGAAGATGATCCACATGCCGGCGAAGCCGATGATCGGCGCCTTGCCCGACGGCGGATGGCCCTGCGTCCACCAGGACAAACGCTGGCGGAAGCCATTGAGCGAGCCGTTACTGCCATCGCCATTGGCGGCCAGATCGCGCGCGTCGCGCAGCACGGCGTAATAGTTTTGCTGGGGCGAACGCAGCTCACGACGATAGGCGGCGACTGGCCAGGGATTGGTAAAGCAGCGCCGCTCCACCCGGCTGACCTCTTCGACATCGTCCTGCGTCATCGGTTCGATCAGCAGCACGCGCCCCTCCAAGCAGGCATAATCAGCGGCTCCCACATCAACCTGTCATGATGATGACACTAGCACCGCGCACGGCGGCTAACAACCATACGGCTGGGGGGCGGTATTCGGGCTTCCGCAACGGACGACGACGCGGCCCCTGCGGTACACTGCACGCACCACTCGCCGGAGTGGCGGAACGGCAGACGCAGCGCACTCAAAATGCGCCGAGGAAACTCGTGGGAGTTCGAATCTCCCCTCCGGCACCCCCATCACAGCATCTTCGGCAGGAACGAGAGGATACCGCCCGTCTCGCGGACGACGTAGCCCATCTCCTCGAGCGTCCACGGGCGAATCGGGCTCCCCGTCGCCGGCGAGCCGTAGGAGGTGAAGCCGAGCTTCCGCGCCATCAAGCGGGCGCGGAGGATGTGGAAACCGTCGCTGACGATCAGCAACCGCTTCACGCCGCGTCCCCGCAGTTGCGTCTGAACGCCCTTCAGGTTGTCCCAGGTGTCGTGGCTGTGCGACTCCATGAGGATCGCCGAGGCCGGCACGCCCCGCGCGGTCAGGTACATCTGGCCGGCGTCAGCCTCGGTGTAGACATCGCCCGGCTGCTTGCCGCCGGTGACGACGAGCAATGGCGCGTAGCCCTGCCGGTACAACGTCAGCGCCTGATCGAGCCGGGCTTGCAGGACCGGACTAGGCCGGCCGTTGTACTGGGCCGCGCCGAGGACAACGATCGCGTCGGCCGGGCGTGCTTGATCGGTCCTCGCCTGCCAGATGACCGCGCCGGCGACCGAGAGCATGACGAGCGGCACCGCCGCGATGACGGTCAGCGCCAGCGTCATCAGCCAGCGTGACAGCTCGGCCTTCAGCCCGCGGCGCGGCTTCACTGGCGCCAGACCGTCGCTCGGGCCCTCGGGCGGCCGAGCATTCGGGAGGGGCGCGGTGTCGCTTGCGACGGACAAACGGTGGTGTCCCGGGGTTTCAGCCGGCGGAGCTGCCGGCGTGGGAGGGTCGATACGGCGCGTATCGGGCAATCCTGCCATGCGCCGAAGCATGCCATCCGACAGGGCATCGTGACAATGCCCGAATCGTCACGCGTTGACCATCTTCTCCAGCGTGTTGAGGTTGCGGGTCGTCGTAACCCGCTTGACCTTCGCTTTCGTCATGATCTTCGCGAAAGCCGTGTCGAGGCTCTTGCCTTTCGGAAGCTGCCAATAGAGGACGCCCGGCCCCAGCGCGATCCGCTCGACGTCGGCGTCGAGCTGGTTCGCGGTCGCGAAAAGCTCCGGCAGGATCGCTTCGTCCGAGACGAGGACGACGTAGCGGTGCAGGTCGGCGCCGGCCGGGAAAGGGTAGTCGTCGACGATCGTCTGCAGGTCGGCGTGGCCGTAGATCATGACTCTCGCGTCGTAGCCGAAGCGCGCGGAGAGCGCCTGTTCGAGCAGCGTGGTCAGCTCGGGAACGCTCTGGCCCGAAGACAACGTGATATTGCCGGTCTGGAGATACGTCCTGGCGTCATCGAAACCGAGCGAGAACAGCAAATCGCGCAGCTCCTTCGTCGTCACCTTGATGCCGCCGACGTTGACGCCGCGCAGAAAGACCGCGTAGCGCGTCATGCCTGCTCCTGTGCTGCCGCTTCGGGTTGCGCGTTCTCGACCGATGCCGGTCGCTTGCCGAGTTTGCCGGCCTGAATGAGCGTGCCAAGGACGTCATTGATGAGACGGACAGCGAGCACGGACGTGATATCGGCCATATCGTAGGGCGGCGAGACCTCGACCACCTCCATCCCGGCCAGACCCTCGCGCGTGATCAGGTGGAGCATGCGCAGCGCCTCGCGGGGGAGGAGGCCACCTGCCTCCGGAGTGCCGGTGCCGGGCGCGAAGGCCGGGTCGATCGAGTCGATATCGAACGAGAGGAAGACGGCCTTCGCATTCTTCCAGGCCAGATCCAGCGCCAGCTCGCAGACGCGGTCGATGCCGAGCCGGTCCACGTCGGTCAGGGTGATGACGGTCGCCTGCCGGTCGCGGGCATTGCGCGTCCCTTCCCGGTTGCCGAGCCAGCCGCCGATCCCGATCTGGACGAGGTTCGTCGCGGGCGCGTTCGGGATGTTGGTCGCGTGAAAAAAGGGCGTGCCGTGCATCCGCTCGTCGAGGTTGTACTCGGAGATGTCCGAGTGCCGGTCGAAGTGGATGATGCCGATGTTGCCATCGACGTAGGGCGAGAGGCCGCGAATGTCCGGGTAGCCGATCGAGTGGTCGCCGCCGAGGATGACGGGGAAGACGGCCCGCTCGTGGACGTAGGCGACCGCCTTGTCGATCTGGTCGAAGCTCTTTTCGATATTGGCCGGAATGACGGAGACGTCGCCGAGATCGACCATGTCGAGCGATTCGTGGAGATCGACGCCCATCTCGAAGTTGTAACCGGAGGGCAAGCCGGACATCTTGCGGATCGCCTGCGGGCCGAAA
>JAICKJ010000070.1 GCA_025928015.1 Thermomicrobiales bacterium
GGGTCGTCGCGCCCGGGACCTTCGCCGCGAAGCGGAGGGCGATGCCCTCGTCCGGCTGGATGCGCATGGTGATCACGTTCGGCTGCAGGTCGAGGTCGCCGATCGTCTGGAACATCAGGTGCGGCACCTGCTTGAACTCGACCGCGATCTCGGTCACGCGGCGTGGCAGGCGCTTGCCGGTGCGGAGATAGAAGGGGACGCCAGCCCAGCGCCAGTTGTCGATCCCCAGCTCCAGCGCGACGAAGGTTTCGGTGCGGGAGTTCGGGGCGACGCCTTTCTCGGTCCGGTAGGGCTCGACGGTCCGGCCAGCGACGAATCCTTCCTCGTACTGGCCGCGGACCGTCTTCGCCAGGACCTTCTCGCCGGCGGGCGGCACGACCGAGCGGAGGACCTTCACCTTTTCGTCACGCAACGCGTTGCCGTTGAAGAGCGCCGGTGGCTCCATCGCGATGACCGCGAGGAGCTGCAGCATGTGGCTCTGAACCATGTCGCGCAGCGCGCCGGATTCCTCGTAGTAGGTGCCGCGGCCCTCGACGCCGATCGACTCGGCGACAGTGATCTGGACGTGATCGACGTACTGCCGGTTCCAGACCGGCTCCCAGAGGATGTTGGCGAAGCGGAAGGCGAGGACGTTCTGGACCGTCTCCTTGCCGAGGTAGTGGTCGATCCGGTAGATCTGGCGCTCGGAGAAGACGGAGGCGATTTCGGCGTTCAGGGCGCGGGCGCTCGCGACGTCGCGGCCGAACGGCTTCTCGATCACGATCCGGTTCCAGTTGTGGTCCTCTTTCCAGTAGATGTCCTGGCGCCTGGCGAGGCCGGAGTCGCCGAGGTGCTGGATGATCGGTGCGTAGAAGGTCGGCGCGGTCGCCAGGTAGAAGAGGCGGTTGCCGTCGGCGCGCCGCTCCTGATCGACCGTTTCGAGCTTTTGCTTCAGCGTCTGATAGACGGTCGCGTTGTCGAAGTCGCCCCGGACGTAGAAGAGCCCCTGCGAGAAGAGCTGCCAGCTCTCGTCCGTCACCGGTGTGCGGGCCGAGTGCTCGCACGCTTTTCGCATCTCGCCGCGGAAAGCCTCGTCGTCCCAATCGCGGTGCGAGACACCGACGATGGAGAAGCCCTCCGGCAGCGGCAGGCCGACGGCGAGGTCGTAGAGCGCCGGCATCAACTTGCGGGCGGTGAGGTCGCCGGTGACGCCGAAGATGACCATGACACACGGCGAGGGCATGCGGCCGAGCTGCAAGCCTTCCCGCAGAGGGTTGACCGCCGTCGGCGCCCGGTCGACCAGGTCGAACTGATGGCCGACATGATCGACGTCGGGTGTGGTCGGTACGATGGTCGCGGCCGCCGCCGTCGCGGAGGCCGAGTTTCTGGTGTCAGTCATTGACCACGTCCTGCCTTGAGTGGACCTATTAGTAGTCGGCCCGTTCGGCGGTCTCCGGGGTGCGCTCGCCGCGCTCCTCGGCCTCCTGCTGCAGCTCCTGGTGCTCGTCGGGCTGGAGAATGGCGCCGCCGGTGCCGCGCGGGGCGGACCCGCCGGCGGGCGCGCGATCGCCTTCGCCCTCGCCGCCAGCCCAGGTCTCCTTGCCGCCTGGCTCGGACTTCGTCTTCGGCCGCGCCTCGATCTCCATCCACTCGGTGTGGAAGACACCGGGCTTGTCGAGCCGCTTGTAGGTGTGCGCGCCGAAGAAGTCGCGCAGCCCCTGGATGAGGTTGGCCGGCAGGTACTCCGTGCGGTAGGTGTCGACGTAGTTGAGCGCCGCGCTGGTCGCCGGCGTCGGGATGCCAGCCTTGACCGTCTCGTGGAGCACTGAGCGGACGCTGCCCATCGACTCGTTGATCGCCTTGCTGAAGTAGGGCGCCATCATCATGTTGTCGAGATCCGGATCGTCCTTGAAGACGTCCATGATCGGCTTGAGCAGCTTGGCGCGGATGATGCAGCCGCCGGTCCAGATGCGGGCGATCTCCGACAGGTTGAGATTCCAGTCGTAGGCGACCGAGGCCTCGGCCATCAGCGCCATGCCTTGGGCGTACGAGGAGATCTTCGCGAAATAGAGCGAGTCCTCCAGCGCCGCGATGAGCGACGTCGCGTCCACCTGACCGTCGTGGCCGTCGGGCCCGTGGAGCACCTTGCTGGCGGCGACGCGCTTCTCCTTCATCGCCGAGAGGCTGCGGGCAATGACGGCGGCGTCGATCACCGGCGTCGGCGTGGCCAGCTCGAACGAGTTCTGGCTCGTCCAGCGGCCGGTGCCTTTCTGCTCGGCCTCGTCCTGGATGACATCGACGAGCGGCTTGCCGGTCTCCTCATCGACCTGGTCGAGCACCTTCTGGGTGATCTCGATCAGGAAGGAGGAGAGCTTACCTTCGTTCCAGCGGCCGAAGACATCGGCGATTTCGGTGGCGCTCATGCCGAGGGCGCGGCGCATGACATCGTAGGTCTCGGCGATGAGCTGCATGTCGCCGTACTCGATGCCGTTGTGGACCATCTTGACGTAATGACCAGCGCCGCCAGGGCCGATGTGCGTCACACAGCGCCCATACCCGTATTCCGACTTGGCGGCGATGGCGGTGAGCATCGGCTCCAGCGCGTCGTAGGCTTCCTGCGGGCCGCCGGGCATGAGGCTGGGGCCCCAGAGGGCGCCTTCCTCGCCGCCGGAGACCCCCATGCCGACGTAGTTGAAGCCGCGCTGCTCCAAATCCTTCGAGCGGCGCTCGGTGTCGTGGAAGAAGGAGTTGCCGCCGTCGATGAGGATGTCGCCTGCTTCGAGGTAGGGAATGACCTCGCCGATGACGGCATCGACCGGCGCGCCGGCCTTGACCATCATCAGGATGCGGCGAGGTCGTTCGAGCGCGCCGACGAAGGAGCGGACATCGTACTCGGCGACGATGTCCTTGCCCTTCGCGCCGTTGGCCATGAATTCATCGGTCCGGGCGGCGGTGCGGTTGTAGACAACCGGCTTGAAGCCGTTGCGTTCGATGTTGAGGGCGAGGTTCTCGCCCATCACCGCGAGGCCGATGACGCCGACGTGACGGGTGCCGGTCGCTTGCTTGTCGCGGATTGCCTCTTTCGTTTGTGCCATTGGTGCGACCCTCCCTGATCAGCCCCCTCCCCCAGCCCCTCCCCCGACGCCGGGAGAGGGGAGAAGGTGCTATTTCGCGCCGACCTTCTCGGCCAGTTGCGACCGCTTTTGGGCGACGCCTTCCAGCAGCTCGTCGTAGGACTGGATGAACTTGTCGATCCCCTCGTCCTCGAGCTGCTGCGTGATGTCATCGAGCGAGACGCCGACCTGCTGCAAATCCGCGAGCACCTGGCGGGCGCCGGCGTAATCGGCATCAACCGTCCGCTTGAGGGTGCCGTGGTCGAGGAAGGCCTGCATCGTCTTGATCGGCATGGTGTTGACCGTGTCGGGGCCGATCAGCGTGTCGACGTAGAGCACGTCGCTGTAGGCCGGGTTCTTGGTGCCGGTGCTGGCCCAGAGCGGCCGCTGGACGCTCGCGCCCTTCGATTGCAGCTCCTTGAAGGCGTCGCTCTCGAAGAGCTCCTGGAACAACTCGTAGGCCAGCTGGGCGTTGGCGACGGCGACCTTGCCCTTCAACGCCTTGGCCTCGTCCGAGCCGATCTTCTCCAGCCGCTTGTCGGCCTCGGTGTCGATGCGGCTGACGAAGAAGGAGGCGACGGAGGCAAGCCGGTCGATCGGGTCGCCCTTGGCCAGCCGCCGCTCGACGGCGGTGATGTACGCCTTGGCCACAGCCTCGTAGTGGGCGATCGAGAACAGGAGCGTGATGTTGATGTTGATGCCCTCGGTCAACGCCGCCTCGATCGCGGGAACGCCCTCCTTTGTGCCGGGGATCTTGACCATCAGGTTCGGGCGATCGACGGTGTTCCAGAGCCGGCGTACCTCGTTCAGGGTGCCGGTCGTGTCCCGCGCGAGCCCCGGCGAGACTTCGATCGAAGCGAAGCCGTCGGCGCCGTTCGACTCATCGTAGATCGGGCGGAGGAGGTCGCAGGCGTCGCGAATATCCTCCGTCGCGAGGATCTCGAAGATCTTGACCGGGTCGTGCCCCTCCTTGAGCAGCCTCATGATCTCGTCGTCGTAGGCGTCGCCCTCGGCGATCGCCTTCTGGAAGATCGTCGGGTTGGAGGTGACGCCGCGGATGCCGATGTCCGTGATGCGCTCCTGGAACTGGCCGTTCTGAATCATCTGGCGGCTGATGTCGTCCTGCCAGGTGCTCTGCCCTTGCTCCGAGTAGAGCTGCTTGATCTTGTTGGTGCCGTTGGTGGCCATCTTTACCTCCTGAAGGTGTGAACGTTCTATTCTGGTCTACGAATGGCCCTCGCTGCCGGACGGCTGCTCGCCGGCCGCCTGGCCGTCGCGGAAGTCCTTGTCCAGCTCGTCGGCCTCGTCCGTCTTGCCGAGCAGCCGCAGGGCCGTGGCGGCGACGTGCTCCCTGGTGAAGCCGTAGTATTTGAGGACTTCCTTGCCGGGGGCGGACTGGCCGTAGGTGTCGATGCCGACCTGCGCGCCGTTGTCGCCCGTGTACTTCTGCCAGCCGAGGGTCGTGCCGGCCTCGACCGAGACGCGGGCGATGCCCTTCGGCCCGAGCACGCTCGCCTGGTAGTCCTCCGGCTGCTGCGCGAAGAGCTCCCAGCTCGGCATGCTGACGACGCGGGCGTTGACGCCCTTCTCCTTGAGGAGATCGCGGGCCATCACGCTGAGCGATACCTCGGAGCCGGTCGCCAGCAGCACGACGTCCGGCTGGCCATCCGTGTCCGAGAGGATGTAGGCGCCCTGGCGGACGCCGCCCTTGGCCCGCGAGCGGTCGAGGATCGGGAGGTCCTGGCGGGTGAGGACGAGCATCGTCGCGGTCCTGGCCTCGATCGCGATCCGCCAGGCGTCGGCCGTCTCGTTGGCGTCGGCCGGGCGCAGCACGTTGAGATCCGGGATCGCCCGCAGCGACATGACCTGCTCGACCGGCTCGTGGGTCGGGCCATCCTCGCCGACGGCGACGCTGTCGTGGGTGAAGACCCAGAGCGAGTGGAGCTTGCTCAGCGCCGAGAGGCGGATCGACGGGCGGCAGTAGTCGGTGAAGACGAGGAACGACGAGCCGTAGGGGATGATGCCGCCGTGCGCGGCCATGCCGTTGACGATGCCGGCCATGCCGTGCTCGCGGATGCCGAAGTGGACGTTGCGGCCGGCGTAGCTCCAGCCGCCGCCGGAGGTGCCCTGCTCGTCATCGGAAATGGTCGCCGGGTTCTGGAAGTCGCCGCCGCCCTTGAGGACCGTGTTGGTCGAGGGGTTGAGGTCGGCGGAGCCGCCCATGAAAGTCGGCAGCTTCTGGTAGAAGCTGTTCATCACCTCGCTGGAGGCCTTGCGGGTCGCGATCGGCTTGTCGTCCGGCTGCCAGGACGGGATGTCGCTGTCCCAGCCGTCCGGGAGCTCGTTGGCGAGGACCATCTTCAACTCGGCGGCCTCCTTGGGGAATTCCTTTTCGTAGGCCTTGAGCTTGTCCTCCCAGTCGGATTGCTCCTTCGCGCCGCGGTCGATCGCCTGGCGGAACTGCGCGAGCGTGTCGTCCGGGACATAGAACGGCGGCTCGGTCGGGATGCCGAGGTTCTTCTTCGCGGCGATGACCTCGTCCGGGCCGAGTGGCGAGCCGTGGACGCCGAAAGTGTTCTCCTTGTGCGGCGCGCCGTAGCCGATGATCGTGTGGCAGAGGATGAGCGAGGGCTTGTCGGTGACGGCCTGGGCGGCCTCGGTCGCCTGGCGAATCTCGCCGGTGTCCATGCCGTTGATCGCCTGGGTGTGCCAGCCGAGCGCGTCGAAGCGGGCCTGGACATCCTCGCGCATCGACATGTCGGCGGTGGCGGCGAGGGTGATGTGGTTCTGGTCGTAATAGTAGATCAGCTTGCCGAGCTTGAGGGTCGCGGCGATGGAGGCGGCCTCGAAGGAGATGCCCTCCATGATGTCGCCGTCGGAGACGAGCGCATACGTGTAATGATCGATGAGCTCATGGCCGGGCCGGTTGTAGGTCGCGGCGAGGAAGGCCTCGGCCACCGCCATGCCGACGCCGTTGGCGAACCCCTGGCCGAGCGGGCCGGTCGTCACCTCGACGCCCGGCGTGTGGGTGCGCTCCGGGTGGCCTGGCGTCTTCGAGAAGAGCTGGCGGAAGTTCTTCAGGTCATCCAGCGAGACGTCGTAGCCGGTCAGATAGAGCAGTGAATAGAGCAGCATCGACCCGTGGCCGGCCGAGAGGACGAAGCGGTCGCGGTTGGGCCACTTCGGGTCCTTCGGGTTGTAGTGCAGGTAGTCCTGGAAGAGCACGTAGCCGATCGGCGCGGCGCCCATCGGCAGACCGGGGTGGCCGGAATTCGCTTTCTGGACCGCATCCATCGAGAGGGTGCGGATGGCGTTGATCGCCGTCGCCTCTTTGGTGGTTGCGTGTTCGGTCACGAGAGCCAAGACGTCCTCCTTTAATAGGCACATGAATCCCGCGGGATGCGGGCAAACGAATGGGGCAATGCGGGGAAGCCGTCGTGTCTCGTTTTTGGGACCGGATGGCGTCGCGCCGCGCCCTCTCCACCTGCGATCCATTATCCCACGGACGTCAGAGCGAATCACGAAGCGCGTTACCTGGCCGGACGACGGTCCGTCCGGTCAGGCGCGCGGATGTCGCATTTGTCCTTCGCGAGTGGCGTGCCAGCGTGGTCCGGCCGCAATGATCAAGTATTGGGACGGAAATCGAGGGGACGGTGGCGGAGAAAAGGGCAGGGCGCGCCTCATCGACGCGCCCTGTGACCAGTCTGACTACCTGGTGCGCGAGCCCGCGTGGACGGTGGGCGTGGGCGCGGCCAGCTTGCCGGTGAGCCAAAGGACCAGGGCGAGCATGGCCACGCTGCCGGTGCCGATGCCGAGACCAGCGAGCGCGGCCGGAGCGACGGTTGGAGCGGAGAACCAGAAGATGATGCCGGCCATGGTCAGCTCGGTTACGCCGATCGTGACCAACAGGGGCCAGACCTCGCGGGGAGGATGCGGCCGGCCGTTAGTGGAAATGACTGTTTGCATCGCCGCTCCGCTCGTGCGGAGGCTTGAGGAGGCTGTGTGGGTGGTCATCGAAATCACTCCTTCCGTGCATGACCGCCGGCACGGTGCCGGTCTGGTACACACGTTAAGGAGTGAATCTCGGAGGTGTCCGCTTGTTTTCTAGGAAGTGGCTGGGAATGTGATTGTGCCATGTGATCCCGCCTGCGGCTGGTCCTATGGCGCAGCGGGCACCCCATCGTTGGCCTCGCTCTGCTCGTAGAGAAGGTCGAGGACGTTGTCGGTGCCGTTGGCGAGCGGCGCGGCAACCTTCCCCTGGGCGTCGAGGAGCAGCGCGGCCGGTGTGCCGCGGGCGCCGCACGCCCGACCCAGCGTGAAGCCCTCGTCCACCAGCACACGGCCGGGGAGCGCCATCGCCGCGATCTCCTCGGGGGCGCCATCGGTGACGATGATCAGCCGCTCCAGCACTGGTCCGGCTTCTTCCTCGGCCCATTCGCGCAGGTCGGGCAGTATCCGCTGGCTGAACGCGCAGGACGGGCTCACGAAGAGGACGGCTGGCTCCCGGCCCCGGTAGTCATCCAGGCCAGTGAAGTGACCGGCGAGGTCGCGCAGCGGCAGGGTTGGCGCAGGGGCGCCAACTTCGATCGGCGTGGGGAGGGAGGCGAACGGGTCCTCGGCGTCCCACGTGGGCTCCTCGGCCGGCAGCGCCGGCTGGCCCAGTTGGGCGCGCTCGGCATTGGTGAGGAGGCGGGCGACGAGGCTCCGGATCGGGCCGGGACCGAGGGCCTGCTGGTGGCGGATCGTGCCGTCCGGCTGCACGAGGATGCCGGTCGGGGTGCCGTTTACCTCATACAGGTCATCGATCTCGCGCCCCTCCTGAAGTCCGACCAGCGCGATGCCATGCTCGGCGCTCTTGGCCAGATTCTCCGCCAGCGAGCGGCGGCTGATGAGGGCGACGCGCAACGTGTTGGCGTACCGCCGTTGCCACTCGCCGACGTCCGGCAGGAGCGAGTTGCAAGGACCGCAACCCGGGTCGGAGAAGATGAGGAGCGTCGGCAGGCGGTCACTGAGCAGGCTTGGCAGGGTGAGGCGGCGGCCGTCCTGGTCGGGGAGGTCGAAGGCGGGCGCGGTGCGGGCCTCGACCAGCTCCGCCGGCGCAGCGGGGGGCGTCTCCGCGATCGCGTCAGCCGCCAGTTCGACTTCGAGCGCCTCCAAGCGGGCGAGGATGCGCTCGTTCTGCCGCCTCAATTGGTGGAGCAACCAGGCGAGCGTCGCCGTGACGGCCAGGATGACGATGCCGAGCGCAGCGCCGAAGCGGCCGGCGGTCGAGAGGTCCGCGAGCCAGCCGACCGGGTTCAGGCCGCCGCGCCAGACGACGAGGCCCGTGGCGAGCACGAGCACCGTGTTGCGGGCGAGCGTCTGCCAGCCGGCGGGTTCCGAATGGATCTGGCCGAAGCAGTGGCAGGCCGGCTGCCGGCCCTGGCGCAGGTTCCAGCCGATGCCGGCGATGAAGGCGAGGAAGAGCAGCCCGACGAGGAGTGCCGCCCACCGCGCGGTGGCCGGGACGAGCAGGCCGAGGGCGAGGAGCAGCTCCGCGACCGGCAGCGTGGGGCCGCCGAGCACGGCGTAGCGATCGGGCACGCCGAAGTCGCGTAGCGCGTGCTGGGAGCCGGCCAGGTCGAGCAGCTTGCCCACCCCCGCGACGGCCAGCACCACCGCCAGCCCGATCTGGAGCAGAATCGTGAACCCGTCCATGCCTCACACCACCACAGATGCGCAGAAATCAAAATCAGCCGCTGCCCCTGCCCGTCACGCAGTCGTTTCGCGAGGCATCAGGACTTTCGCGCCCGGCCATCGCTCATTCGACCGTCCGACAGTTCCGGACGCGATCGAGTGTTGAAGGCGCCCGGGGACCAGTGTACTAGTTCATGAGTACCAGATTCAAATGTTCCGGTCGCATTTACGCCAGAGGAGCACCGGGACCGCTATCGACCACTGGTCATCGGCGATCGTGCGGATGCCATCACGAGTCGCCGCCCAGCGATCCACGCTGGACCGGGTCCGTGCTGTCGTGAGGATTGTCAAGCGGGCGCGGTGGCGGGCGCGGGCGCCGCTGTCGGCGGCGGCTCGGGGTCGTTGCGGGGGGTGTCGTCGACCGGGAGGAGGACGATGAGGGCGAAGACGATGAAGCCGCCAAGGGCCATGATGGCGACCGGCCGGCCGTAGCCCAAGCCATCGACGATCAGCGACCAGACGAGTGGGCCGAGCATCGAGGCGAAGCGGCCGACCATCGCGTAGAGGCCGTAGATCTGGCCGATCTCGTTTGGCTTGCTGAGGCGGAAGATGAACGGCCGGTCGGCCGACCAGGTGCCGCCGAGTGTCAGTCCGGCGAGGACGGCGACGAACCAGAAGAGCTCCTTGGGCAGTTCCCAGATGCCGATGGCGGCGATGATGAACGCGAGGACGATCCAGGCGCAGAGCACGCGCAGCAGCGCCCGCTTCGGGCCCATCGTGTCCACCAGCCGGCCCGTGAAGAGCGCGCCGCCGATCGCGGTGACGATGCCGATCAGCAGGACGAACTGGACCTCCTGGTCGGTGAAGCCGATCTGTTTGGTGGCGTAGATGCCGAGCGAGGCGATCATCGTGTTGGCGGCGTCGGCGTAGAGCAGATGGCTGATCAGGAAGCGCTTGATGTCCGGCGATTGCCGCGCCGTGGCGACCGCCTCCTTCACCTTCGGAATGGCGGCTTTCAGCGCGTTGAGCGTGAACCCGTGCGAATCCGGGCGCGGGCGCTCGCGGACGAAGAGGAAGCAGGGCAGGGCGAAGATGAAGAAGGCGAGGGCGGTGAGGCGGAAGACCCAGACGCGGCCGTCCGGGTTGAAATGGAGCACGGTCAGGCCGATGGCGATGCCGATCATCGAGCCGATGTAGCCGACGCCGAGCCCGAGCCCGCTCACCCAGCCCTGATTCTCGCGGGTGCTGACCGAGGGGAGCAGCGTGTCGTAGAAGATGAGGCCGGCCTGGAAGAGGAAGTTGGCGAGGATGAAGATGCCGAGCGAGGTGTAGAGCCCGCCGAGCCCGAGCATCGCCGTCAGCGAGCAGCAGCCGAGGGTCGTCGCGATCAAGAGGGGCAGCCGGCGCGGAGTCTGATCGGAGAGGGCGCCGAGGAAGCTGGCGGAGATGAAGATCAGCCCCATCGAGATGCTGTTGGCGATCATGTAGAAGGAGTCCTTCGCCCCTTGGTCCTGCACGACCCAGAGCGAGAACTGCAAGCTAATGATGTTGATCGAGAAGATCGTGTTGGCGAGGTCGAAGAGCGCCCAGCTCCAGACGGCTCGCCGCGTGATCCGGAAGCTGTCCTCCTGCGCCGATGTCGATCTCTGACCGAGGCGGAAGCGGTCGCGGCGTCCGGGCGCGAGGGTCCGGGCGAAGGTGGAGTGCGAGGGAGCGTCAGGCATGGGAAGAAACTGGAATGCGTGCCAGCGCGTCGTGCCGGATGATTGCGTGAACGCCGCGCGTGCCGTTGACGATCTGCGTCACGTGAACGTCCACGAGGACGCTTGCGAGCGCTATAGCCCGGTGTCGCGAAATCCGTGCCTCGCGGCAGAGCAGGTCGAGCATGCCGTCGAGGGCGATCACGGTCGCTTCATCGAGCCGTTCGTGGAAGCCGAAGACGATCCAGGCGTCGGGCGTCCAGGCGATCGGCGTCGCGAGCGCGAACTCGTCGTTGAGCGACAAGGTGAGCTCGGCTTCGTCGAACGGGCATTCGATGGCGGTCGATGAGACCTCGCCGTCGCCCTGGAGGGCGTGACCGTCGCCGGCGGAAAAAAGTCCGCCTTCGACCGCGATCGGCAGGTAAAGCCGGGCGCCCGGCCGCAGTTCCTTGCAGTCCAGATTGCCGCCGTTGACGCGCGGCGTCCACGAGGGGACCGGCTCGGCCGCTGCGCCGGGCATGCCCATCACGCCGAAGAATGGGTCGAGCGTCACCTGATCGTCGAACTGATCGGTGCCGGTGTTGGCATCGGGGTCCAGCGACCAATGGAGCATCAGCTCCTCCTCGGCCAGGCCGAGCCGCTCGTTGATGCCGTTGGTCCAGCCGCCGCCTACGGTCCATCCCCACGCGCCGGTGCGAATCGGGCCGATATCGACGACGAGATTCATGCCCGGGCGCGCGCCGCGGATGAAGATCGGGCCACAGAGCGCGTGGCCGTTGTCGTGAATCGGCTCGCGCGGCTCGACCTTGGCGCGCGGCGAACCGTCACGGTGGTGCGCCTCCAGCCCCCAGCCGGCGTCCAGGGTCGTGAAGATGACGGTGTCGCCAGGATCGATCGTGAGCACGGGCGCCCACTCCGGCGAGAACGTGCCGTGCAGTGTGTCGCGGTGTGGGGTGATGCGATGGCGGGTCATTGTTCTCCGATCCGGACGCGTGTGGATCTCAATCTGTCTATCGTATCAGGGGTGGGCGGATCGCGGATGCGGTTGGCGGGTGATCACCGGCCAATCCGGGAGGTATTAAGTGCTGTATAGCATTTGGCCCAGCAAAGGAAGATAATCGTATCGATTGGGGCACAGGGACAGTAGTGACAACGGGCCATGCCTGCCGGGCGCAGGCACGAGTCGTGGTGGAGTGATTCTGTGGTGGAGGCGGTATCGACGCAAGAGCGCCATGTCCGCTGGCTGGACCGTGGCGTGGTCAGCCGGGCGGATGTCGGCGGCAAGGGGGCCAGTCTCAGTCAGCTCGCGGCGCTTGGCGCGCCGGTCCCGCCGGCGTTCGCGCTGACGACCGACGCCTACCGCGCCTTCGCGGCCGCGCATGGCGTGCCGGCGCGGGCGACCGACGTCGACGACAACGACCTGACGGCGCTGCGGGCGCGGATGCTGGCCGCGCCGGTGCCCGGTGATGTGGCGGCGATGATCGCCGAGGGCCATGGCACCTTGCGGGCTCGGGCCGCGCGCGAGGTTGCGCTGGCGGTGCGCTCATCGGCCACCGCCGAGGACTCGGCGGAGTTCTCCTTCGCCGGATTGCACGACACCATCCTCGACGTGCGGACGCCCGCGGCGCTGGACGCGGCGATCAAGCGATGCTGGGCGTCGCTCTGGTCGGACCGCGCGGTGGCGTACCGGCGGACGGGCGGCCTGGCGACGGACGAGGCGGCGATCGCCGTCGTCATCCAGCAGCTCGTCCATTCGGATGTCTCATTCATCGTCTTCACTCGCGATCCGGTCGGCAATTGCCCCGGCCATCTCGTGATCGACGCGTCGTGGGGGCTGGGCGAGGCGGTCGTCTCCGGCCTGGTCGTGCCCGATCACATCATCGTCGGCCCGGAGGACGAGATCGCCGAGTACACCGTCGGCGACAAGCAGGTGATGGTCATCCCCGGTGCCTCACCAGGCGACGGCGCGCGGGAGGTGGCGGTGCCCCGCGTCCTGCGGACCGCGCCGGCGCTGTCCGAGGCGCGGGTGCGTGAGATCGCGGCGCTGGCGCGCTCACTCTCACTGCGGCTCGGTTACGACGCCGATCTCGAAGGCGGCATCCAGGACGGCCGGCTCTACCTCTTCCAGGCGCGGCCGATCACGACACTCGGCGCGTCGCTGTGAGCGTCGCTCGCCATGAGGAGCAATGCATATTTATGGAAGCATCACTCGAACGTCAAACGTCTGTGTTCCCCGAAGCGTGGGATGCGCCGGTCGATGATGGCCCCGTCTACACCTTCGATCCGATGCACACCCCGTACGTGGTGAGTCCGTTGCAGCAGAGCTTCGCCCGTGAGGTCTTCGACGTTGGGTTCACCAAAGGATTCCGGGAAGTGGGCCTGCCGATCCGGGCCCACGAGACGCGCTACCGCAATTACTACCAGTTCGACCGGGCGACCTTCGCGGAGCCAGCCTCGGAGGACGAGGCGCGCCGGCTGGGGGCCGAGCTCGAGGCGAAGCTGCAGCAGGAGGTCGGCCGTCTGCAGGAGCGCTGGGAGACGGAACATCTCCCCAGGATCAAGGAGCTTCTGGCCACGTTCAGGTCACTCGATCCGGAGCGCGCGTCTGGTGTCGAGCTTGCGGCGTTGGTGGACGGCGGGTTCGAGCTTCAGCGGGAGCTCTGGACGATCCATTTCCGGCTCGCGCCGCCGATGCTGGCGGCGATGCAGGTCTTCCATGAGCTCTACGCCGAGTTGTTCGACGGCGCCGATGGAAGCGATCTGCTCGCGGGAGGCCCGTCCGAGAGCGTAAGGGCCGGTCAGGCGCTGGGTGATCTGGCGATCTCAGCGCGTGATCTCGGATTGGTGGAGCTCTTCCGTGACACCCCCGTCGAGGACCTCCCGGCCGCGCTGGAACGATCCGTGCCCGGCCGGGCTTTCTGGCGCGAGATGGAGACATTTCTGGCAACCTATGGGTTGTTCCAGGACCTCTACGAGTTCCAGACGCCGACCTGGCGGGAGGATCCATCGTGCCTGCTGGCGATCGTGCGCGGGTACGTGCTGAGCGACTACGACGCGCGGGCGCACTTCACGGCCCAACAGGCAGGCGCGGCCGAGGCGACGGAGCGGGCGCGGGCGGCGCTGGCCGCGTTCCCGGAAGCGGTGCGCGAGCAGTTCGAAGGGTTGCTCGCCGCGGCGCGGTTCGCCGCCTTCCTCCAGGAGGAGCACAACTACTACATCGATCAGCAGGGTGCCGCCAGCGGGCGCCTCTTCCTCGTCGCCGCGGGGCGCCGACTGGCGGCCGATGGCCTGCTCGCGCAGCCGGATGACATCTTCATGCTCAGTCTGGATGAGGTGCGGGCATTGATCGCGTCGCCGGACCTGGCCGGCGCGATGTCGGAACGCGTCAGCACACGGCGCGAGGAACTGCGCCACGCGCGGACGATGACCCCGCCGCCGTTCATTGGCCCGCGGCCGCCGGACGCGCCGGCCGGCCCGAGCAACCCGCTGGTGCGCGGTATGGGCCGGTTCTTCACGCCGTCACCGCAGCAATCCGAGGCGCCCAATCAGCTCAAGGGGGCGCCGGCCTCGACGGGCGTGGTGACGGGCCGGGCGCGGGTCGCCAGGAGCCTGGGCGAAGCGACGGCGTTGCAGCCGGGCGACGTGTTGGTGGCGATCACGACCATGCCGGCGTGGACCCCGCTCTTCGGCATCGCGGCGGCGGTGGTGACCGAGACCGGCGGTCCGTTGAGCCACTGCGCGGTCATGGCCCGGGAGTACCGCATTCCGGCAGTGGTCGGCGCCCATGGCGCGACCCGCACAATCCAGAGCGGGCAGATCGTGACGGTCGACGGTGGCCGCGGCGTCGTGATGATCGTGGAGTAGCTGCAACCGCTGATCCGTCATTCTGAGCGGAGCGAAGAATCCCCGCGCGAAGCTCTTGCCCGCGGGCAATATTCGCCTCACGAGACACTGAGGTCCGCTGCGGCGGACCGGCTTCGCCGGGGGATTCTTCCCGCTGGTCAGAATGACGGATCTGTTACTGGCAATCCGTGGAGCGGGGGCGGAAAGGTGTTGAAGCAAGATCGTGTGCGCGTTGGGCCGACGATCGAAGCCGAGGCGGCGGTCGGGACGAGTGCCTGGTTGCTGCCGGCGATCGCGCTCGGGACGATGCTGGCGCCGCTCAACTCGACGATGATCGCCATCGCCCTGCCGGAGATCCAGCACGCCTTTGACGTCTCGGTCACGGCGACCACGTGGCTGGTGACGATCTACCTGGTGGCGATGGCGGTCGGGCAGCCGATCGGCGGCTGGCTCGGCGACGCGGCCGGCCGCCGCCGCGTCTACCTGATCGGGCTCGCCTGGTTCGCGGTCGCGTCGGCCGGCTGCGCGTTCGCGCCGAGCCTGCCGGTGCTGATCCTTTTCCGGATGCAGCAGGCGCTGGCCGGCGCGATGTCCTTCCCGAACGGCGCGGCGATGGTGCGGGAGGCGGTGCCCGAGCAGCGCCGCGCCACCGCGTTCGGCATCATCGGCGTGGCGACCGGGCTGGCAGCGGCATCCGGCCCGCCACTCGGTGGCATCCTTGTTCACCTGGGCGGTTGGTCGGCGATCTTCTGGGCCAACGTGCCGGTCGTCGCGCTCTCGCTGCTGCTTGGCTGGCTCGGGCTACCCTGGACGCGGGCGGTGAGCGTGAGGACGGGCCGGTTCGACTGGACCGGGTCGCTGCTCTTCGCCGCCGCGCTGAGCGCGGTCATCGCCATCCCGACGCTGATCAAGCTGGGCCGGCCGGCGCTGGCGATCGTCGCCGGTGCCGGCGGGGTGCTGCTCGGCTGGTGGTTCGCGCGATGGGAGCTGCGCGCGGCCGCGCCGGTGATCGACCTGCGGCTCTTCGCCCGGTCGCAGTTCGCCGCCTCCTGCGCCTCCATCGGGCTGGCCAATCTCGTGATGTACACGACGTTGCTGGCGTTGCCGCTCTATCTGGAGCAGGTGCGTGGCGAGGGCGTGCGCGTCGCCGGGCTGACGCTGGCCGCGATGTCGGCGCTGACCGCGCTGCTCGGCCCGTTCGGCGGCCGTTGGGCGGATCGATCCGGTCGCTGGCTGCCGGCGGTGGCTGGCGCGGTTTGCCTGGTGGGCGGGGTGCTCGTCCTGACGCTTGCCGTGCGGGGGACGAGCCTCCTGCCGGTTGCGGGCGCGCTCGGGTTGATGGGCATCGGATTGGGGATCGCCGGCGCGGCGGTCCAGACCGCGGCGGTCGAATCCGTGCCCGCCGAGCGAACTGGCTCGGCGGCCGGGATCTACTCGAC
>JAICKJ010000191.1 GCA_025928015.1 Thermomicrobiales bacterium
CGACTTCGGGTCGCGCCCGGCTACCCGCAGCGCCTCGTCCAGCTCGGCGCTGCGCTGCCGGAACTCGTCCAGCCCGAGCAACGTGTTCCACTCGTCCGCGTACGCGACGATCAGCTTCCGCATCCGCGGCTTTGCCGCCCCACCGATGGTGATTGGCGGCCCACTGGCCCGTGGCGAGCGCGGCTTGAGCTGCGCTTCCTTCAGCCGGTAGTACTGTCCGTCAAACGAGACCGGCTCCGGCGAGCTGAGCAACCTCGCGACGACCTCGACGCCTTCCTCGAAGCGCATGAACCGGCCATTCAGATCGAGCAGGTCGAAGCCGAACATCTCGTGCTCGCGCTGCTGCCAGCCCGCGCCCAAACCCAGCCGCAGCCGTCCTCCCGCCAGCGCATCGACGCCGCTCGCCTGCCAGGCGGTGACGCGCGGATCGCGGAAGGAGATCGGCGTGACCAGTGGCCCGAAATGGATGCGCCGCGTGTTGGCGGCCAGCCAGGTCAGCGACGTCCACAGCTCCAGCGCGTCGGTCATCGGCACCGGCTCCGGCTCGACCCAGTGGTCGGAGCGGAAGAGCCCGGCGAACCCCAAATCCTCGACCGCCCGGCCGAGCCGCTGCCAGCGGGGCCAGCCCAATCCCTGCTGCCCCTCGATCATGATCGACACATCGATGACTGAACTCATGGTCTCCCCCTCCGGATGCGGCCACGCTTCGCATTGTGTCTGTCCCATTCGTTGTGCCGCATCATCGCACAACGATTCCTGAAATGTGGACGCCTTGTTACCATTCGTACGTTGGCATCTGACGTGCCATGTCCAGAGTGCGCCTCTCGCGGTGAGCGGCGCGATCAAGACTGGCGCGAGCGTGACGAAAGGGACTTTCACTTCATGAGCCAGGCAACGTCCGACAAGCAAACATCGCAGGTCATCCCGAGCGATCTCGTCGACCTCCTCCAGACCACCACGCTGGCCGACGTGGCCACGATTGGCCCGAATGGCGAGCCGCAGGTCAACCCGGTCTGGTTCGGCTGGGATGGCGAGGTGATCAAGTTCAGCACTGTGCGCGGCCGGCAGAAGGAGCGCAACCTCGAGCGCGACCCGCGCATCGCCCTCCTGATCGTCGATCCCACCAACCCCTACCGTTACATCGAGGTGCGCGGCAAGGTCGAGCAGATCGAGGACGACCCGGATGGCTCCTACATCGACGAGATGGCGAAGAAGTACATGGGCGTCGACGAGTACCCGTACAAGAAGGAGGGCGACGAGCGCGTCATCGTCATCATCCGCCCCGAGTACGTCTCGAAGCGGTAATGTCCATCTGGTACGAATGAGCGCTCTGCGGCCCTTTCGGCGGCAATCCGTTTTCCGCTTCCGCAAGCCGTAAGTGCCGTCATTCCGAGCGCACGAGAGCCTGTCCTGAGCTTGCCGAAGGAAATCTCTCTCCGAGCGCAGCGAGCGCCTGCCACGCCGGACGAGCGTGGCGGGTTGGCAAGAACGGGACGGGATCGGTTCTCAACGAGGACGCCGCCGCGGCGGGAGATCCCTCGACTGCGCTCGGGATGACAGCGAGCCGGATTGGGAAGAGGCAACGGGTTTGGTAGTGGGGCCGGCGGACACGCCGGTCCGCCCCTACAGTGGGCTTTGGCTTCCCCACATCTCAAACCACGACCTCACCTGGTCGCCAGCCGGCTGTCAGCCGGCTTTCCACGTTGAGCGCGGGGTCTTTCAACCCCGCGCTGCCGCGACGATCCCCGCTCACGCCGGGCTACACTTCTCCCAGACGAACCAACGCCCGTTCACCGGAGAAAGGACCAGACCACCATGGCGACGACGTCGAAGCAGGCGACGCGGACCGAACGCGACAGCATGGGTGAAATGAGCGTCCCGGCCGACGCGCTCTACGGCGCGAGCACCGCCCGCGCGGTCGAGAACTTCCCGATCAGCGGCCAGACCTTCTCCCGCCCCTTTCTCCGCGCCCTCGGCCTCATCAAGGCCGCGGCCGCAACGGTCAACGCGCGGAACGGGGTGCTCGACCAGGAGATGGCTAACGCGATCGAGACCGCGGCGATCGAGGTCAGCGAGGGCGCCTGGGACGAGCACTTCCCGATCGACCTCTTCCAGACCGGTTCCGGCACCTCGACCAACATGACCGCCAACGAGGACATCGCCACCCACGCCGCCCGGAACACCGGCGGCGAGATCCATCCCCACCAGAACGACCATGTCAACATGGGGCAGAGCAGCAACGACGTCATCCCGACGGCGATCCACGTCGCCGCCTACGTGGAGATCGCCGAACAGCTCCTGCCGGCGCTGATCCATCTCGAACAGACGTTGACAAAGCGGGCTCACGAGACGATGCATATCGTCAAGACCGGCCGCACCCACCTGATGGACGCGACCCCGGTCCGCCTCGGCCAGGAGATCAGCGGCTGGGCCGCGCAAGTGCGCCACGCGCGCGAGCGGATCGAGTCCTCGCTGCCGCGCCTCGCCAAGCTCGCCATCGGCGGCACCGCCGTCGGCACCGGCCTGAACTCCCGCGCCGACTTCGGCGCCCGCATGGCCGCCGAGCTCTCCCGCCGTACCGGCTTGCCCTTCGTCGAGACCGACAACCACTTCGAGGCCCAGGCGACGCAGGACACCGCCTGCGAAATCAGCGGCCAGCTCAAGACCTACGCGGTCGGTTTGCTCAAGATCGCCAACGACCTGCGGCTCATGAACAGCGGCCCGATCGCCGGCTTCGCCGAGATCACGCTGCCGGCGCTGCAGCCCGGGTCGTCGATCATGCCGGGCAAGATCAACCCGGTCATCCCCGAGGCGGCGATGATGGTCTGCGCCCAGGTGATTGGCAACGACACGACGATCACGACCGCCGCCCAGCTCGGCAATTTCGAGCTGAATGTGATGCTGCCGGTCATCGCCGACAATCTGCTGGAGAGCATCGAGCTGCTGGCGAGCGTCTCGAACGTGCTGGCCGACAAGGCGATCGCCGGTTTCACGGTCAACGAGGATCACATCAACGAGCTGCTGGAGCGCAACCCGATCATGATCACCTCGCTCAACCCGATCATCGGCTACGAGCTGGGCGCCAGGATCGCCAAGCGCGCCTACGCCGAGGGCCGCAGCGTGCGCGAGGTCGCCGCCGAGATGACCGACCTGACGGACGATGAGCTCGACCGCGCCCTCGCCCCCGCCGCCCTCTGCGATCCGTCCCCGGCGAGCTGATCGCCCTCACCCCTCGTCCCCTCTCCCAACGTTGGGAGAGGGGAGTTCCCTGGGGAGCGGATTGGCAACCCGGAACGTCATGGTCGGCTGGCCGGGCGGACACACGGGTCCGCCCCTACACGGATCCGGTTCCCCGACGCGCGTCTTTGAGAAAGCCCCCCCTCTCCCAGAATTGGGGGAGGGGCCGGGGGAGGGGGCCGATCTACGCGTCCGTATGCACCACGCCCCGGCGCACGAAGCGACCGGCGCGGGCCAGCGGGTGGCGGGCGTGCGATCCATCCGCGTTCGGCTCCTCGATCGCGCCGGTCTCGCCCGCCGGCAGCCAGACGGAGAAGATGCTGCCCTGACCGGGCGTGCTCCGCACATCGATCGCGCCGTCGTGGGCGTGCACCAGCGCGCTGGCGATCGCCAGCCCCAGCCCGGTCCCGCCCGAGGCGCGCGTCCGCGATCCCTCGACCCGGTAGAACCGCTCGAAGAGGTGCGCCAGATGGTCGGCCGGAATCCCCTCGCCCGTATCCCGCACCTCGACCAGCGCGCCCGGCGTGCCGTGCTGGGGTTGCGGCGCGGCCTTCACGGCCAGGCTCACCACGCCGCCAGAGGGAGTGTGCCGGACGGCGTTATCGAGCAGGATCAGCATCACCTGCGTCAGCCGGTCGCTGTCGCCCATCACCTCGATCGGGGTATCCGCCCGCAGGACCAGCCGCTGGCCATTCGCCAGCGATTCCGCCGTCCGGAGCGCGTCGCGCGCCACCACATCGAGCCGCACCGGCGCGACGTGGATCGACTGCTCCGTCTTCGGCGAGTCGGTCCGCGCCAGCAACAGCAAGTCCTCGATCAGCCGGCCCATGCGGGCGCTCTCGCGCTGAATGTCGTTCAGCGATTCGGCCAGCGCCAGATCGCTCATCGGCCGCCGCGTGTGCAACTGGCGCAGCAGCACATCGACGTTGCCCCGGATCGAGGTCAGCGGCGTGCGCAGCTCGTGCGAGGCGTCGGCGACGAACCGCCGCTGCGTGGCGAAGCTCTCCTCCAGCCGGTCCAGCATCCGGTTGAACGTCGTCGAGAGCCGGGCCAGCTCGTCGCCGGTGTCCGGCACGTCGAGCCGGGTCGTCAGCGACATGGCCGAGTCGCGGTCCTGCGCGATCTTGTTCGCCGTCCGCGTGATCCGCTCGACCGGCGCCAGCGCCCGGCCCGCCAGCAGCCAGCCAATGCCGATCGCCAGGGCCACGCCGATCACGCCCGTGATGCGCAGGGTGCGGTTGACAACCGTCAGCGTCCGGTTCAGCGGCGCGCGGGATTCGCCGACAAAGATCGCGCCGACGGTCAGCCCGCTCAACTGGTCGGAGCCCGGCGGCTTGAAGAATTTCACGATCGGGCGCTCGACCACCTGCACTTCCGTCTGTCCGATGGTCACGCGCCGGTTGATGATCGCGGTGCTCGTGCTCGTCGGGTCGATCTGGATGCCGTTCAGCGCCCGCACCGGGAAGTTGCCGGAGCTGAAGAGTGCGTTGCCCTGGAAATCGACCACTTCCACGCCTATGCCGGAGACCAGAATGGAATCGATCTGGGGTGGCTTGATGAGCACGACCTGTTGCAACCCGCCCTGGTCGGTCGCCTGATAGCCAATCTGGGCGTCTGTCTTGAGGAAGACCTCGTTGGCGGCTTCGGTCAATCGCGCCTGAATATCGCGCTCGAGCGCTCGCTGGAGCATGGTCGAAAGCGCGAGCCCGATCGCCAGCAGCACGAGCACCAGAATCGTCGCGTACCAGGCGGTCAGGCGGAAGCGAATGGAGCGGTAGAACGGCGCCTCGACGGGCGGGGTCGTCTCATGAGCCGGGAGCGCATGCACCCACGGCTCCGCCGGCGCCGCGCCGGCGTCGTGATCGGGGTCGGGTAATCGCTCAGCTTTCCCGGAGAACATAGCCGACACCCCGCACGGTCTGGATCAGCCGTGGCTCATCGGCGGCCTCGAGTGCGCGGCGCAAATTGCCGACGACGACCTCGAGCACGTTCGACTCCCCGAAGAAATCCTCGCCCCAAACCCGCTGCATCAGCGTCGAGCGGGTCAGGACCTGATTGGGATGGCGCAAAAAGAGCGCCAGCAGGTCGAACTCGCGCGGTGTGAGCTGCAGGCCACGCCCATCCCGGACGACCGTCCGCGCGCCCAGATCGACGCTCACATCGGCGAAATGGAGCACCTCGCCGTTTTCCGTCGCAGCAATCGTGGTGCGGCGGAGCAGCGCCCGGATTCGGGCCAGCAGCTCATCGAAATTGAACGGCTTGACCAGGTAGTCATCGCCGCCGGCGTCCAGGCCGGTGATCCGGTCCTGGATCGAGTCGCGCGCCGTCAGCATCAGGATCGGCAATTGGCGGCGCCCCTCCGCCGCCTCGGCCGCGCGGATGCGCCGGGTCAGCTCGATGCCATCGACCTGCGGCAGCATCAGATCGAGCACCAGGAGGTCGGGCGGATTGTCGCGGATACTCTGCAAGGCGTCGCGCCCATTGTCAATCGCCTGGACCGCGAACCCCTCGAAGATGAGCCCGCGGCGGACAAACGAGGCGATCGCCGGCTCGTCCTCGACGACCAGAATGCGCCGTTCTGGCGGATGTGCTGCCATCTCACGCTCTTCCCCAGCGCGCCGCAGACCGCATCGCCCCCGCCGTCTCCCCACGAGGACGGCGCACGTCAAGGTGGCGACGATCAGCGTCACGCCGAGAATGGTACTCCAGTTGAACCGCATCTTCTGCATCCATAAAAAAGCTACCGGCGGGCGTTCCGTTCCCGGAAGCCCGCCGACAGCAAAGTGGGGTGGGGAGGAGAGATGGGAAAAGACGCTGATCAGCGATCGGTTCGTCTTTCCGTGTTTCAGAATAGGGGCGCTGCATGAACCCAACCTGAGACGAACCTGAAGATTTCCTGAAGATATCCGCCGGCATCCGGACCGCACCGGCCGCCTCATCGCCACACACATATCACCAAACGAGCATATCGCTCCGAATCAAATACGTAGGACCTACGGATGGCGCCGCCGCCGGGGCGGCGCATCATGGTCCTGTCAGCACCGATGGACGGCGCGACAAGAACTCTCGGACGCAACGCCACCGGCCCGACCGCGGCGAGCCAGCGCGAAGCACCGGACAGACAAACAGGGCGAACCACACCGGTTCGCCCGACTCAGAAGAAGGAGACCTCACATGAAAACCCTCGACACGCTGACGACCCTTGGTTCCGAGCTCACCTCCGAGCAACTCGACGACGTCGATGGCGGCTGTGTCCTGCTCGTCTGTGGCATCATCTGGGCCCTCGGCACCTTCGACACGGTGATGATCTGGGGCATGATGCAGTAGCGCCAGCCAGCCACACGACCCTCTCGCACGACGCGGGACAAGTCTCAGAAGCGAACCCAACGGTTCGCGCACGACCTAACGGGAGAACAGACATGAAGACTCTCAACACACTGACGTGACTCGGTTCCGAACTCGCCGACGAACAGCTCGACGACGTCGATGGCGGTATGTACGGCGATCACACGGTCCTCGTCTACGTCGACGGCTCCTGGACCTCCGTCAGCTTCCCACCCTTCTACCCGTTCTAACAGCAGTGGAGACGGGCGGCACGTGTGGCCGCCCGCCCTTCTCTCACATCAGGAGCGAGACATGAACGCCTCACTCGATCACCTGAAGGCGCTCGGCCGCGAGCTCACCACGGCGCAACTCACCGCCGTGACCGGCGGCCTCGTCACCGCCAGCACCATCAACGCCTGGCCCAGCAAATTGTAGTGACCGGCCCACGCCCCAATTCGCCACGCGAGCCCTTCGCAATGCGTTCGGCATTCGCCGAGCGGACCTGATCACTCGCGCGGTATCCCAAGGAGCACCGACATGAAGATCACCAACGCCCGAACGATTCTCGGTCCCGAACTCACCGCTGTGCAACTCAACACGGTGACTGGCGGGGCAACCGCAGTCAACGCCCAGTCAAAGCTCATCAAGATCGAGGAGACGGGGGCGAGTCTCCCGGAGGCGCAGCGCGTTCCCGCCGCCGGCTCATTTTCTTGATGTAGCCATCGCGAACCCGTCGCTCGGCGACGGGTTCGCAACGAGGAGCCCGCATGGCCACGCCACCACCCATGATTTTCCGGCGCGAAGCGCTCGACTACCGGCTGAAGACTCAGACCCAGCGCCCAGCGACCATGACCTGGCCGGCGCTGATGGCGCGGCACATCCGGCTCGCCTGCTGGCTCCTCGTCGCCCTGCTCGGCCTCGGCGGCATTCTCGCCTGTCTGCCAACCGTCCCCGTCTCGGCCACCGGACCGGCCATCGTGACGCCGCAGGGTTCCGCGACTGGCGCCCCCCTCGTCGCCGTCCTGATGCCCGCCCGCGACCTCCACCGCCTGCAACCAGGCACGGCCGCGACGCTGGATCTCGGCCCAAACGAGGATACCGGCACGATTGCCGTCGTAGAGCCCGCGCCATTAAGCCGCGCGCAGGTCGCCCAACGCCTGGGCCTGCCCCCATCGGCCCTGTCGGCGCTCGCCGGGCCGGTCGCGCTCGTCTGGGTCACGTCCGATCCCACATCGTCGCCAACCACCGTGCCAGGCACCGCCGGCCAGGCGACGCTTCGCGCCGGCACCCGCCGGGCCGGCAAGTTCCTGCCGCTCGTCGGCCGGCTCTTCTAGAAAGGAGGGAACAGATGCAGCGCAAGCCTCCCATCCGCCGCCGGCGCGTGCCGGTGCTGCTCCAACTCAACGCGACCGAATGCGGCGCCGCCTGCCTCGCCATGATCCTCGGCTACCACGGCCGCCCGACCCGCGTTGCCGAGGTGCGCGACGTCACCGGCGCCGGTCGCGATGGCCTCAGCGCCAGCGCAATCATCGCCGCCGCGGCGAAGTTCGGCCTCCGCATGAAGGCCTTCTCGCTCCAGCCGGCCGATTTCATCCACGTGCCCCTGCCGGCCATCGTCCACTGGGACTTCGACCATTTCGTCGTCGTCGAGCGCTGGACGCCCCAGGC
>JAICKJ010000303.1 GCA_025928015.1 Thermomicrobiales bacterium
CCATCACCCGCTCCCCCGATGAATCCCTGCCCGTCCTGGGTGGGGATTCGTGCTATCGACGATGGGTGATCGAGTAAGAAGAGCGCATGACAGATCAAGCGAGGACGCGAGCTATTCCTGCCGAAGACCTTCGAGCACCTGTTCATCGGGCCGCGCTTTCGCTGTCAGATGAACAGGTCGATCAAACGGTCCGCGTGGTCCGACGACTCATTGTCTCATTGGAGCCGGACAGCGTCTTCGTCTTCGGTTCACGAGCACGAGACGATTCCAGTCATGACAGCGATGTCGATCTCATGCTGGTCGTCTCCGGTCGCACCGAGCCAGCCTACCGGCTCGCTCAACTCGCCTACACGAGCGCTGCTCCTTACTCCTACTGCTCGTTCGATATCGCGGTCATGGACCGGGCGCAGTTTGAATCGCGAATCCGTGCCGTGACCTCCCTTCCGGCAGTCATCCTGCGAGAAGGGCATCTTCTATATGATGCAGCCTGAGGATCGGTCGGAGGCGCGAGACTGGCTCGTGCGAGCGGAACGTGACCTGATGATCGCCCGCAGAGCGATACAGGAAGCCCCTGTTCTGCCTGACCAAGCTGCGTATCATGCGCAACAGGCTGCGGAAACGGCGCTCAAGGCGTTTCTCTCGCTCAGCGGCACACCGTTCTCGAAAACGCACGACCTCGTTCTGCTGGCCTCCATGGGTCAAGAGCAGGCGCCAGGGTTCGACCAGTTCGTGGCGGCGGCCCAATTGCTGACGCCCTACGCGACTCAGTTTCGCTATCCGGGAAGTCCGATCGAGCTGGAAGTCGCGGAGGCATAGGACGCTATTCGACTGGCGGAAGAATTCGTGCTGCGGGTTTCCGACTCTGTCTCTGACTGACGTCATATTCGTCGCTACAGCGCGAAATAGAGAATGACGATGATCCCGACGATGAAGACGACGATGGCCGTCCAGAACATCCAGACCTGGAGGCCGATGATGCGCACGGCCGGGCGGCGGTCGGTGTCGGTTCGTCGCTTCTCCTCCGATGTCGGTGGCCGTTGATCCGTATTCACCCGCTCGGTCCTTTCACTCCTCGTCCCTTCCATCTCTCTGATTTGCGCAGAGATCGCGGATGTCATGCCAGCGCGGCGCCGGCCATCCGCGGTGAGGCGGCTGGTCCGAAACGTGCGACCGGGCTGGCGAACTGGCGGTGCGCGCAAATACGTGGGGGAACGGTGCGTGGTCAGCGTCGCGGAGAACGACCTCTGGTACAAGAACGGCATCATCTACGCCATTGACGTCGGCACGTTCGCTGACGCCAATGGCGACGGTGTCGGCGACTTCGCCGGCATGTCCGCCCACCTCGACTACCTCGTCAACCTCGGTGTCACCTGCCTCTGGTTACTGCCTTTCTATCCCAGTCCGCTGCGAGACAACGGGTACGACGTCGCTGACTATCTGAATGTCGATGCGCGCTATGGGTCCCTCGCGGACTTCGTTAAGTTCCGGCGGCAGGCGTCCAGCCGGGGGATCAGGGTGCTCGTCGATTTCGTGCCGCACCATAGCTCCGATCAGCACCCCTGGTTTCAGGCGGCGACGCGCGACGCCGATTCGCCGCTGCACGGCTACTACTACTGGTCCAAGAAGATGCCGGCGAATCCCGGCAAGCCGAGCTTTCCGGGCGCGGAGGATGGCACCTGGGAGTACGTGAAGGAGGTCGATGCCTACTACCGGCATCTCTTCTATGCGTTCGAGCCCGATCTCAACCTCGCGAATCCGGCCGTGAAGGAAGAGATCCTCAAAGTCATGAGTTTCTGGCTGGAGCTGAATGTCGCGGGTTTCCGATTTGACGCCGCGAATCACATTCTGGAGGGCCCGGACCTTCAGGTTCACGATCGGGACGCCCAGCATCACCTGTTGCGCGAGCTGACCGCGTTCATGCGGTCGCGTCGTGGCGACGCCATCTTCCTTGCCGAGGCGGATGACAGCTCGGAGCACCTGCGCGGGTATTTCAACAATGGCGACGAGTTGCAGATGCTCTTCAACTTCCTGCTCGCCCAGAACACCTTTCTCGCGCTCGCTGATCAGGACGCGACGCCCATCGCCAAGATCCTCGGAATCATGCGAGACATGGACCTGCCCCGGGCCGGCCAGTGGGCGAACTTTCTGCGCAATCTTGACGAGCTGGACCTGGAGCGGCTGTCCAGCGAGGACCGCAAACGGGTCTATGACGCATTCGCGCCGCACAAGTGGATGCGCGTCTACGACCGGGGCATCCGGCGACGTCTGGCGCCGATGCTCGGCGGCGACCGCGAGCGGATCGAGCTTGCCTACAGCCTGCTGCTTACGATGCCCGGCACACCCGTGCTCATGTACGGCGACGAGATCGGCATGGGTGAGGACCTCGACTTGCAGGAACGCTGGAGCGTGCGGACGCCGATGCAGTGGTCGGATCGTCCCAATGGCGGATTTTCGACCGCCTCGGCGGAGAAATTGATCGAGCCGGTCATCACCGGCGGTGATTATGGGTTTGAGACGTTGAATGTCGTCGCGCAGCAGCGTGATGCCGATTCGCTCCTGCACTGGCTCGAACGCGCGATCCGGCAGCGGAAGCTGGCGCCGGAGTTCGGCTCCGGCTCGTATGAGGTCATCAGGACGGACGCCCGGTCCGTGCTTGCGCATCGCTGCGATTGGGAGACCGGTTCGATCGTGGCGCTCCACAATCTCTCGTTGGAGGCATGCTCGATCCGTCTCGACCTGGAAGGCGATCCGGACGAACCGTGGACCGACGTCTTCAGCAACCGGCGCTACGACCCGTTCAACAGTCGCACCGAGGAGGCCGAGATCGATGGATACGGCTACCGGTGGCTGCGGAAAGGTGGCCCACGTGTCTAGCGCATGGTCAGGCGTTCGTGAGATCGGCGCTGGCGACGGCGTCAGCATGATCCGGCAATGGCTGGCAAGAGGGGCAGATCGTCGTGCCGCGTCCGCCGACGATCAGTCGGGTCAGCGGCGTCCCACAGGTGGGACAGGGGAGGGCATCTGCGCCTTTGCCGTAGACGAGGAGGGTGCGGGCGTTGTCACCGCGCTCGCCGTAGGGACTCTCGAACGTCGAGAAGGTCGTTCCCTGGTTGTCGATCGCCTGGCGCAAGACCCGGCGGATCGCTCGCAAGAGCCGCCGCGTTTCAGCGTTATCGAGCGAGTCGGCGGGACGCAACGGGTGGATGCCGGCGAGGAAGAGCGCCTCATCGACATAAATATTGCCGAGACCGGCGATGACCCGTTGGTCGAGCAGGATGCTCTTGATGCTGGCGCGGTGCCGCTGGAGGCGTTCCCGCAGCCGGGCGGAAGTCAGTGACGGGCTGAGCGGTTCGGGACCGAGGCGACGGGAGAGGGCGGCGACATCGTCTGGCCGCGCGAGGATGACGCGGCCGAACTTGCGCTGGTCGCCAAAGCGCAGGTCGAGATCGCCATCGAGCTTGATCGCGAGGTGTTCGAACCGGACCGACGGGGCCGAAGCGGGCACGACGAGCAAGCGGCCGGTCATCCGCAGGTGGACAATCAGCGCATCACCGGTATCGAGGTGGATGAAGAGGTACTTGGCGCGGCGGTCGACCGAGGTGATCCTGGCGCCGGCCACTGCCGCCGATGCCTGGGCAATGTCCAGACCGCCCATGACGTCCGCAAAATCGCGCGGCTCGATCCCCAACATGGAGTGACCGACGATGCTCGGGATGAGCAGGCGGCGGACAGTTTCGACTTCAGGAAGCTCTGGCATCGTCTGGCATACTGACGCTAGCGGAACGGATGCGCGACGATCGCATCAGACGGAAGCGTACCAGGGGGATGGAGGTCTGCTCACATGGTTGAAACACGAGATCCCGATTGCCTCTTTTGCAAGATAGCCGCCGGCGAGCTGAACACCCCGTTTCTCGTCGAGACCGATGATGTCGTCGCCTTCGCGGATATTGCGCCGCAGGCGCCGACGCATGTGCTCGTCGTCCCCAAGCGGCACATTTCGAGCGCGTCCGCCCTCAATGGCGATGACGCCGGCTTGTTGAGCGAGCTCGTCGCCGTTGCCAATCAAGTCGCGAAGGAGCAAGGCGTGGATCAGAGCGGATACCGGATTCTCACCAACGTCGGGGACGACGCTGGCCAGACGGTCCACCACCTGCATCTGCATGTCCTCGGCGGCCGCCCGCTGGCGACGCTCGGCTGATCCTGCGCTGATCCGGATGATGGGGAAGAAATCGATGGAAGCAACGTCACTGCGCGCCCGACTCGAAACCGACTTGAGGCAGGCGATGCGGGATCGCGATGCCCCCAGGCGGGATGCCCTGCGCTTCCTCCTGTCGGCGGTCAAGAATGCCGAGATCGAGAAGCGGCAGCCGTTGACGGAGCAGGAGGAAGTCGCGTTGCTCCGCCAACAGGCGCGCCAGCGCCAGGAGGCGATCGAGCAGTTCCAGGCTGGCGGGCGGACCGATCTGGAGGAGCGGGAGCGTGCCCAGCTCGCGATCATCGACGG
>JAICKJ010000118.1 GCA_025928015.1 Thermomicrobiales bacterium
GATGCCGGCCGCGGCCGCGGGCGTGATGCTGGTGCTCATCGGCGGCGCGTTCGCGCTGCGCAAGTGGCAGGTGGGCAAGGCGGCGTAACGGCCCCCTCCCCCACCCCCAACGTAGGGAGAGGGGAGTATTCCCCGCATGAGCGTGGGAATGCATCATGTTATGGCGGGGTGGGCGTGAAGTCCGCCCCGCCGTAGTCGAGATATTCAGAATCAGCGCTTGGGGGCGTGATGCTCCGTATGGGGTCCGGGAAGATTTCCGGACTGTGGACCACTGGAATCCGGCGGATGGTGGCGGCCGCAGCGGTGCTGCTGGTCGTCATGCTGCTGACACCGCTGGGCGTGGCGGCGCACGCGGAGCTGGACACCAGCACGCCGGCGTCCGGCGCCGTGCTGGCGAGCGAGCCGGCGACCGTCACCATGCGCTTCACCGAGCCACTGGACCAGTCGTACAGCAAGGCGGCGCTGTACGACGCGACGGGCAAGCAGATCGACGGCACCAGGCTCTCGTTCGGCGCCGACAAGGTGACGATGACGCTGGCGTTGCCGCCGAACCTGCCGAACGGCACCTACTCCGCGCTCTGGCGGACGCTCTCCAGCGCCGATGGACACACGGCCGAGAACTACTTCGCCTTCACGATCGGCACCAACGCCAACATCTCGGCGGTGACGATCCCCGGCACGGCGGAAGGGGGCGGACCGGCGCAATGGCTGCAGACGACATCGCGCTGGGCGGCGCTGCTGGGGCTGGCGGCGGCGCTGGCGATCTGGCCGCTCTGGCTCTTCATCCTCCGGCCCGCGCTCGGTCCGGTCTGGCGCATGGCGCCGGCCGCGACGCGGCGGATGCAGCGGTACGCGCTGATCGCGCTGGCGGCGGCGGCGCTCGGCTCGATCTACGCGCTGCTGGTCCAGGCGGCGGTGCTCGACGAGGGCTCTTATTTCGACAAGGTCGCAAATACGGTCGGGCAGACGCGCTACGGCAAGCTCTGGCTGATCCGGATGGGCCTGCTCTTTCTCTACGCGATCGTGCTGGCCGCCTGCGCCTGGTGGTGGCCGCGCCACCGCAAGGGCGAGGCGACGATCGCCTGCCTGATCGCGATCGCGCTGCCGATCCCGTTCAGCCTGATCTCCCATGCCAGCGCCAGCTCGGCCGGCAAGGCGACAACCGTCACGGCCGACATGCTGCACCTGCTCGGGGCGTCGCTCTGGGCCGGCGGGCTCTTCATCCTCGTCTTCGTCCTCTTCCCGCTCACGCGGAAGCTGACACCGGACCAGTCGCGGTGCGTGCTGGCGCGAGCGATCCCGCGCTTCTCGATCATGGCGCTCGCCGCGTGGGGCGTGATGGGCCTGACAGGGCTCTACGCGGCCTGGCTGCAGGTCGGCAACCTGACGGCGCTGACGGAGACGTCCTACGGCACGGCGCTGACCGTCAAGGTCGTCCTGCTCGGGATCGCCCTCCTCATCGCGGCGGTCAACCTGCTGGTCATCAGCCGGCGGCTGGAGGCGCCGAAAGTCGGTGAGGCACCGGCGCGGATTTGGTCCAAACGGCTGACGCTGACGGTCGCGGCGGAGTTGGTCCTGGTGATCGGCGCATTCGTCGCGGTCGGGCAGATGACGAGCAAGGAGCCGGCGCGCGAGGTGATGGTGCAGCGGGCGAAACAGCTCTCGCTGCCATTCGATCTCAGTGACCGGCGCGCCGACCTGCTGATCGCGCCGGGCATCGCCGGGGTGAACCACCTGCGGCTGGAAGTCAGCGGACAGACGCTGCCGACGAACGTCGAGGCGCTGCTCCGGTTGACGGTGCCGGCCCGGCAGGAGATGGGCACGAAGCAAATCCAGCTCGCCCGGGTCGCGGGCAACGCGTTCGAGTACCACAGCAACGATCTGGGCATCGCGGGCGACTGGAAGGTGACGCTCATCCTGCGCTACCCGGACGACACCTCGGAGACGGCGCAGCAGACGCTGCATCTGGGGCTGACGCGGACGAATGTCGATGTGCCGGGCGAAGCCTGGCGGTTCAAGACGACCGGCGGCGTATCGGGCCTGATCCTCGTCCTGATCGGCGTGATCGGCGTCGTGCTCGGCGCGTTCAGCAACCGGGCACGGTTGCGCAAGGAGGGGTTCGGGCTGGGGTTCGCGGCGCTGGCGCTGGGCGCGCTGCTGCTGGTGCAGGCGCGCATCGACCCTGCCCTGGCCGTGGCCTCGGGCAACGCCATCGATCCGACCAACCAGGCGCTCGTCACGCGCGGCAAGGAGGTCTACACCACCTACTGCCTCTCCTGTCACGGCGCGGAGCTGCGCGGAGATGGGCCCGCCGGCACGGGCATGCAGCCGCCGCCAGCCGACTTCTTCGCGCCGCACGCGCAGGTCCACTCCGACAGCGACCTGGTCTACTGGGTGAAGAACGGCAAGCAGGGGACCGGGATGCCGGCGTTCGGCGACAAGCTCTCCAACGACGACGTGCGCGCGGTGCTGACCTACATCAAGTCGGTGCAGCAACAGGAGGCCGATCAACTCTCCGTCAGCCCGGACGCCGACCCGGCCAAATGCACGGTGGCGTCACGGACAGTCGACGAGATCAACCAGCTCACGGCGTCGAAGACGCCCCCGCCGATGGTCGCCCTGCAACCGACACCGGCGGCGGACCAGACAATCGACGCGGGGACGAAAGATGCGATCGCCGGAACGGTGAGCGAGTTCATCGCCTGCAGCAACGGGATGGACACGATGCGGCGGCTGGCGCTCTTCAGCGACGCCGCCATCCAGCGGTCGTTCCCCGGCGGCGTGACACCGAGCTTCGCGCGGACGGTGACGGCGCCGCCGACGCCACTGCCGCAGGACCAGTGGGTGACACTGAAGGGCATCACCGGGTTCAGACGGTTGTCCGACGGCCGCATCCGGGTCGAGATCGACGTCGGCTATCCCGGTATGGCGTCGCACAACCACGGCGCGGCCGGTGCCGGAGGCAGCGGGACGACCGCGATCCTGGTGAAACAGGGCGACCGGTGGTTGATCGATCAGTTGATGATGTAGGACGGGAGCCGCAGGGCATCAATCCAAGGGGAGGAGTGGGATGGGGTTGCGGTCTGAACTTCGTCGATCACACCGCCTGCGCGGCTACGATTACACCCTCTTTGGCGCCTATTTCATCACTCTCGTGACACAGGGTCGCGCATTGCACTTCGGTGAGGTCAGCGACCGGACAATGCGTTACAGCGACGCCGGGTTGGTCATCGACTCATGGTGGCACAGCATCAACCGGCGATTCCCGACGGTTCTCACCGATGCATACGTCTGCATACGTCGTCATGCCAAACCATGTTCATGGCGTCATCTTCATTGGGGGTCAGGTGGAAGATGATCGGCCGGAAGAAGGCGGACACACCGGTCCGCCCCTACAGGTTGAATTGCCAGAGAATCCGGCGCTCGGCACCATCGTGCAATGGTTCAAGACAATGACGACCAACGACTACATCCGTGGAGTCAAGGAAGACGATGGGCCGCCCTTCTCAAAGCGATTGTGGCAACGAAACTATTACGACCACGTCATACGAAATGAGCAGGCCCTGAACAACATCCGAACCTACATTTTCAACAACCCCGCCCAATGGCACGAGGATGCCGAAAACCCCGCGAATCTGTAGGGGCGGACCGGTGTGTCCGCCCTTCCGCCGGGCGACCACGCGGGAATCGCGGACGACCACACGGTGATTGCCCCTACTTCTTCGATAGCGGTGATTTCAGGTACGCGTCGAAGATTTCCTTGGTGGCGGGGGCGGCGTAGGTGACGCCCTCGCCGATGTCCTCGTACATCACCATCGAGGTGATGGTGGCGGTGTCGCCAGCGTCGCCGGGGCCGTAGGCGGCGAACCAGGAGTGCGGCTTGGAATCATTGGCGACGCTCGTCTGGGCGGTGCCGGTCTTGCCGGAGATCGGCCAGGGGTAATTCCCGAAGATGCGGGACGAGCCGACGCCCTCGGTGTTGCTGGTCTGGTCACGCAGCGCACTGTGCAGCTCGTCGATCTGGGCTTTGGTCAACGGCAGCTTGCGGATCACCGTGCGCTTGCCGACCTGGACGGTGCCGCTGCTCTTGGGCTCCTTGGTCTTGTCGACAATGTAGGGCCGCAGCAGCGTGCCGCCGTTGGCGATGGCCGCGTAGGCGTTGGCCATCTGGAGCGGCGTTGCCAGCAGGTAGCCCTGACCGATCGCGAGGTTGACCGCGTCGCCGGTTGACCACCCGTCCTTGATGACCTTCTGCTTCCACTTCGGCGTCGGCACAGTGCCACCGGCCTCGGGGAAGTCCGGGATACCGGTCGGTTTGCCGAGTCCGTAGGCGAGCGCCATATTTGGCAGGGCGTTCTCGTTCTTCTTGTCCAGCGCGGCGCCAACTTGATAGAAGACGGTGTTGCAGGAGCGCACCAGCCCGTTGTGGAGGGTGAGCATGCCCTGCGCGCCGAGCCCGTTCTCGACCACCCAGTCATCCCACGTCTGATTGCCGATCGTGAAGGACGATGGACAATCGATCTGGGTGTCACCGGTGTAGCCGAGGTCCTTCATGCCGGCGGACATGGTGATGACCTTGAAGATCGAGCCGGTCGGGTAGGTCGCCTCGGTGACGCGGTTGAGCAGCGGCTGCTTCGTCTGGTCATTCAGCTCCGCCTGGGCCTTCTGGTCGAACCCGGTGATGAAGCCGTTGGGATCGTAGGACGGGTGACTGACGAGGGCGAGAATCGCGCCGGTGCGCGGGTCGAGGATCACCGCGCTGCCGCGGGTCGGACCCTTGACGTCGCTGAGCGCCTTGTCGACCTGCTTCTGGAAGTCGATGTCGAGTGTCAGGTAGACGTCCTTGGCGGGGGTGCCGTCCGTCTGGGCGATCACCTCGCGCTGCGCGCGCGTCTCGCACTCGACGATGGCCAGGGTGCCGCCGGGCTTGCCGGAGAGGAGATCGTTGGCGCCGTATTCGACGCCGTCACGGGCGACCATGTCGCCGGCCTTGATCGAGCCGGTGTTGTCGTCCTGGATATCCTGGGCAGTCGCCGGGCTGACGTAGCCGGTGACGTGGGCGGCGAGGGCGCCGTACGGATACTGGCGGGAGGTTGAGCGGCGGACCTCGACGCCGGGCATGTTCTGGGTGGCGTTGATGATGTCGCGCGACTGGTCGCCGGGCATGTTCTTGATCGGGACGAACCAGGTTGGCCCGGCATCCTTGTAGCGGGCGCGGATGTCATCCGGCGACATCTTGAGGACTTGACCGAGCTGCGTCAGCTCGGCGTTTTCGTCCGTGAGCTGGCCGGGCACGATGCCGACCTGGGAGACGACGATATCGGCCGCCAGCACCTTGCCGTTGCGGTCGAGGATGCGGCCGCGGGTGGGCAACTGCCCCTCGAAGTTGACGCAGCCGGTATCGCCGAGGTTGCGGAAGATGAGCGACGGGGTCCAGGCGACGCGCCACTGATTGCCGCTCTTGACGAGTGAGATGGTGTTGTCCTGCTCGATCTTGCCGACGAGGCCGGATTCCATCGTGACGTGGATCGGCGCCTGACCCTGCAAGTCGGGCTCGCCGGTCAGCTTGGCGCTGATCTTCGTCAGCCCGGCTTCCTTGGCGATGTCGGTGTAGCGCTGGATGAAGTCCTGCTGGCTGACCTTCTTCTGCGTATCGGCGCTGAGGAGGTCGTACATGGATTTGTAGTCGCCGGTGGACCAGAGTCCGACCCAGGCTTCGGCCACCTTGCGCGGCGCCTGGGTGTCGACCGGGGTGGGGGTCGGGGCGGGCGTATTCGTGGGGACCGGCGTGTTCGTCGGGGTCGGCGAGGGCGCGCGCGTCGGATTGGCGAGCGCGAGCGGATTGCCGGGGCTCCTGGTGCCGGTGCCCGCCGTGTCGGTGGCGCGTTGCGCCAACTCGTTGATGACTGGCTGATCGGAGTCGAAGAGGCGGTCGCGGACGAGAATGGCGCCGATGCCGATGATGGCCAGCAGCATCAGGGCGGCGAAGACCCAGGGCCAGCGCGGCGCGTGGCGGGGACCGGCCGCATATGGGGAACGGTAGTGCGCCACGCGGAGTGAGCCTTTCACGAGCGATGGGGGCGGGAGCACGGGCGTAGGTGCATCGCACGGAGCGCCGCGCCTGGTCAGCGCGGAACGATCCACGGTTGACCGTACACCGCCGTCAGGCTCGCGTGCAAGGCGAGCCGCGCCGTCATTGCCGTTCAGAACGCGCCCACGGGTGCGCTGGTTTCCCCGGAATACATGAGCCCGGCGCGAAGGCCGGGCTCATGCGGGAAGGGGAGGGGTGGAGTGTGTGCGACACCCCACGGAGATTGTTGACAACAACCGCGCTTCCACGGCTGCCATCACTTGGTAATACGTCAACCGCCCCGTTCCGGATTGCTTTTGCGCGGATGGACTTAGCGGTGCGCCTGGATGTCGAGCGAGATCTTGACGTCATCGCTGACGAGCACCCCACCGCTCTCCAGCGCCGCGTTCCAGTTGAGGCCGTAGTCCTTGCGATTGATCTTCGTCCTGGCCTCGAACCCGATCACTTCCTGGCCCCACGGATTCGTGCCGCGGCCGGTCTGCTCGACGTCGAGCACGACCGGGCGGGTGACGCCGCGGATGGTCAGGTCGCCGATGACCTTGAACTCGTCGTCGCCGTCGGATTCGACCTTGGTGCTCTTGAAGGTCATCTCCGGATGCTGCTCGACATCGAAGAAGTCGGCCGAGCGCAGGTGGGCATTGCGCTTCTCCTCGCGGGTGTCGACGCTGTTGACGTCGATGGTGACGTTGACGAAGGAATCGGCGAGATCCTGCTCGTTGAGCTCGATCTGACCATCAACGCCGGCGAAGCGGCCCTTGACCGTCGTGAACATCATGTGCTTGACGGCGAACTCGACGTTGCTGTGCGCTGGGTCGATCGTCCAGACACTGGTGGTCGTTTGCGTTTGCGTGGAAACCATGGTCCCTTTGTAACTCCTGGCCGGCGTGGCGGCGCCGGTCGCTTGCCGGGAGTCCCCGGCCGTATCGGTATCCGGTGGCACCCCTCGTGCCACCGTCTGCTTACCTTTCGTGTGCAACTATACCGCGGTAACGGCTCATTGTCAAGTACTAAACTATACCGAGACGAGGCGCGGGAATGGGAACCGGTTCCCTGGCGCGTCGTTTCCCGCTTCCCCATGCGCCACGCTGGCATTCCGAGCGCATGAGAAATCTCTCTGGTGAGCGCAGCGAACGCCCGCCACGCTGGCATCGCGTCGCGGGTTGGGACGAGCGTAACGGGACAGGGCCCGAGCGAGGACGCCGCCGCGGCGGGAGATCCCTTCGACACGTTCAGGGCAGGCTCTTCGACTGCGCTCAGGATGACAGCGAGGCGGGCTGGCGGGAGGGCGCGGGATTGGTGGTGGCGCGGGTGGACACATCGGTCCACCCCTACATGATTCTGACATCCCGCCGCACGTCTTGGGGGAAGAGCTTCCCTCTCCCAATGCTGGGAGAGGGGCTGAGGGTGAGAGCCGTCTGGCCGTCTACACCTGCGCCGAGTGCTCGGGAGTCGAGGTGGGAACGGGGGCGGTGTCGTCAATGCCGGCGAGGCCGTGGTAGATCAGCCGGATCGCCAGCACGAGAACGGCGGTGACGACCGCCGAGGCGATCAGCACGACCCATTCGTTGCTCTCATAGATGTCCGCGACCAGCTTGTCGCCGAGGATCATGCCGACCGCGGCGTGGACCAGGACGAAGACGCCGATGTAGAGCAGGATCGGCAGCCGCTGCAGCAGCTTGGCGACGAGATTGCTGCCGAGCATCAGGATCGGGATCGAGAGCATCAGGCCGAAGATGAGCAGCCCGATGTGGCCGTGGGCGGCGCCGCCGACGGCGAGGATGTTGTCCAGGCTCATGACGATGTCGGCGAGAATGATCGTCTTGATCGCGTCGCCGAGCGAGCCGGCCTCGTGGATGTGCGCCTCCTCGTGGCTCGGCTTGATGAGGCGGAGGGCGATCCAGAGCAGGAGGATGCCGCCGATCGCCTGCAAATAGGAGATGCCGAGCAGCAAGGCGGCGGCGACGGTGAAGATGACGCGCAGGACAACCGCGCCGACGCCGCCCCAGATGATCGCCTTCTTCCGGTTGTCGTCGGAGAGGCGGCGCGCGGCCATGCCGATGACCACGGCGTTGTCACCGGAGAGCACCAGGTCGATCAGGACGATGCTGAAGAGTCTGGTGAGAAAATCGAATTCCGGGGTCAAATCCACTAACTACGCAGCCCTCTTGTCTTGCGGTCAGGCAAATTCCGACCGCCGTTCAGTCTACCCAACGGTAGCTTATTCGCGCGGAGCAGAGCCATTATAGTGGCCGAAGGCGACCACCTCATCGAACGGTTTGCGGCCGCCGTGGCCACCTGGCGCGGACGTGGCCGGATAGCCGAGGGCGACGATCGCGCGGACCGTCTTGCCCTCCGGGATGCCGAGCAGTGACCGCACCTGGCGGGCGTGATCGGCGTCGCCGGCCCAGCCCACGCCGGCGACGATGCCGAAGACCTTGGCAGCGAGCATGAGCCGTTCGGTCAGACGCCCTTCGTCAAAGGTCTCCGTCGTTTTCGAGGCGCCGTCGAGGACGATGACGATCGCCGCGCTGGCGCCGGCGACGTGCTTGGCCGTCTGGCTAGCGTCGGCGAGGCGCTGGAGTGTGTCGTGGTCGCGGACGACGATGAGCTGCCACGGCTGCTTGTTGGAGGCGCTGCCGGACCAGCGGCCGACGTTGAGGATGGCGCGCAACTGGTCGTCCGGGATCTCGCCGGGCGCGAACTGGCGGACCTGACGCAGGGTCCGCAGGAACTCGATCATTTCGTCTTGGCGCGTTTCGATAGTAGCCATGAAGCATCCTTCATTTATGTCACGACAACCGGCCGGCGTCGGGATTGAGGCCGGCAATCTAAATATCGCGGGATGGATGCCACCGGCACAGTGGCCGGATGGCCCGGCGGACGGTCAGGCGCCGGGCGTAGCCGCCGGGGTTGCCCCGGAGCCGGCCGGGAAGAGGTCGTCCCGATGGGCGGCGGCGATATCGACCTTCGCGTCGAGCAGCTTCTGCTCCTTCATCCAGTCACCATAGGCGTTCCAGCGCGCATCCGTCTGGGTGCCGAAGGGGATCGTGCCGTGGTCGGTCCAGACCGGGATGAGCAGGGCGATCCCCTTCTGCTCGACCGCCACGTCGAGATCCTTGCTCGCCTGCTTGAGGGCGTCGAGTCCGGCGGCGGGATCGGCGATGACGTCGTCGTAACCGCGGCGCATGGCGCCGAGGAAGGCGGAGATGGCGTCTGGCTGCTTCTTCAGCACGTCCTCGCCGGCGACCATGACGAGCTCGTAGTAGTCGGGCACGCCCCACTCCTCGACCCGGAAAAAGGTGACCGGGACACCTTCCTGCTCGGCCAGGATCGTCTCGTGCGTCCAGTAGACGCCGATGACGCCATCGACCTTGCCGGAAAGAAGCGCGGGGAGCAGGTCGTAACCGACGTTGACGACGGTGACATCGTCATAGGAAATGCCGGCCTTCTTGAACATCGTCTTCAGCATCGCCTCGTCGCTCGGCAGCCCGGCCATGCCGACCTTCTTGCCCTTGAGCCCGGCGGGGGTGGTGATGCCGGAGGACTTCTTGACCATTAGGGCGTTGAGCGGGTGCTGGACGAGTGCGGCGATGGAGACGGCCGGGACGTCCTGGGCGCGGGCGAAGAGGGTGTCGGTCTGGTAGGAGATGCCGAGGGTGTCGCGGCCCGCGCCGACGGTCTGGAGGACGGTGGTTGGGTCGGCGGGCGTGTAGAGCTTGACGTCGAGATTGGCGCTGGTGAAGTAGCCGCGCTCCTGGGCGAGGAAGAGACCGGCGTGATTGGCGTTGGGATACCAGTCGAGCGCGACGCTCATCTTTGTGGTGGTGGCGGCGCGGGTGACGGCCGGCAGCCCAAGGGAGAGACCGGCGGCGAGCACACTGGCGCCTTTGAGCAGGGCACGGCGATCGAGCGCGACGGTCGCGGACGACGAACGGGTGGATTGGTTCATGGAACGCTGCTCCGTTTCCTGCGCGGGGATTACCCCAGTCAGGTTCGACGGTCGGTGGCAAGCGGCCACCCTCTCAGCCCGGCGCTTCCCGAGCTCCCGTACCGGTCGGTTGTTAGCCTCAGCGTAAGACGGCGGGCAGGGGGCGTCAACCGCGGCTCGCGGCCGTGTCGAATCGAATTCTCCGCGTTCGTTATGTCACTGGCGTGATCGGGTAATATGATGTAGACACGAAGCACAACGGGATCAGCGCGGCAATTGGTCAAGAACAGCAACGGAAACACATTATGACTATTGGAACACGAGCGGGCATGTCCCCATCCGAGATCGCCGAGCGTCTTCAACGGGAGCTCGACGCCCAGCCGCGTCCAACCATGGAGGATATTGCTAGGCTCGAAGCGAGGGTGCGAGAGTTCGAGCGGCGGTATGAAATGCCGTCCGACGAGGTCCATGAGGCAATCGAGGATCACCGGCTGCACGAAACGGCCGATGTCGTGCAATGGATCTTCGCGATTCGGGCACTAGAGCGTGCCAGAGCCCGCTGAATTCGAGCCTTCCCAGCGGCTCACCCTCGAGCGCTATCTGGCAATTTACGATTCACGTCTGCGACAGCTTTCGACGTATTTTGTCATCGATGATCGAATTGATACCAAGTTGAGCCCGGAGCGGCAAGTTCATCTCCACGGTGATATCGAATGCCGGGGAGATCTTGTCCTCCATGTCGATGAACGCCTCCATCTCGCCTCCGACAGGTCGGTGCGAGGAACCGATTACAGTTACGACGCGGAATGGCTTGGCCCACAGCGGCGCAAGATCTTTCGCTACGACAACGCGCACATTTTCGAGCAGTACAACCATCCGGACGAGTTTCACAAGCACGTGTGGAATCCAAAGACAGGGCGCGAACTCACGCCGCAGTGGATCGGCCGTCACGCATGGCCCGATCTCTGTGATGTCCTCGACGAGCTCTACGAGTGGTGGCGCGAATACAAGGATGAACTCGGTTTATCCGATTGAGGAGCCGGGGATTTCGGGTCATCAGTCTGCGGCGCTTCGGCGCAGGCGGTTGGCGGGAAGCACGGACGCGCGGAGGGTGGCGAGGAGGAGCGGAACGATGAGGAAGGCGGTCAGGATCGTCAGCAGGGCGTACGAGCCGAAGCCGACGACGACGCCAGCCAGCAAGCCGGCCGAGGCGCCACCGAAGCCCATCAGGACGTCGGCGGTGCCCTGGACGTTGGGGAGTTGGGCGACCGGCGTGGCGTCCGTGAGCAGTGTCGAGCCGGCGATCATCGTGCAGGACCACCCCAAACCGAGCAGGCAGAGCCCGATCGCGAGCTGCGGCGCCTGGTGGCCGCTGGCGGTGCCGGCGATGACGAACGAGGCGAGCAAAATCGCGCAGCCGAGCGCGATCACCGGCCGGCGACCGTAGCGATCGGAGGCCATGCCGACGAGCGGCGAGGCGGCGTACATGCCGGCGATGTGCAGGCTGATGACCAGGCCGATGATCTCCAGCGATGCATCGGCGTGGCGGAGGTGGACCGGCGTCATCGACATCACGGCGACCATCACCGCCTGGCCGGCGACGATGGCGGCGAGGCCAAGGAGCGCCGCCGGATTGGCGGTCATCGTGTCCAGCGCCTCGCGCATCGAGCGGCGCTGACGCGGGTGGCCTTGCGGTGTGTCCGCATCCCCTAAGGCGCGGGCGACGAGGAGCGGATCGGGCCGCAGCAAGACGGAGACGAGCAACGCCGCCAGCAGGAAGACGCCGACCGTGAGCAGATAGGGGCCGGCCAGCTCCGGCACGCCGATCGCGCGGCCGAAGCGGCCCATCGGCGAGGCGAGATTCGGGCCGAGGACCGAGCCAACGGTCGTCGCCCAGACGACGGTGGCGAGCGCGCGGCCGCGGTGGGCGCGCGGCGCCAGATCGGTGGCGGCATAGCGGGACTGAAGGGTCGCGGTCATGCC
>JAICKJ010000076.1 GCA_025928015.1 Thermomicrobiales bacterium
CCGCGGCGGCGGGAGATTCTTCCTGCGTCAGCATGACAGCAAAGGAGATTGGGCAGAGGCACCACGCGTGGCGGCAAGAAGGCGGCCACGCAGGAGCGACCCTGCAACGGCTTCTCGCCGCCCAACGTCCCACATACCGCGTATCTCATTGCCGCCAGCCGGTCTTCAGCCGGCTTCCATTGGGAGTGAGCGCGGGTCTTCAGCCCCGCGCGGCGCCCACCATCACGTCACACCCACCCCGCACCCCCTCATCCGCGCCCGACGGCGGACGGTCGCACGGCGCGGAGGTCCGGCCCGGAATGGAAGGCGGCGCCCGGCGGTGGCGAGATCGTGAAGTTGCCGTTGAAATCCGAATGGGTCTCGACCATGTAGTGCTGATCGGCGGTCATCGTCATCTGGTAGAGCCGACCCGTCTTCGTCCCGATCCACCAGGCGAACCACGCCTCCGCCTGCGACGGCTTCTCCGGCAGGTAGAAGGTGACGATCTGCGCCTCCTCGCCGCCCATCATCTCCTTGATGCCAAAGCGGACGTTCGTGCCTCCGCCGTAGGTATCGACCCAGGACGAGAGCGGTGGCAACAGGTTGCTCGGCTGCTCCAGCCAGCCGCCGCCTTCCTGCTTCAGCCACGACTTCTGCCCGACCGAGATGGAATGGTAGTTCGGCGAATCGAGCGACGACGCCGTCGTCTGTCCGGTCTTCGGATCGATCGTGATCGCGAGATGGGCGGTCACGAGCACATCCTGGCCACTGCCGATCGCCTGCGTGAACTTCAGACTGTGCAGCGAGGCGAGCTGTTTCAACGCATGCTCGTAGAGCGCCTGCGCTTCGGGATCGTTCTTCGGCTTCGGCGGCGCGTCGAAGCCGTTGACGTTCGGGTCGGGCAGCATCAGGTAGAAGTCGGCCGACATGGTCGAGAAGTCGGACATCATCACGTGCGCGGTCACCCGCCACCAGCCCTCCAGGCTCAGGTCGAGCCCGTTGATCGCGTAGGAATCCGGCTTGGCCGGGTCCGCCGTGGCCTCGACGTTGTCCCGCACGGTGCCGTAGCTGAGGCTGGCGAAATCGGCCCAGAGGCGGCGCATCTTGTCCGCCGGCACCGGCTTGCCATTTTGGTCCGTCACCCGTAGATCGACCGCGTTCGTGCCGGGCTTGGCGGGATCGACCGTCAGGTGGATGTTCGCCTGCGTGTTCCCCTGGGCGTCGAGCACGGGCTCAACGAGCTGCACGTTGTCAAGCGGCGCCTTGGAGATGACGGGCGGCGCGGAGAGCGCAAGGACAGAGCCGCCGAGGACCACGGCCAGCACGACGATCGCCTCGACCCGGACCGTGCGGTGCAACGCGTGCAGGGCGGTTCCGACCGCGCGGGAGATCGTGCGGTGGTGATAAGCCGCCAGCCCGAACGGGATCAACAGCACCACACCCTTGGCGATGAGGACATAGCCATAATCGCTCGACCAGAGCGAGGAAAGCGCAGGCAGGATGAAGGCCGCATTGCCGACGCCCGAGGCGACGGCGACGGCGAAGAGGCAGAGCGCGATCGCCGAGAAGCGGCGCAGCGGCAAAGTCTCCGTCGGCGTCTCGCCCTCCGCCGCGGCGCGCGCCGGCCACCAGAGCGCGAGGTGCGCCAGCCCACCGACCCAGAGCGCGGTCGACCACTGGTGGAGCACGTCGACCAGCACGGCGACGTCCCGCCAGGTGGCGCGGCCGGAGGCGTGACTGGTCAAGGCGAGACCGAGGATGGCGATCGCCGCCAGCGCCGCGCCCAGCCAGGCGAGCGGCTGCGGCAGCCGACCGCGCAGCGGCCCGACGAGGACGATGGCGAGGATGACCAGCGGGATCAGCGCGCCGGGCCGCAGCCACCAGGCGGTCGGCTGCCCGCGCACCAGGTCGAGGAATCCGCCGGTCAACCCCTCGGGCGGGAAGAATGTCTGCAACACCGGTTCGAGGACCGTCGCCACGAGCGCGACGGCCGCGCCGGCGAGGATGGCGATATTCCGCCGCCGGTTGCCTGCCGTGGAGGCCGCACCGCCGGGCAGGACGATCAGCGTGAAGAAGAAGCCGCCGAGCGCGAGCGCCGCGCCGAGGTAGGTGAGCCAGCGCAGGGCCACCGCCCACGCCGCCGGCGTCTGCCCGACCGTCGTCGCCGCGCCGGCCGGCAGGCCGCCGCCGACCCGGAAGGCGTAGGCGCCGCTGAGGACGTGCCCGTCGTCCTTCGACTGGTTCGTCCACTTGACGGTGTACGTGCCCGGGCCGAACGACGGGAGATCGACGATCATCTCGCGGTCATTGTTCGGATCGACGCTGACCTTCGTGACCTTGATCTCTCGCCCCTTGTCGTCCAGCACCTGGACGGTCGGCGTGCGGTCATTGAAGACGAGCGATTCCGAGAACCAGAGGTGAAGCTGCGCCGGCGAGGCCGCCACCAGCCCATTGACCGCCGGATCGGCCTTCACCAGCTCCGCGTGCGCCTCGACGCCCGGGGCGAAGACAAGGGTGGCAAGCAGCAGGAGCGGGATGAGAAACGCGAGAAACCGCCTTGTTTGGTGATGTCCCATCGTAGGGGCGGCCCCACGGGGCCGCTCTTTCCCCCGGACACGGTGACCACGTGGGGTCGCCCCTACACCGATCTGCGCATCCCGACATACGCGTCGGGGAAAGGCTCCCCTCTCCCGGAATCGGGGGAGGGGCTGGGGGAGGGGGCTGGTCCGAGGAACACGCGGCGTCATCATGACCGAAGCATACCAATCCGGACGCGGCAAACGGTTCGCCGCAGCAGTGCCGTGATTCCCCTTGGTAAACGTCAATCGGTCACGCGTGGATCAAGCGCGTCGCGCAGGCCGTCACCAACCAGGTTGAAGGCGAGGACCGTGACCGCGATCGCGATGCCCGGCGCGATCGCGATGTGCGGATAGCGGCGCAGGAACTCGCGCCCATCGGCCAGCATCGCGCCCCAGGAGGGCGTCGGCGGCCGGACACCGAGCCCGAGGAACGAGAGCGCCGATTCGAGGATGATCACGCCGCCGATCGCGAGACTCGCCAGGACGATGACCGGCCCGAGCGCGTTCGGCACGATGTGTCGGGCAATGATACGGCGGTCGCTCGCGCCCGCGGCCCGCGCGGCCAGCACGTAGTCGAACTCGCGCAGACTCAGCACCTCGGCCCGCACGATCCGGGCGTAGCTCGCCCAGATGCTGCAGCCGATGACGATCACGGCGTTGCGCAGGCTCGGACCGAAGACGGCCGAGAGGGTTAGCAGCAGCGCCAGCAGCGGGAATGCCATCAGCGCGTCGACGAGGCGCGAAAGGACGAAGTCGACCCAGCCACCGAAGTAGCCGGCGATCGCCCCGACGGTCACGCCGATCGTGACCGCGATCGCCGTGGCACCGATGCCGACGATCAGTGCGACGCGAGTGCCGTAGATCAGCCGGCTGAGGATGTCCCGCCCGATCGAGTCGTTGCCGAGCAGATACTCACTGGAGGGCGCGTGCCCGCGCAGCCTCATGTGAATCTCGAACGGGTCGTGCGGCGCGATGAGCGGCGCGGCGAGGGCGCAGCCGATGAGCAGCAGGATGAAGACGAGGCCGAAGACCCCGGGCTTGTACCGGACGAAGCGGCGCCAGACCTGATTGCGGTTGCTTCGCGCCTCGCGCACGCCCTGCGTCGCCAGCGTCCCGGCCGCCGGTGTCGATTTCTCTGTTGGCCCGGTCTCGCGGATCGCGCCGGTCGTGTCGATGCTCATGGCGGCTACCTGATGCGCACGCGCGGATCGATCAGCGCGTAGGTGAGATCGGTCAGGATGTTGACGACGACGATCACGATGCTCAGCACGAGGACGATCGCCTGGACCACCTGGTAATCGAGCCGGTTGATCGAGTCGAAGAAAAGCCGGCCCATCCCCGGCCAGCCGAAGACGGTCTCCACGACGATCGTGCCGCTGAGGATGAAGGCGATCCGGTAGCCGATGACCGTGATGATCGGCAAGAGCGCGTTCCGCAGCACGTGCCGGCTGATGACGACCTTCTCCTTCAGCCCCTTGGCGCGGGCGGTCGTCACATAGTCCTGCCCGAGCACCTCCATCGTCGCGCCGCGCGTCAGCCGGGCCAGCGCGGCGATCTCCTCGAAGGCGAGGACGAAGACCGGCAAAATGTAGCTCTTCCAGGAATCGGCCCCATAGGGCGGCAGCCAGCCGAGCTTGACCGAGAAGAGGACGATCCCCATCAGCGCGATCCAGTAGTTCGGGATCGTGACCCCGATCGTCGCCCCGAGCATCGAGCCGTAGTCGAACCAGGAGTAGCGCTTGATCGCCGCGAGCATCCCGATCGGGATGGCGATCGCGATCGAGATGAAGAAGGAGAGGACGTTGAGGCGCAGCGTCATCAGCGCCGCGTTCTTGATCATCGAGCTGACCGGCTCGCCAGTGCGGACAACCGACTCGCCCATGTTGCCGGTCACGAGGTTGCCGGCCCAGGTGAAGTACTGATCGTACCAGGGACGGTCGAACCCCCACTTGTGCTCGATCGCCTTGCGCTGCTCGATGCTGACCTTCTGCTTGCCGATCATCAGGTCGACCGGGCTCCCCGGCACGGCCTGCATCACGAGGAAGGTCAGGATACTGACCAGCACGACGACGATGGCGCCCTGGAAGAGGCGATTGATGATGTAGCTCAGCATGGGAACAACACGCGGGGAGACTCCTGGGACCGGGACTCTCTGGTGAACCGGGTGAAACGGGCTGGGATTCGCCGCAATCGTGTCGGGGCGGACCTCCTGTCCGCCCGCGCTACCCGCCCAATCACGAAACGGGTTGGCGGCGCCGGGCCGATACAAGATCGGCCCCTACATACACGTGCGAAACCTGTCATCGGTGTAGGGGCGACCCCGTGTGGTCGCCCTACGTCGGGTCAGGGCGGCCACACGGGGCCGCCCTGACCGACTGATCGCTATCCCTCGATCCAGACCTGGTAGACCTTCTGGATGAAGTTGTCGCCGTTGAGCATCTTCTCTGGCACGCCCTTGACGCGCTTGGCGTAGAAGGTCGTCGCCTTCAGGATCAGGATGTAGAGGAAGGGCACTTCCTCGGTGATGATCTGCTGGATCTGCTGGTAGATCGCGATTCGCTTCTTCTCGTCCATCTCGGTGAGCCCCTGCTTCAGAAGCTCGTCGACCTTCGCGTTCTTGAAGTGCGAGAAGTTATTGGCGCCGCCGGAGCTGAGCTCGTTGGTTGCATCCGGATCGGCGGTGCCGTAGGTCCAGTTGAAGAGGGCGGCGTCGGCCTTGCCCGTGCGCATGCCGTCGAGCATGGCCGGGCTCGGCTCCTCGCGCAGCTGCATGTCGATGCCAACGTCCTTGAAGAGCTGCTGGACGATCTCCGCCTCCGGCCGGCGCACCGTGTCGCCCGTCTTGACGATGCACTCGAAGGCGGCCTTCTGACCGTTCTTCGCGCGGGTGCCGCTCCCTGTCCAGCCCGCGGCATCCAGGGTCTGCTTGGCCTTGTCCGGGTCGTAGTCGTACTTGGTGACGTCGTCGGTGTGCCACTTGAAGGCCGGCGACATGTTGCTGTCGGCCACGACCGCGGCGCCCTGGAAGATGTCGTCGACGATGGACTGCCGGTCGATGGCGTACATCATCGCCTTGCGGGCTTCCTTGTCGGAGAGGAAGGGGTGCTCGTTGTTGAGTGGGAAGTGGTTGATCGCGCCCTGCACCCAGTCCCAATAGGCGAACTTGCCGCCGTCCTTGATCGACTGGTTATCTTCCGGGCCGAGCGGCCAGATGGTGGTGTCGGCCTTGCCGGCTTCGAGGGCGGCGGCGCGGCCGGAGGCCTCCGGCACGACGTCCATGCGGAACTCATCGACATAGGGGCGGCCGCGGAAGTGATCGTCGAAGGCCGTCAGCGTCGTCCGCTCGGCCGCGTTCCACTCCTTGAGCTTGAACGGGCCGGTCCCGACCGGTTTCGCCTTGTAGCCCTTTTCGCCGACCTGGGCGTGGTACTTGGCGGGATAGATATAGGTGCCGCCGACGTTGAAGAGCATCGACGGGCTCGGTGCCTTCAGCGTCACGACGACGGTGAGCGGGTCCGGCGCGTCGACCTTGGCGACGAGATCGAAGTTGCCGATCCGGGTCGAACCGTTCTTCGCGTCCATGATCCAGTCATAGGTGTACTTCACGTCTTCCGAGGTGAAGTCGTCGCCATTGTGGAACTTGACGCCCTTGCGGAGCTTGAAGGTCCAGGTCTTGCCGTCCGGCGAGATGGTGTAGGACTCGGCGAGGGCCGGCTGCAGCTCGTTGTTCTCATCCTGCTCGTAGAGGCTATCGTGGATCTGGCAGACGACGGCCCAGACGACGGTCGGATCGGCGTCCTCCGGACTGAGGCCGACGACCTCCTGGTCGCCGAGGCAAACGAAGGTGCCGCCCTTTTTCGGCGTGCCCTGGGCGCGGTCGACCGTGGCGAACCGGGTCGTCCCCGCCGCGCCGGCGGCTTGCAGACCGGCGGCGAACGCCGGCGCGGCGAGACCGGCGCCGGCCGCGCCGCGGATCATCTGACGGCGGTTGGCCCTGGCGCCGAAGACGTCAGCCATTCGCTTCTTGTCGTTGCTGGACATCGAATCCTCCCCGAAAACGCGGGCGCAGCTCTCCAACGTGAGCGGCCGCTGAGCGAGTCGACGTGAATCCCAAGTAGATCCCCGCCCGGCTGGACTACCGGGCATCTTGCGCGAATACGGCTGTCATTCTGTCACAGGGGGTAGGGCGATACAAGGTGCGCCGGACGCCGCCTCAACTCACGCCGATGAGCCGGCCCGTGGCGCGCCCCAGATCGAGCCAGAATCCCCAGCCGAGGATGGTGAGTCCGACGAGCGTGGCCGCGATGACGACCGCGTCGATGCTCTGGCGCCCCTGTTTGGCCCAGTAGACATCCTCGAGATGGAGCCAGAGGGCGAATTCGTCCAGCGTCAGCGCCGCGCCGATCCCGAACAGGATGGCCAGCAGCTCGCGGTGCGCGAGGTCCGGGAACCCTATGCCGAGGAAGCCGCTCAGCAGCAGGAGCAGGATGCCCGGCACGAGGTGATGGAGGTGGGTGCCGCCCTTCGTCGAGACGTTGTGAAAGACGTGTGTGAGGTGCCCGCCACGGATGAGGTGGGTGATGACGCGGACGGTGGTGAAGGTGATGAGGAACGCGGCGAGGATGAAGAACTGCGCCTGCTTGTCCTGATCGAGGATGTGGTGCTGGTAGGAGGTCGAGACATCATGCCAGAACCGGTCCCCGTCGAACATGCCGCCCCCTCACCCCATCGCGCGCAATCGCGGTTCCCAGCATACGGGATGCGACACGTTTCCGGACAGCAACTGTTCAGTGGAGACGGCTCGTTGTAGGGGCGACCCCGCGTGGTCGCCTCTCCTCGCCCAATCACGTCTCTTCCCGCCGATCCCCCTCGCCGTCATGGTGAGCGCAGGCGAACCATCTCCCGCCACAGCGGCCCAGCGCCGCCACGACCGCTCGCGTTCGCCAACCCCTCCGCTGTCATTCCGACGCAGGAGGAATCTCCCGCCGCAGCGGCATCCGCAGCCAACACGAATGCCCGCGTAGGCACAAATGAGAGATTCTTCGCCCTGCGGCGCTCAGAATGACAGGCAGGGCGGATTGGCAAAACGGGCAGAATACCTTCCCCAGTGCCAGGCTCAGCGCTTCGCGCCCGCCGCGTTCCGGTACAACTCGTCCGACTTCGCCGCCATGATGTAATCGTTGCGATGGAGGCCATGGATCGCGTGCGTCCACCAGGTGACGGTGACCTTGCCCCATTCGGTCAGAATGGCCGGATGATGGCCGGCGGCCTCGGCCGCATCGCCGACCTGCTGTGTGAACGCCAGCGCGGACTTAAAATCCTTCAATGCGAACTGCCGCTGCAACCGCTGCACGCCGTCAACCTCGATCATCGTCCAGTCCGGGATTTCGCGTCCCAACTCCTGTTGCTCGTCATCCGTCACGCGCGGCGAATCAGCGCGGCAGGCCTCACAGGTCTCCTGGGTCAATGGCATCGGTCTCGTCTCCCTTCAGCGCGCCGGGTTGGGACATCATCCGATGGACATCCCGGCGCGACACGGGAGATCGCGCAACGTTCGCGCCACGAATCCCTCACCCCGGCCTGCGGCCACCCCTCTCCCAATCCTGGGAGAGGGGTTGGAGGTGAGGGCCGTCTACTCCGGCATCGCGTTTTCGTAGAGACCGATCACGTTGCCAAATGGATCCTTGAACTGCGCGAAGGTGACCATGCCCGGAACGACGGTCTTCGGCGTGATCACCTCGCCGCCTTTCGCGCTGATCTGCGCCAGCGAGGCATCGACGTCGTCGACGGCGATGTAGACGAGCGCCCCCTTGGCCTCACCCTCGTAGAGGCCGCCGCCGATGGCGTCGCCATCGCCCTGGAACATGGCGTACTTCATCCCGTCATTGCTGACGTCGTTCAGCTTCCAGCCGAAGAGCTCGCCATAGAAGGATTTCAGCGCATCGTAGTCCGTGGCGCCGATCTCGAACCATCCGACACCAGTGGCCATGTTCTGCTCCTCTGCCAGACCAGTGGTCCGGCACGCGCCCGCTCGTATTCCGAGCGGGTCCGTCTGGTTGGTGGGTCCCGGCACCGGCGTCGGGAGAGCGCGGGGAGGCTCGCCGGCAGAACGCATGTTCTCATCACACAGACTGGTTGTCAATCGGGCAAAGGTCGCGGGGAAAGGTCTCCTACGCCAGGCCAGCCGCCGTCGCCGGGAAGTAGTAGGGATCAGCGCCGCCGGTCAGCGTGCCATCCGGTCCGCGCCGGACACCGGTCGGCGAGGCAAAATCGGCCGTCAGTAGCCGCTCGTCCCGCACCGAGACCGGATGGCCGAGCTTTCGCAGCCCTTCAATGACGGCTGGGTCGATCCGGTCATCGACCGCGAGACTGAGCGTCGAGGCGTCGATCCGCGGCGCGGAGATCGCCGCCTGGATGTCCATCCCGAAGTCGATCAGATTGACGGCGAGCTGGGCGTTGCAGTTCTGGATCTTGCGGCCGCCACTGGAGCCGATGCTGGCGACCGTCTCCCCGTCCTTCGTGATCACCACCGGCGCCATGTTGGCCAGCGGCCGCTTGCGCGGCCCGATCGAGTTGGGCCGGCCCGGCTCGGGGTCGAACCACATCATCCCGTTGTTGAGCAGCACGCCCGTGCCCGGCGCGACGACCCGGCTGCCCCAGCCGCTGAGCAGCGTCTGGGTGAGCGCGACCGCGTTGCCCTCGCTGTCGATCACGCTCAGGTGCGTCGTGCTGCCGTCCTTGACGTGGACGTATTCGGGCACCGAGGCGGGCATCGAGTGGGAGACGCCCAGCCGCACCCGACTCCCGGGCTTCGGCGATCCGATCGGGTCCATCGACATGCGCTCGACGCACTCCTGCGCGTATTGCGGCGAGAGAAGCAGTTCGAGCGGCACATCGACGTGCGCCGGGTCCGCGAGGTAGGCGAAGCGGTCGGCGAAGCATTGGCGGAAGATCTGCGCCATCATGTGCAGCGATTCGAGCGAGTTGTGCCCCAGCGCCGGCAGATCGATCAGGTTGAGCATCGTCAGCGCCTCGGCGAGCGAGGTGCCGCCGCTCCCCTTGCCGACCGTATGGATCTGGTGATCCCGGAACTTGACGGTCACGACCGGATCGACCGACGCCCGGTACGCCGCGAAATCCTCCTCGGTGTGGACGCCGCCGTGCTCGCGCAGATGCGCCACGATCTTCTTCGCCGGCTCGCCCTCGTAGAACGCCGCGGGACCAGCCTCGGCGACGGCGCGGAGTGTCGCGGCGAGATCGGGATTGCGGTATTTCGTCAGGTTCGTCTGCTCGATGCTGACCCATGGGTTGCCGTTGGCGTCGAGGTAGATCGCGGCCGTCGCCGGGAAGCGGTTCCGGAACGTGCCGGCCTCGCGGCCGATCCAGTAGGTCGTGTGCCAGGTGACCGGCACACCGTCCTCGGCCAAGGCGATCGCCGGCTCCAGCACGTGCGCAAGCGTCATCGTGCCGAATGTCTCCAGCGCCAGCGCCAGCCCGGCGACGGTACCGGGGATGGCGACCGAGCGCTGCCCCATCACATTGGCGTTATCGACCGTCGAGGGCCAGCCGAAGAGGCCGGCATCATGGCCGGACCCGGCGAGCGGGAACATGTCCGGCGTCGCGCCAGCCGGCGACATCATCGGAAAATCGACGACGCCCGTCTTCCCCTGCTTCGGCAGGTGCGCGACGAGGAACCCGCCGCCGCCGATCCCGTTCATCCACGGCTCGGCGACCCCGGCCGCGAACGCCGTCGCCACTGCCGCATCCACGGCGTTGCCGCCCTTCTCCAGGATCGCCACCCCGGCCTCCGCCGCTGGCCCGGTCTTGGCCGCGACCATGCCGCCACGTCCACTCGCCTGCTCCCGATCGATCTGCCATCGTGTGCGCGTGCTCATCTTGACCCCGCTCCTCGCTGCTCCATTCGCCGCATTCGGGCGGCAGCATCGGGCAGCCGGGACGTTCTGTCCAGTTCCCGTCAACGTTGACCCGTCTCCGGGCACCCCCTAGGATGGGCGGAAGAGCATTGCACGGTGTGTTGCACGCCCGGGAGGTTCGCGCCATGGCGGAGAGTGAGCGCCTCGACCAGACCGATGACCTGACCCTCGACGATGGCGTCGAGCTGAGCCTCGACCTCTCGTGCCCGGGCTGCGGCGCGGACCTGGCGAATGACGAGGTCTTTTTCGCCCACCGCGTCTGCGGCAACTGCCGCCGTCATTTCCCCCTGCGTGCCCGCGAACGCCTGGCGCTGCTGATCGACGCCGGCTCGTTCCAGGAGACCAACGCGGCACTCGTCTCGACCGATCCGGTCACCTTCCACGACCAGCTCCCGGTCACCGACCGGCTGGTCGAGGACCAGGAGCAGAACGCGCTGACCGAGGCCGTCGTCACCGGCACGGCGACGATCGGGGGTCGCGCGGCGGTCGTCATCGCCCTCGATGACCGTCTCGCCGGCGCGGCGATCGGCATGCTGCTGGCCGAGAAGATCCTCCTGGCGATGGAGCTGGCCGAGGCGCGCCGCCTCCCTCTGATCGCCCTCTGCGCCGGCGGCAACGCCCGCGCGCCGGTCGGGCCGCTCTCGCTGGTCCAGACCGCGCGGCTGGCATCCACCGCCGCGCGGCTCCATTTCGCTGGCGTGCCGATGATCGCCATCCTGACCCACCCCACCTCGGCCGCCATGTACACGGCGCTCGCGGGGCAATGCGACCTTATCTTCGCGGAGCCCGGCGCCTGGATCGGCGCGCAGGCGCCGGCCGCCTTCCCCTTCGGTGGCCAGAGCCAGAACGCGGAAGTGCTGGACGAGGCCGGCGCGATCGACGGGATCGTCGACCGGGTGCGGTTGCGCGGCCAGCTCGGTACGCTGCTGCACCTCCTGACCGAGCGCGGCCCGGTCCGCGCCAGCGCCTGGCATCCCACCGCAAATGCGCTCACCCCGGCGACGTGGGAGGCGATCGCCGCCGCCCGGCATCCCGACCGGCCGGACGCGCGCGCCTACCTCGATCTGATGGTGGAATCCTTCGTCGAGCTGCGCGGCAGCCGCGCCGGTTCGGACTCGACCGGACTGCTCGCCGGGATAGGGCGACTCGGCGGCGCGGCCATCATGGCCCTCGCCTGGGAACGCGACGGCGAGAACAACCCGCCGGCGCTCACCGCCGCGCTGCGCAAAGCGCGTCGCCTGGTGCGACTGGCGGGGCAGTTGGAGCTGCCGATCGTGCTGCTCTGCGAAGGCATGGCCGGTCCGAACGCGGCGGAAGCCGACGGACCGGATCTCGGCCCCACCATCGCCCACCTGCTCGCCCTGCTGGCGATGGTGCCGGTGCCGGTCGTCACCGTCGGGATCGGCGTCGTCTCCGGCCCGGCGGCGCTCACCTTCCTCCTGGGCGACCGCTCCCTGCTGCTCGACCACGCGGTGCGGACGATCGATCAGGCGAGTGGTCCACCATCCAGGGTGCCGGGCATCGGCCGCCCGACCGGCGAATCGATGGCGCTGACGGCGGTCGAATGCCAGCGGCTGGGCCTCGCCGACGTCGTGATCCCGGAACCGGGTCCGGCGGCGCACGCCGACCCCACCTGGGCGGCCGGGCAGGTGCAGGGAGCGCTGACCACCGCGCTCGGCGAGCTCATGACCAGCGGCCAGCGCCGGCTCCTCGATCAGCGGCAGCGGCGGCTGCGCACCCTCGGCCAATCGACACCGGAAGGCATGGCCGCCGCGCGGACGGAGCTGCGCGAGCTGCAGGAGTGGCAGCGGGCGATCAGCGAGTCGATCGCCGATCTGCGTGGCCGCTGGGAACAGCGGATGGCGCAACGGCCCCGCTTCACCTGGCAACGGCCCGACCTGACCGACATCGCCCAGCGGATCACGACCCTGCGGCACGAAGTCGGCGGCCGGATCGAGGCGCGGACGCGCGGCGCGCTGGAGCGGAACGAAAACGGCGCGGCCGATCGCGATGATGCGCAAGTGAGATAATTCGTCAGTCGATGAAACGGGCCGGCGGGGCAGATGCCTCGCCGGTTTCGTATGTTTGGGGTCACGACGAGAATTGCCCGATACCGGAGGAGAGAGGGAGATGGGAACCAAAACCGTGAAGCCGGTGCAATTGCTGCTACTCGGAGCCGGGACGGTCGGCGGCGCGGTGATCGCGCAGGTGCTGGCCAACCGCGAGGCCTGGGCGGAACACCTGGACCTCGACGTGCGCATTGGCGCGGTCGCGCGAACCGGCGGCGTAACGATCGCCGGCACGTCTGACGGCCTCGGACAGGCGGAGCTGGAGCAGATCGCCGCGCGCACCCGGCTGGACGCGCAGGCGACATCGCTGTCAGACGCGCTCAATACGCTCGCGGGATGGGGATCGGTGATCGTCGTCGACGCCGCGGCCGGCGAGGCGACGGCGGAGATCGACGCGGCCGCGCTCGCCGCCGGACACGGCGTCGTCCTCTCCAACAAGGCGCCGCTCGCGCTGCCGTGGGACGACTCGCGCGCAAAAACGCTCTGGCACGACGCGACGGCGACCGGTCGCCTCCGCTACGAGGCGACCTGCGGCGCCGGCCTGCCCGTCATCTCCACCCTGCGCGCGCTGCTCGACACCGGCGACGCCGTGCTGGAGATCACCGGCGCGCTCTCCGGCACGATGGGCGCGATCTTCTCCGACGTCACCGCCGGCAAGCCCTTCTCGCGGGCGGTCCGCGACGCCAAGGCGCACAGTTACACCGAGCCGGACCCGCGCGACGACCTCAGCGGCCTCGACATCGCCCGCAAGGCGCTGATCCTCGCGCGGACGATGGGCCGGGAGATCGATCTGGCCGAGATCAGCGTCGAGTCGCTCGTGCCGCCGGAGCTGGCGGACGTGTCTGTGGACGAATTCCTCGACCGGCTCGACCGGGCCGACGCGGAGATCGGGCAGCTCGGCCGCACGGCGGCGGAGACCGGCGCCTCGCTCAAGTTCGTCGCCCACGTCCCGGCGGACGGCGAGATCACGGTCGGATTGCGCAACGTGCCCGTCTCGACCGTGCTGGGCGCCTTGCAGGGTCCGGAGAACATCGTCTCCTTCCGCACCGCCCGCTACGACGCTTACCCGACGGTCATCTCCGGCCCCGGCGCCGGCGCCGAGGTCACCGCCGCCGGCGTCATCGGCGACATCCTCTCCCTCGCCCGCGCCATGTAGGCCGGCCAGCATGGAGGACGACGACCACGAACGAAGCCCGGGCGGTTTCGGCCGCCCGGGCGAGATCAGTCCCTACAATCCCAACGCGGTTCGCGGCCCCAACGGCATCTGGAACGAGGAAACACTGCCCGTCATGGAATGGGAAGCTGCCGAGCACCGGGTCGTCGTGCCCCTGCATTTGCAAGTCGCGCTCGGGTTAGAGGTCGCCGTCTTGCGTTGGGCAAGCGTGAAGTATCTCAAGGTAGTCCGAGACCACCATCAACGAATCGAGCAAGAGCAGCGAGATCAGATCGAGCGTTGTCTCGATTCGTGGGAATGGGCTGACCCACAGCCGGAAAAAGCGGACGTCTGGCGAGTGTTCTACCAGTATGCCGGGCGGTGGGGATTGATGGTGGTCGGGCGAGATCGAAACGGCAGTGTCAACGTCGTGACAATGCTCAGCCCAAAGAATCCCCATTCACTGCCGAACATGATTAGGCGTGGGAACTATACTCAGCGCCACCGATGAGGGAAATGGGAGCGGCCCTCGGCACCGTACTTCTAATCGGTGCATCTCCTGAAAAGGCGTGGAAGAAGCATTTTCCCACCACGAAGGCCACTCTCGACGACAATTATACCAGCCGCGAAAAGCCCCGCCGCTCTATGTCAGACGACTGTCCCGCGATGCCCGCGAAAGCCTGAGGAGATCCCCGGCCCGGGCGGCAGACCGGGCGTCTCGACATGTCGCACGGGTGCCGCAGGCCGTGAGGCCGTCTCCCGCCACAAGGATCACTATCGAAAGTATACCAATCGAGGCAACCGCGGCCACGTGTTCAGTCTGCGCGTGATCTCCGGCGCAGCATTTCCAACCAGCTCAAACCAGTTCGCGCTGCCACGTGTACTCCATGTGGCGGGCGGTCGTTTCGGCGGCGGCGCGGCATTGGAGGCGATCGAAAAGATACAAGGACATGTCGATCCCGGCGGAGACGCCGGCCGACGTGACGATCCGGCCCTCGTCGACCCAGCGGGCGGCGTCGTTGACCGTCGCTTCCGGATGATGCTCCCGCAGCCAGTCGACGCTGCCCCAGTGGGTCGTCGCCTCACGGCCATGCAGCAACCCGGCGGCGCCGAGCAGGAAGGCGCCGGTGCAGACGCTGGCGGTGATCTCCGTCTGCGCCGCCTGCGCCTTGATCCAGGCGATCAGCGTCTCGTTCGTCCGTTCCTTGCGCGTGCCGCGGCCACCGGGCA
>JAICKJ010000153.1 GCA_025928015.1 Thermomicrobiales bacterium
ACGATCTCGTCTCGGGCTGGAAGAAGCGGCGGCACGACCCACTCGGCAAGACGCTGCCCAGCCGTCTCTTCAACTGGACGGTCCGCAAGGCGTCCGGCGTCCAGCTTCACGACTTCAACTGCGGCTTCAAGGCCTACCGGCATGACGTGACGCAGTCGATCCGCCTCTATGGCGAGCTGCACCGCTTCACGCCGGTGCTGGCCAGCGCCGAGGGATTCCGGATCGCCGAGCTGCCGGTGCAGCACCACGCCCGGACGTGGGGTTCGTCCAAGTACGGCTGGTCACGGCTGACGAAGGGCTTCCTCGACCTGATCACCGTCGTCTTTCTGACCCAATACCGCCAGCGTCCGCTTCACCTCTTCGGCCTGCCGGGACTGCTGTCGCTCTTCGTCGGCTTCCTGATGGGGCTCTACCTGACGCTCGACAAATTCGTGTTCCACAGCGCCATCGGCGACCGGCCGCTGCTGCTGCTCGCCATCCTGCTCATGGTGATCGGCACGCAGTTCTTTGGACTCGGGCTGCTCGGTGAATATCTGGCCCACGGCTCGAACTCGCCGCGTCGCCGCGCGCCGGCCTCGCTGCGGGAATCGATCGGGCTGAGCACGCGGCCGGATCTCGTCCCCAGTAAGGCCACCGAGTGACGAAGCAGGACGGCGTGCCCGCACAATCCGGTTGGCGGCGCGTGTTGGGACCGCTGCTCCGCATCCCGACCCCGGCGATCTTTCTCGGCAGTCTGGCGCTCGCGATCGCCGTGCTCTGGCTCGGCGGCGCATTCGATGATCTGGCCGATGCGTTCCACAACGCGGACTACACGCTGCTGGCGATTGCCGCGCCGGTCTACGTCGCCAGCCTCTGGATTCTCTGCTTCCGCTGGCACTACCTCGTGCGGATGGCGCACGGCTCGTCCCACCTCGCCCGCGCGGCGGAGGCGTTCCTGACCTCGGTCGTCATCAACTATGCCGCGCCGATCGGGCTGGCGGTGCCATCACGCGCCGCGCTGACGAAACGGGCCCTCGGGCTGAACGCGACCGAGACCGGCATCATCGCCCTCTGGGAGATCGCCGCCGACGTCCTCGTCCTCGCGGCCGGTTCCGTCGTTTGGCTGCTCATCGCCGACGGAGCGACCGGCAAGGTTGCCGACCGGCTGCACCTGACCAGCGAGCGCACCTGGTTCGTCGCCATCGCGTTACTCGTGCTGGCCGGCATTGGCTTGCTGATGCTGCGCCGGTTCACGCGCCTTTGGGTCAAGGCGACGTCGCTCATGCACCGGCTCCTGCTCGCGCCGCGCGACCGTCCGCGGGAGGCGGCCATCGTTCTGCTCGTCTCGCTCATCTACTGGATCATCCAGGGCATCGTGATCGCGATGCTCGTCGCCGCCCTCGGCGTGACCGTCTCCTTCCGGCTGGTGCTGGGCCTGACGACGATCCCGATCCTGATCGGCATGATCAGCCCGGTGCCGGGCGGCGCCGCGATCCGCGAAGGGTTGATGTACGTCGTCGCGGAGATCAGCAGCGCGCCATCGGGCCGCGTGCTCATCGCCGCCTTCATCTACCGGCTGGCGCTCTTCGGCGCCATCCCGATCCTCTACCTGATCACCCGCGCCTGGCTCAGCCGCCAGGCACCGAACGAGATGGATGAACCCGCGGTCGATGACTGCCTGATCGCGCCGGCGGTGACGCGCGGTCCACTCGGCGACAGCAATCGCGGCTAACGCCCAAGGGAGATTTCACGTGAGCACGATGACCGAACCGGCCGATCTCGGCGTGATCGACACGAGCAATTTCCGGAAGCACACCTCGTCCAACCGTCTCCAGCGAGCGCTGATCGACCGGTTCCATGAGAAGATCACCGGCATTGTCAGGTCGCTTGACCCTCAAACGCTGCTCGACGCCGGCTGCGGCGAGGGCTTCGTCGCCGAGATTTTCCTGCAAGCCATGCCGGAGCTCCAGCTCACCGGATTTGACCCGCTGCCGGAGGCGGTCGAGCTGGCGCGGCGGCGCAATCCCGGCGCGATCTTCGATGTCGGCAGCATCTACGAGATTCCGCACCCGGACCACAGCTTCGACGTCGTCTGCTGCTTTGAGGTGATGGAACACCTGCACGAGCCGGACAAGGCGCTGGCGGAGATGGCGCGGGTGGCGCGCCGGGCCGTCGTGATGAGCGTCCCGCACGAGCCGTTCTTCTGCCTGTCGAACGCGGCGCGGGGCAAGAACTGGGATATCCGGCCGATCGGCAGCGACCCGGACCACCGCAACTTCTGGTCGCGCGAGACGTTCGGCCAGTTCGTCCAGCGGGAGCTGGATGTCGAGCTCCTGACCGGCTCGCTCCCCTGGACGATCTGCGTCGGCCGCCCCAGGTAGGCACGTTCTCGGGAACGCTTCGAGCCAGACGCCTGCGTCAGTCCGCTTGACGAGGAGACCGGTCGGTCCAGACTGCCGCGTTCCACGGTTCGCCGCCGAGCAGCCATCTCACGCAGGTGTAGTAGGCGATGGCATAGACGATCAGCGGGGCCAGTAATGTGGCGCGACCGTGGATGATATCCTCCACCGCGTCAACGAGCTGAATGCCGATGGTCAGGAGCATGAGACCGGCCAGCATCCGACGGGCATGGAGCGCCAGGAGGACGAGCAGCCCGAGAGCCAACACGACGTCGCGGGAGAATGTGTAATCGGCATAGACCTTCACCGCCCCGGTCATCTGCTCGCCGGATGAGAGCAGCATCTTCGGGTCGGCCTGGCTGATGATCGCACCGCCAGCGAGCAGCGCTGCGCCCAACAACACGATGACATAGACCCACCACGGGAATCGGCCCGGCCTTGAAGAGAGCGCGCGCTGTTGCATCGATGCAACTCCTTTCCGGAGACCGCCGGTTCGAGCGCATATAGTCGGATTCGACCAATCTCCGTGTCCGGTTTACGCCTGTCCGAAGGCGGCTGCAAGTGACAAAGATCATCATCACGTTCGTCATCGCGGGCGGCATTCCCCAAAGCTCCATGGCGCTCGGCTCCGGCGACGCGATCGATGAAGCTACAGAATTGGGCGCTGGACGCGCTATCATCCCACCAGCATCCGGAGAGCGATAGAAAGCCAACCCCATGAGTCAGGCCGAACCCGGCAATTCCCGTCCGCTCTCTCCCCTTGGCGGTCATGTCCACCGGCCGGCACCTCCGAGTGGCGGTCCCCCAACCGGGTACCTCGGGTCGCGCCCCAGGGTTCGCATCTGTCCCGAGTGCCATTTCCATAACCCCGAAAAGAACCTCTTCTGCGCGAACTGCGGCGCGTCGCTGGCCGATTTGCCGCTGACGACCGAGACCAGCGCGGATGCCGGCCGGCGGCAGCTGATCGAGAAGCTCGAACGCGCGCGGCGGGAGGAGTTGGGCCGGCGCGCCCGGCCGAGCCGGACGGCGGCCGCTGGTCCATTCGTCGCGCTCGGCTTCGTTCTCTTCATCTTCGCCGTCTGGATGACCGACGACGACTGGCCGCGCTACCTGATCTGGCTCGCGGGCGTCCTGTTGCTCGGGTTCGGGCTCTGGCGGATGCGCTATGACCTGGACGGGCTCCGGCGCGCGGGCGCGGCAATCGGTCTCGCGACGGCCGCCGTCCTGCTCCTGATCGGCGCGCGCTCGTTCGGCACCGGCAACCCTGCGCCACCACCGACGCAGCAAGCGGCCGGTCTGGCCGGCACCCCCGCCGTCGTGGCCACCCCGGCGCCCGGCGAACATCAACTGGCCGGCAGCATGCCGATGCTCGGCGTCAACCCGGCGCACACCTTCCGCCAGCCAGGGCCGGCTCCGACGACGAACCCGGCGATCGCCTGGCGATTCGACACCGGCGGCGAGATCTACTCCGCGCCGGCGCTCGCGAACGGCACCCTCTACATCACCAGCAAGTCCGGCGCGCTCTACGCAATCGATGCGGCGACCGGCAAGCAGCGGTGGACCTACCAGCTCGGCGATTATGTCGTGCGGTCATCCCCGGCGGTCGCCGACGGGACGGTCTATGTCGGCGGCGGCTTCAACCTCTACGCATTCGATGCCGCGACCGGCAAGGAGCGGTGGCGATTCCCCATGCACTACGCCGGGCAGTCATCACCGACTGTCGCCGATGGCCAGGTCTTTATCGGCAGCCAGGAAGGCTACCTCTACGCTGTCAACGCTCACACCGGCCAGGTGACCTGGCAGCTCGACACCGACGGACTCGTCTTCGCCTCGCCGGCGATCGCCGGTAGCAACCTGATCGTCGGCACCGATTCCGGGAATCTGATGTCGATCACGATGAGTGATGGCCAGGTCACCTGGCGCCAGGCGCTCGACGGGCCGGTCTTCGCCTCCGTGGTCGTCGACGGCTCGACCGGTTATGTCACCGCCTCCAACGGCTTCACCTACGGCATCTCGCTCCAGGACGGCACGATGCTTTGGCGCGCGCCCATCGGCGGCGACGTCTCCCCGGCGCTGGGATCGGACGTTCTCGCGGTGGCGGCGAAGGATGGCGGCATCTACGGGCTCGATCCGAAGACTGGCGCCACGAAGTGGCTCTTCCCGGCCGGCGCAACCTCGCTCGCGTCGCCGGTCAGTGCGGGCAACTACGTCGTGGTCGGCGGCGATCGGAACCTCTATGCGATCGACGCGAGGACGGGCGCCCGCGCCTGGTACTTTCTCGCCAGTGACACGATCGAGTCACCCGCAACAGTCGTCGGGGGCTACGTCTTCTTCGGCAGCCGCGATGGATTCCTCTACGCCGTGAACGACCTCAGCGCCGGCTCGTGACCGGGCGCTCGTCCGCGATCTCGGCGAACGCCTCCTGGAACGCGGTCACCGTCCAGTCGATGTCGGCCTCGCTGTGCGCGGATGAGAGGAAGAGCGCCTCGAATTGCGACGGCGCGATGGTGACGCCGCGCCGCAGCAGCGCCTGGAAGAGACGGGCGAAGCGGGCGGTGTCGCTGGTCGTGGCCGCGGCGTAGTCAGTGACTGGCCACTCGTTGAGGAAGAACCCGGCCATCGTGCCGACGCACGCCGTCTGGATCGGGACACCGGCCGCGCGGGCCGCATGCAGAAGCCCGTCCATGAGTCGGCTCGCAGCGTCAGCAACAGCGTCGAAAACGCCCGGCTGGCGCAACACCGTGAGGGTGGCAATGCCGGCGGCCGTCGCGACGGGATTGCCGGAGAGCGTGCCCGCCTGGTAGACCGGCCCCACCGGGGCGATCAGTTCCATGATCTCACGCGGCCCGCCGTAGGCCGCGAGCGGGAAGCCGCCGCCGACCACCTTGCCGAAGGTGACCAGGTCCGGCGTCACACCATACCGCTCGACGGCACCGCCCAGCGCGACCCGGAAGCCGGTCATCACCTCGTCGAAGATCAACAGCGCACCGTGCTCGCGGGTCACGTCACGCAGCCCGGCGAGGAAGCCATAGGCAGGCGGCACGACGCCCATATTACCGGCCACCGGCTCGACGATGACCGCGGCGATCTCGCCGGGGAACTCGTCGAAGAGCGTACGGACCGATTCGAGATCGTTGTACTGCGCGACGAGCGTGTCGGCGGTCGCGCCGGCCGGGACGCCAGGGCTGTCGGGCAGACCGAGGGTCGCGACGCCGCTGCCGGCCTGGACGAGCAGCAGATCGGCGTGGCCGTGGTAGCACCCGCTGAATTTGACGATCTTCGCCCGGCCGGTCGCGGCGCGAGCCAACCGCAAGGCGCTCATCGTCGCCTCGGTGCCGGAGGAGACGAGCCGGACCATCTCCACGGCCGGCACCAGCTCGGTGACGATCCTCGCCAGCTCGGTCTCGGCCCGCGTCGGCGCGCCGAAGCTGGTGCCCTTCGCCAGCGCCTCGGTCGCGCGGGCGACGACTTCCGGATGCGCGTGGCCGAGGATCAGCGGTCCCCAGGAGAGCACGTAGTCGATGTACTCGTTGCCATCGACGTCCCAGATGTGGCTGCCTGCGCCCCGATCGATGAAGAGCGGCTCGCCACCAACCGACTTGAAGGAGCGAACCGGGCTGTTCACGCCGCCCGGCAGCACCGTCCGCGCTTCCGCGAAGGCGCGCGCCGATTCGGTGTGGATCTGTTCTGCGATCACGTCAATCTCCTCAATGGATTCGCTGGGTCAGTCGCCGTCCGCAACGCCGTAGAGGCGCCGGGCGAGGGCAACCTCGGCTGGATCCGGCTGCTCCCGCAAGTGGGCGACCGGATGGTGCAGGAGCTTGTTCGTGAGGCCGACCGAGAGGGCGCGCACGACATTCTGGTCACGCTCCGAGAGGTGATGCAACCGGCGCAACGCCCGCTCCAGCTCGGCCTCGCGCATCGTCTCGGCCGCGTCGCGCATCTCCCGGATGACCGCCGCCGCACTCCGGCCGCGGACCCAGGCGACGTAGTCCTCGACCGCCTCGCCGATCAAGCGCTCGACCTTGGCGATCTCCCCCTCATACTGCCGCCGCGTCTCGGCGGTGACACTCTCCAGCGCGTCGATGTCGAAATAGGCGACGTTCGGTTGCTCGCGCACGCCGGGATGGACGATGCGTGGCACGCCGAGATCGACGACACAGAGCGCGTGCTCCCCAACGGGCAAATGCTCGGGGCGCAGTTGGGGCTCGTCCGCGAGGATGGCGGCGACCACGAGGTCCGCGCCCGCCACGGCCTCGGCGAGCCGCTCGATCGGGCACGACCGGCCGCCGACGCTCGCCGCCAGCGTGGCGCCGCGCTCCTCGGAGCGATTGACGACCGTCAAGTCCGCCACGCTGGCGCCGCGCAGGAGCTTGGCGGCCAGCGTCGCCATCTTGCCGGCGCCGATCACGACGGCGCGGCGTCCCGCCAGCCCATTGAGCTGACGACTGGCGAGCTCGACCGCGGCGTGGGCGATCGAGAGACGGTTGCGGGCGATGGATGTGTCCGTGCGGGCGCGCTTGCCGGCGTGCAGACCATCGGTCGCCAGCCGGGTCAGCAGAGGACCGGCCGCGCCCGCCTCCCGGGCATCGGCGAGCGCGTCGCGGATTTGGGCGAGGATTTGCGGCTCGCCGAGCACCAGCGAATCGAGCCCGCTGGCGACACGGAAGAGATGCGCGACGGCCGTTTCGCCGGTGAAGGCGTACGAGGCATTACGCAACACCTCCGCAGAGATGCCGTGCCGCTCGACCAGATAGGACGCGAGCTCGGCGCGGGCGCGATCCGGGTCGCGGTCGGCGACGTAGAGCTCGGTCCGGTTGCAGGTCGAGAGGATCAGCGCCTCGTCCACGCGCTCCCGCAGGGACCGGAGCGCATGGCGCAGCGTCTCGCCGCTGAACGTCATCCGTTCGCGCAGGTCGATCGAGGCGCATTCATGATTGGAGCCGACAACGACGATTGCCGGCGAAGAAGTGTCAATCACAGGCCGTCGGGTGGTGCGAGGGCGGTTCACCACTGGCTGACCGCCGCCAAACAAGCCGTCCCCAGCATACCCGAATCTATGCAAATCTATCACCTCGCACTGGAACCGATGCCCTTCCTGTTGCTTTATCTACGCGGCACCAGCGGCAACGGAGCGTGCGGGCCGCAAGGTGGTCGTAGAATAGGGGGAAGTATCGGCTTGCCGCTGCGGCGAGCAGCATCCAGAAGGAGTTTCGTTCATGGTCCAGGCGCCGGCACGCGGCTCAATCCTGTCCGATTACGAGACCGAGTTCGCGAAATCGAAGGAGTTCCACGAGCGGGCTCGCACGGTGATCCCGAGCGGCATCACCCACGACGGCCGGCACCTCTCGCCGTTCCCGCCGTACATCGTCCGCGCCGAAGGCGGCCACAAGTGGTCGGCCGACGGGCAGGAGCTGATCGACTACGGCGTCGGGCACGGCTCGCTGCTCTTCGGCCACACCGACCCGGACATCATCTCCGCGATGCACCGACAGCTCGACCACGGCACGCACTACAGCGCCGGCCACCAGGGCGAGATCGCCTGGGCGGAGAAGGTGGTCGAGCTGATCCCGTCGGCGGAAATGGTCCGCTTCACCGGCTCGGGCACCGAGGCGACGCTGCTGGCGATGCGCGTCGCCCGTGGCTACACGCAGAAGACGACGATCCTCAAGTTCGAGGGCCATTTCCACGGTTGGCAGGACTACGCGCTCAAGGGCGAGAAACCGCCCTTCGAGCGGGCGACCGTTCCCGGCATCCCGGCCGAGACGCTCGGCACGGTTGCGGTCGTGCCGTCGAACGACCCGGCGATGCTGGAGGAACGGCTCTCGCAGGGCGACATCGCCGGTGTGATCCTGGAGCCGAGCGGCGCCTCGTGGGCGACGATCCCCTTGAAAGAAGATTTTCTTCAGAACCTGCGCGATCTGACGACGAAGTACGGCGCCGTGCTCATCTTCGACGAGGTCATCACCGGCTTCCGTTGGTCGCCGGGTGGCGCGCAGCGGCGCTACGGCGTCACGCCGGACCTGACGACGATGGCGAAGATCGTCGCCGGCGGCATGCCGGGCGGCGCGCTCGGCGGCAAGCGCGAGATGATGGAGATGATCGAGTTCAAGGACGCGACCTGGAACAAGACGCGGCGCGTGCCCCAGGCCGGCACTTACAACGCCAATCCACTTGCCGCCGCGGCCGGGCTGACCTGCATCTCCAAGGCGGCCGATCCGTCGGTCCAGCAGTACTGCGACGATCTGGCGACGAAGATGCGGACTGGACTGAATCAGGTCTTCAGCCGGCACGACGCGCCCGGCTTCGCCTGGGGCGAGAGCTCGGTCTTCCATCTCGACATCGGCCAGAACGCCACGAACCGGACGGACGGCGACCTGCGCTCGCCGGAGGGCGTCTCGGCCGAGGACCTGAAGACCAGCGGGGGGGCGCCGCTGGCGCAGCTCGTCGAGATCGGGATGCTGCTCGAAGGCATCCATCTCTTCCACGCCGGCGGCATGTTCTGCACCGCGCACACGGATGAGGACGTCGAGCAGACGGTCGAGGCCTTTGACCGTGTGCTTGGCCGCCTCGAAGCCGAGGGCAAGTTCGCGTAGTGGGCTGAGGGACAAAGGGTCACGATGAACCCAATCACCACCCTGTCATTCTGAGCTCCGCAGAGCGAAGAATCTCTCTCGTCATTGCCATAATGAACATTCTTGTTGGCGACGTGAGCCGCTGCGGCGGGAGATTCCTCCTGCGTCGGAATGACAGGCAAGGTGAGTGGGCATCAGCCGTTGAGCTCGATCGTTTGCAGCGGCGCGGGACAGGCGGCGGCTGCCTGCGCGGTCACCGTCTTGAACTGGTCCAGGTTGTTGGTCGGGACGATGTAGAGGTTCTGGCAGAAGGTCGGTATATCTCGGGTTGCGCCGGTGAGGAAGCCGCCGAAATAGACGGTCCGGTGCGTGACCGGGACCACGCTCGGTGCATCCGACAAGAGATTCACGAACCGGACCTTATCGCCAACCATGATCTGCAGGGCGCTGACGGTGAGGCCCTCACCCTCCAAATCCGCCTGGCTCTTCGCCAGTGCGAGGACGATGCTCGCGCCGGCTGGGACCGGATCTGGCGGAATCCGCAGCAATTCCGCGATTCGCGCCGTTTCGCCTGCGCGCGGCGCGACGCGGTAGTCGGCCCAGGTCGCGTTCCCGACGGCCAGCAGTGCGACGAGCAGACCGGCGGCCGCACTCACGCGCCAGAAGGCGGGCTGAAGACGCCACCCAAATCGTGCCGCAGTCCAGGTCGATATCTGCCGCACGGTCTGAGCGGACCAGACCATGCCGAGGGCGACGAAGAGCATCAATAACGGCACGATGAAAATCAGCCGGCCGATGTGAACCCGGGAGGTGAGCAGCATCGGCAGCGCGAAACCCCAGAAAAGGACGAGCCACGCGCGGGCTTCCGCCTGCGAGAACGCGCGGCGAAGGGTCAGCAGGCTACCAAAGACGAAGAACG
>JAICKJ010000400.1 GCA_025928015.1 Thermomicrobiales bacterium
AGCGCGGATAGAACACGCGCTGGCGAACACCGCCGTAAATCTCATGGTAAGGGCAGGTGTCCGACGGGGTCCGCCAATACGGCGCCTCATCGAACCAAGGACATGCCTCGAGAAACGACTGTCCGGCGCTGTATTCTGACTGGGCGACCGGTTGGGCACCGTACAAATCCAGCAACATGCAGGCCAGCGCCTCCACCCCCTCTCGCTCCAGCGCGTCGCAGAGGTCGCGCAGCGGCGTGCTTTCGATCTCGGGGTAGAAGAGCAGTTCGTCGGCGTCGAGCACGAGACACCAATGTCCGGTACCGTATTGGTCCAGCAGCCAGTCCAGCCAGTCCTGCCCTCCGCGCGCCTCGCGATACGAGCCGTCGGCCGCGAACAGATGTACGTCCGGTTCCACCGCCAATAGCGCCGTTGTTCCATCCGTCGAGCCGTTGTCGGCAATCACGAAGCGGCTGACGCCCAACGCGCGATAATGCGCGAGGAAGTGCGGCAGCCGCGCCGCCTCGTCGCGGACCCGGACGAACGCCCGTATCTCGCGAGCGGTCGGGTCGACGGGTGGTGGCTGTTTCAGCGGCCGGAGCATCTGCCCTCGATCCCAATGCTTACTAAAAGGTTTATGAATCTCTGATCGATCTACCTATAATAGAATGACTATGGGACGGTATGCAACCGAGAGAGGCTCAGCCGACGGCTCGGCCGATGGAATGGTATTCAAACCCGGCCTCGCGCATGGCCGAGGGTTCGTAGATGTTGCGCAGGTCGACCAGCACGCGGCCGCGCATCGCGGCGCTCAGCCGCTCAGGGGCCAGGGCCCGGAATTCGTTCCATTCGGTGATGACGACCAGTGCGTCGGCGCCCTCGGCCGCGTGCAGCGCGTCCCGGCAGTATATGACGCTTTCGGGCAGCAGTGGCCGGGCCTGCTCCATACCCTCGGGGTCGAACGCGCGGACCGTGGCGCCGTCGCCAATCAGCCGTGCCACGATCGGCAGCGACGGCGCTTCCCGCATATCATCGGTTTCCGGCTTGAAGGTCAGGCCCAGTACGCCGATCGTGCGCCCGCGCACCGATCCGCCGCAAGCCGCGATGATTCGGGCGGCCATGCCCGCCTTGCGCGCGTCGTTGACCGTGACAACGGCTTCGACCAACCGCGACGGGGCGCCGTGATCCTGCGCGATCCGCATCAGGGCCGTCGTGTCCTTCGGGAAGCAGGAACCGCCGAAACCTGGGCCGGGATGCAGGAATTTGCGCCCGATCCGTCCGTCGAGCCCCATTCCGCGTGCCAGATCGTGTACGTCGGCCCCGGCTCTCTCGCAGAGATCGGCGATTTCGTTGATGAACGTCACCTTCATCGCCAGGAACGCGTTTGCCGCGTACTTGGTCAATTCCGCGGTCTCGATGCCGGTGAACACGATCGGTGCCTCGATCAGGTACAGCGGCCGATACAGCCGGCGCAGCACCTCGCGCGCCCGGTCGGTCTCGGCGCCGATCACTACCCGGTCCGGGCGCATGAAGTCGGCAATCGCGCTGCCCTCGCGCAGGAACTCCGGGTTCGAGGCG
>JAICKJ010000254.1 GCA_025928015.1 Thermomicrobiales bacterium
GACACAACTGCAATTGATTCGCCCCTGATGCTCGTCTGAGCGCCTTGAGTTCGGCTCCTTCCGCCCCCGCGTCCCCGATCGTTCCAGCTCGCCAGCTGTGGACCCCGCCTGCGCGACGCTGCACATACGGCGTGAGGTGGATGTGTGGGCGCAGCGCGGTTTGAATGGGCGACGTATCGCCCACGGCCGGTTGAGGGGCCGCCACGTCACACATCGATTGCCCCACCTCGACCCAACCCGACCACGAATAGCATGAGCAGGCACCGTCCCAACAGGAGCACTCCGGTGGACGCCCAGGAATCGGAAGAGATCGGGCACGATACTCTGGGGACTCTGTCGCGAATTAGGGGCTCGACAGCGCCGCTCACGCGTGGCACCATATGGCTGGCGACAGATTGGCTAGGAACTTTCTCTAGGACGGCGTAGGATGGGCAGCGGACCCGACCAGGCTTGGAGCGACGAGGCGCTATTCGCCGGGACCGCCTCTCTCGCGGTTACTAGCTGCGTCAGCGAAGAGCGCCGCAGGCCGTCGTCATCGGGGTCGCCGGTGGTGCCGAGGGGTTCCGGACCCATGCGCGGCCAATTCCATACGGATCCGCGCCGGATAGCTTTGTCGAGCTGGGGCGCTTCGACCGCAGATCGCGGTGTCTGCCTGCTTCGGGCCGAGTTCGATCGGGCCCGTGATGACCGGAGTTGTGCTCATGGACCTGTTGTTCATCGTCATCGCCAGCGCGCTTGCCCTCGTCTTTGCCTTCTCCGGACTGAGCAAGCTCGCCGACCCCGGCTTCCGGTACGGCCTCGGCGCGTTCGGCGTGCCGAAGTCCCTGATCAAGCCGGTCACCATCGCGCTCCCGCTGGCCGAACTGGCGATTGCCGCCGCGATCGTCATCCCTGCGACGAGATGGTGGGGCGCGCTGGTCGCGTTGCTCGCCCTGGTTGCCTTCATCGTCGCGATCGCATATCAGCTCTCCCGCGGGCGCAAACCCGACTGCCACTGCTTCGGACGCTTCGGCGGTGGTCCGGTCGGAATCCAAACCATTGCGCGTAACGCTCTCCTCGCTGGGCTCGCCATCGCCACGCTCATCGGCCGCTGGCCCGATGTCCGACCCCTCTTCTCCGGCTGGCTCGGCGGCGCCTCCTCCGTGGAGACAACCCTCTTGCTGCTCGACCTCTCGCTCTTCGCTGCGCTGGCGCTGCTCGGCGCGCTCATGGTCATGGGCTATCAGCGCGTCATGCGCGCGATCCCGCTGGCCGGCCAGGGCGTGGTGCTGGAAGAGCCAGCCCGGAAGATGCCCGAGAACCCGATCACGCTCTCCCAGGCGCCGGAAATTGGTGAGCCCGCGCCGGTGCTCGAACTGGCCAACCTGCGTGGTGAACGGATCGATCTCGCGTCATTCCTCGGCACGGAGCTCGTCCTCGTCTTCTCGCGCCCGACCTGCGCAGCGTGCCGGGCACTGCTGCCAGATCTGCAGGCATTCATCGCGTCCGCGCCACCGGATACACCATTGCCGGTCGTGGTTTCGCGCGGCTCGGTCGACGCCAACCAGCATTACGCGGTGCTCCCAACACCGGTCCTGCTCGCCCAGGATGACGAGGCTGCCTACGCGTTCGGCGTCAGCGGCATCCCCTCGGCGGTCCGCATCGATGCGTCGGGGAATGTAGCGAGCCAGGTGGTGTTCGGGAATCCCAGAGTCCGGAAATTGATCGGCATGAAGAGCGACTCGCTTGCCGAATCGGCGCGATCTGCAGCGATGGCACGTGCCTCGCGCGTCGTGCTCGCCTGGCGACGCCGCTCGGTTCCGACGAGCTAGACGATTGAGGAGCACGGTGTGAAGCACGGCAGAAACAAATGACAACCAGCGAAGGCATCTCCATGAATACCCGCGCTGGCATCGTCGGATATCTCGGCCGTGATGTAGATCCGGCACACGTTGCGGCCGGACTCGGTCGCGCGCCCTGGCGGGGCGCCGTCTCCGGCTCCATTCGGCGTCCGTTCGGCGCCATCTTCGCGCTTGGCGCGGCGCAAGCTGGCAACTGCGATCACGTCGGGGTCGTCCTGCACGGCCGGATCGACAACGAAGCAGAGCTCGCCAAGGACCTCGGCGTCGACGCCGCCGACACGTGCGGGTTGCTCGCGGCCGCCTACCTGCGCTACGGCGACGAATTTGCCAACCGGGTGCTCGGCGACTTCGCGCTCCTGGTGCTCGACGAGCGCCGCCACGCGCTGCTGGGCGTGAGGGACTGGGGCGGCGCGCGCCCGCTCTTCTGGGGTACGCACGCCGAGGTCGTGGCATTCGGCAGCGAGGTCAAGCAGGTTCTGGCCGTCCTCGACCGCCCCTACGAGCTGGATGAGGCCACGGCCACTGCCTATGCCAGGATGCAAGATCTACCGGTCGCCACCGCCTTCGCTAAGGGCGTTGAGGCGGTGGCGCCGTCCGGTCAGGTCCTTGCAACGCTCGCGTCGCCACCGCGCGCCACCGTGCGTCACGTCGAGTTCACGCCGCACAAGCTCTCCCTCCCGGAAATCGGCGAATTGCTCAGGACACGCTTCGATACCGCGGTCGCACGGCGACTTCGCGATGCGACCCGGCCAAGCGCGCTCATCAGCGGCGGCATGGATTCGACGACCTGCGCCGCGACGGCCGCCGCGCTGGCCACCCGCGGCATTACGCCGCCGCTCGTGGCTGGGATTTCACTGCACTTCCCGGATGTGCCGGCATCGGACGAGATCGCTTACTCGCGCGCGGTCATCGAGCGCTGGAATATCCCCTGGTATCCGGTCGTCATCGCGCCGGAAAATTTGACGTCCGACCCATCCGCGCTTCTCGCCCTCCACGACGGTCCGGTCTATCCTGGCATCCAGATGTTTGACCGGATGTACGCCGAGGCCGCCCGACACAGCGCCGACGTCCTGCTCTCTGGTCAGGGCGGCGATGTCTGGCAGGATCAGTATTTCAACGAGCTCGCCTTTTGCCTGCTGCGGCGCGAATGGCGCGCCGCGGGCGGCTGGCTGGTCCATGGCATCCGCACTCGTCCAAAGTCGACGGCCAAACGCCTGGCGCTGGCGGCCAGGGCCCGCGCGCTACGCAGGTCGCTGGAGAACGACCACTTCGTCGAGGTCGGCACCCGGTATTGGACCATTCGAATGGCCTACGAGACAGAGGAACGGCTGGGGCAATTCTACGGCTTGCGGGTAGAATTCCCGTTCCTCGACCGCGAGCTCGCCGAGGCCATGGTCGGCATATCACCCGCGCTCCGGTCCAATCGTGACATGTCAAAGCTACCGCTGCGGGAAGCCATGGTCGATCGCCTGCCGGCGGCGATCGTCCAGCGTCAGGACAAGTCATTCTTCGACCCGGTGATGGTGAGAAGCTTTGGCACCCCGCCGCCGGGATGGTCGGCCGCGCGGATGGTTGCCGAGCACTACGTGGCAACCTGGCGAAAGGCGCTGGCGGATGTGCCGTCGGTGCCCGACCCAGCCAATTCGGGCGTGCGATCTATTGACTTTGCGAGAGAAATAAGTACTATCGGAATGGGCCCAACGGCGCATGACATTCGAGGCATAATCAAAGGAGGAACGGCATGACCAAGTCCGTGAACTACGAGGCTCCGCGGCTGCGGGTTATTGGCGAACTGCGCGCCCTGACCCTCGGCGGCAAGGCCTCATGTGTCGACGGCTGCTCCGGCAACGTCGGCAACCAGGGTAACGGCAACTGCAACGGCACTTCGACCCAGCACGGCGGGAACGCCTGCTCGTAAGTCTCGCCCTGTCGACATGACGCGCCGAAGCGACGTGAGAGACGGAACGCAGACAGAAATGATGGCGATCTACCGGCATTTCGGTTTGACCACCGCCTCCACGTGGCGCTTGCCCCTACCGGAGATGGACGTCGACGCTCAACACGTCGACGTCCATGTCCATCCGGGCGCCGTCATCCTGTGCGGTGATCCGGTTTGGTCATCACAGATCGGCCCGGATTGCGCGTTCTACACGGATGGCGACCGGCACATCGCCGACTGGGGCACGGCAAAATTCGACATCGCCGAAGATCATGTCACAGTCGCGGCGAACGAAAACGACATCTCGCTCCAGTTGCTTCTCTTTCCTGTCTGGGCCGCACTGCTCTCCATGCGTGGACGCGACGCCCTTCACGGCGCTGTCGTCGAGCGCGACGGGCGCGGATTGGCGATCTTCGGCGAGTCGGGCCATGGCAAGACCACCGCCTGCTTGCGGCTCATTGACATGGGCTGGCGACTGGTGACGGACGATCTGATCACCTTCGACGACTCCGGCAAGGCGCTGGTGGGCCCACCTTTCATGCGACTCCGTGCCGATCGGGCAACCGATCGTGTCGCAGCTCCGGATGGCGCCGGAAAATTCCGCTTTCTGCCGCCGCTGACGGAGTCACCGGTGGAACTGACCGGCGCCATCATCCTGACCGATCAGGTCGCACTGCTCCGCCCCCTCTCGCCCGTCGAGGCCGTGCAGGAGCTGCTCACCGCGGCCTACAACGTCTTCCCCACGACGGCGTCGCAGTCGGTCGACTGGTTCAAGATCGCGGTGCGGCTCACGCGGGAGATCCCGATGTGGGGAGCACCTCCTCGTTCGCTCTCATCGGAACAGCTTTACGCTCTGGCCAGCAGGTGAATATGGACACTCAGCTATCCCTGGATGATCAATTCATCGTCTCGCCTGAAGCGCTCTTCGAGCGCCTGGGCGACGAGGGCGTGATCCTCGATACGCGCACTGATATCTACTTTGGCTTGAACGCTACCGGCAGGTATGTCTGGGAGACGATCGCCGGGGGCCAATCGCTGAACGACGCCGCACTCCGGCTCGTCGACCAATTCGCGATCCCGCTCAACACAGCTCGTGCGGACACACTCGCTGTCGTGGAGGAGTTGCTTCATCGGCAACTCATTCGGCCGGCTGAACCACGATGAAGGGAAGGGTGGCAACCAGGATGCGCTCGCGCAACGAGGTGCGGCTTCGGTGCTCACCCGGTGTGCGCACCGGTTCCTCATGAAGAGGATCGCTGAACATCCCGACGAACTCCGTCACCCACCCGGGGCCGTGGTCGTTGGAGAAAGCCGCGGTGCACCCGGAAGACATCCGGGACGCGTGATGAGCGAGCCGGGCGACGTGTGCTCGACGTGGCCAGCGGTCACAACGTTCATCGACAGCTGTCTGGAGACGGCCACGCCGGAGATTCTCATCGCACACGGCGTCGGCCTCCTCGCGGCGGACCGGCTGCGGCAGACACAGCGAGAGATCCCGGCGCTGTTGGACCAGGAGACGGCCATTGCCACGATGATCCATCTCGGCGCCCACTCGCTCTTGCAGCGCATTCGCGCGGTACTCGACGATCACATCCTGCTCATCAAGGGACCCGAGCTCGCTGCGAGGTATCCCAGCCCGACGCTGCGCTCGTTCGGCGACATCGATATCCTCGTGCCCGACTCGGCACGGGCAAAGCGAATCCTCCTCGACGCCGGATTCCGAGAGGTGGACGATTACGAATTCGCGCACACCGAGCGTCCGCTCCGCTGGCCAGGTCTGCCGATCCTTATCGAGCTGCATCATCGATTGCCATGGCTGTATTGGATGTCGGCACCACCGGCGTCCGACGACTTCACCCGGGCTATCCCGAGCGCCACGAACATCGAGGGAATTGAAACACTC
>JAICKJ010000262.1 GCA_025928015.1 Thermomicrobiales bacterium
GGGTGGAAGCGACCGGCATCCGCCAGGGTCATCCAGAGGGCCGAGCTGAATCCGCCGAGGTGACGCAAATTACGCTCGATCGTCGGCAGGTCGCTGGTCCAGGTGCCGGATGGCTCGACGCCGAAGTTGGACGCGGCGATCTGGAACTGGGCGCCGGGATAGGCCGCGATCACCTTGCGGGCGAGCTCGGTGCCGAACGCCACGGCCCCGTCGCCACGGAATGCCGGCGGGATGCTGCCCGAGGTGTCGAAGATCATGAGCACCCGCGGCGGTCCCGCCACCGGCCGCACGGCTCTGGGAGTCGCCAGGATTTGGGGCGTGGACAGGGGAGTTCCACCACCCGCAAGCGGCGAGGACGCGGGTGTGCCGTGGTTGATGGCCGGCGTCCCGCCCCCTGGCGTCGCCACCGCGGCGGGCGTGCGAACACTTGGCGGCGAGGCCGGCGCTACCTGGGGATGGAGTGCCAGCGCGACCGCCGTGCCCAGCTCCGCCTGGCTCGCCGCGTCGTAATAGCGGCCGCCGCCCTCGCGAGCCCACTCCTGGTACTGCGCCTTCAGCGCCGGGTCGTCGAGCGCAAGCCCGACGATGTTGACGTGGATATCGATCCCCATTGCCGCCAGCTGCCGGATCGCCGCGCCAGGATCGCCGCCACAATCCTCCTCGCCGTCGGTGACGAGGACCACGATCTTCGGGCCGCTTGCACCGTGCAGGTCCTGGGGCACGAGCAGAAGTGAGGCGGCGATGGGCGTCTTGACACCGTCGACGACCTGGATGCCGTTGACGATGTCTGTGACCGCGGCCGGGTCGAGCGGTTGCAGCGGCACGGCGAGATTGGTATCGCACGATCCTGGCTGGGTGCCGAAGACCCGGAGCGCGACTGGCTGCCCCGGCTGGAGGGTCGTCGAGACGAGATTGGTGACGACCGCCTTGGCCGTATCGATCTTCGTGCTACCGTCCGGCAAAGCCTGAAGCATGCTGCCCGAGGTGTCGAGGATCAGCTCGACCACGCCGGCGGCAGGGACCGCCGGGGGCGCTTGCGCAAGGATCGGCGGCGCCCAGAGCGGGAGGAGGACAACGAGCGCGAGTGCCAGCAACCGCGACATCATGCTCACCTCTGACCTATGGTGTGAGGTAAATGATCGTACAGGTGAGCCCTGATTTGACGACGCCAATCGATCCGATCCCAATCGCGGTGGCGTTCCCGCTGATGATACCGATCACGAGCCCGGCCACCGCCACGAGCCCAGACAGGCACCAGGCGAAGTGCTCGGCTTCGAGGATGGTCTTCAGAACTTCACCGAGCAGCACGAGATAGTCCGTTGACTCCCCTTTCCCGCCCTCCATCTGATCCACCGCCGCGCCGGTGCGAGGGTCAATTCGCCACCAGCCGATCACTTGTGCTCCGTTCAGCGTCACCTCGCGCGCGGGAACGATCACGGCGTAGCCCGCCTGCAACGCGGCGTCGATCTCGATGCGGGCAAGGTCGGAGACCTGGAGATCGGCCGGCACCGCGCTGTTCGGCGCCAAGGCGCGGATGGGAACACCCTCGTTTGCGGCCTCGGCGAAGACGCGCCCGACGCCAACCGAGGTCATCGGCGGCGCGTCCGGGAGTTGCCCGGCACCGCCCTCCGCGAGGGTCCGTTCGGCGAGATGCGCGAGGACACCCGCCGCGACGAATGGATGAAGCGCGGGCTTGGCCGACACCGGCACCGCCGCGGCGCTGCGGGAGATGATGTCGATCGTGGCCGCCATGGTCGCGGAATTGGTGGCCACGGCCGTCGGGATGAGCGTCACCGCGGTGACGTTCGGCGCATCGGGATAAAACCGGTAGCCGGTCTCTCCTTCCAGTTCCGCCATCAGCACATCGCGGACATAATGGTGACCGTGGCTGACGTTGGTCAGGTCCGCCAATCGGTCGGCGATCCGATAATCCTGTTGGAAATAGGTCCAGGGCGTCTTCCCGCCGGCGACGGCGATCGAGGTGATTCCCATCAAGGGGAGATAGAACTGGCCAGTGGAGCCGATCGGAGTCAGCGTGGCCGGCGGCACGCTGGAGATGTCCACCTGACCGCTGGCGCGAGCGACGGCGCCGACGCGGTCGAAGATCTCGCGGGTGACCGTCGTCTTCTGGCCACCGGGGGCGATGATGTCGACATTCAGCCACTCAGCCAGCGTGTCGCCCTCGGTCGGCCCGCCGAGGCCACCGAGCGCGCCGAGCCCGCCCTCCGTGGCGAGCGCGAACGGCTTGCCCGTGATGCCCGCGCTGCCGACGACGAGTGTCGGGATGTAGGGCTGGGCGCCGGTCGCCACGGCTGCCGCCTGACCGGTGATCTCCGGCGGCGCCTGCACGAGCGTCAGCGGCACGGCGACGAGATCCTGGCATCTCGTCTGGAAGGAGAGCGCGTCGGAGCGGACCGGCTGGCCCCCGGTCACGATCTCGACCGTGAGCCGGATGGCCATCTGGTGGAACACGTCACTGGGCAGATTGGCGGACGTCGTGGTGGCCGTTGTCAGGGCCTTTGCCGGCGCCTGGCCGGCGAATGAGGGGTCGAGGTCGACCCAGGTGCCGCCGTTGAGGTACTGCACCCAGACGTGTCGTGTGCGCTCGAGCCCCGGCAACCCCGATGGCGGCGCGGGCGGCGTGATACTGACGCTTGCCAGCCCATCGTCGATCGTTTTGGCGGTGCTGGCCAGCTCGGTTCGGGCCGCATCGATCAGTTTTTGCCGCTGGGCCGGCAAGGACGCCAGGAGCGCCTGTTGGTCGGGCGTCAGCCCGGCTGGCGTGGCGGCCGGGCTGGCCGCCGGGACGAGAATCTGCGCATCCTGGGCGCGCGTGCTATCAGGGCCGGGCTGCATGGACTGAGCGAGCCGCGCGGTGTCAGCCTCGCTCAGGGCGCCAAAGGCGAAGCGAGGCTTGATGTTTGCCTGCTGAAGAAGGGCGGCAAGGAGCTGTGCCTTGTCAACGGAGTTCCCGGCCATGCCCCAGAGGGTGCCTTCCGGGCCGCGCAACCCGCCCTCGTAGGCCTCGTAGCGCACCTCGTCGGCCACGAAACGGAAGATGGTGGTGACATCCGAACCGAGGACGGTCGCCTGCCGGGCGACCGTCGGCGCGCCCGGGAGCCGGGTGCCGACACCGGCGGTTGGTGTGGCGAGCGGCGTCTGTGCGCCGGCCAAGTCACGGGCCATCGCCCAGGAGCCCATCGACGCGCCGGTCAGGGTTGCACCGGCCGCCACAGCCGCCCGGTTGATCGCACGGCGGGAGATCGTCCGGTCCGCACCTCTCCTGGACCGGCGAGCACGTTGACGCGAGGCGGGGTCGTTCATCTCGGGGCTCCCATGAACGTGTGAGACGCCGGGAGGAGAGGCGGCCCCGGCGCCCGGTGCCAACGGGCATGTGAACTGGTTTGGAAGGCGGCGGGTGACGATTGAGCCCCGGTTGATCGGTGCACGAGATAATTCGGCAGCGTAGCACTACCCGCAATCCACGACAACGCCGGGAATTGCCGGTGTACGGAGCGGAGGCGCGCGGGTCCTTGACATCGCCGATGGCATCGGGAGAAGGTAGACGGCAGCGGTGATTGACCGGTCGCGCCATCACGCGGTGACGTCTCTTTTGCCAGCGGCGCGGCGAACATCCAGGGAGAAGGCACATGTGTCATCAGGAGTGCCCGGCGCCATTGCGCGGCGGCGCGCCGGTCCAGACCGGCAACGTCCTCATCGACGAAAAGCTCTTCGACAGCAGCGACCGTCTGCCCGCCTTCGTGGCCCGGCCGGACCGGACGCCGGCGCCGGGCGTTGTGTTGCTCCACGATATCTGGGGCGCGAACGACTTCTACCACGATGTGGCGCACCGGCTGGCGGCCGCGGGGTTCGTCGCCGTGCTGCCCGATCTCTTCTTCCGGCAGGGACCGCTCGCCGAGCAGACGCGGGAGGCGGCCGGCGCGCGCAGGGCCGATCTCGACCAGATCAAGGCGCTGACCGACATCCGCGCAGCTGTTGGCTGGCTCGCCGGCAGCGACCTGACGACCGGCGCGGTGAGCACGATCGGCTTCTGCATGGGTGGCACCCTGGCGATGCTCGCCGCCGGGCGCGAGCCCGCGCCGGCCGCGACCGTCGCCTTCTACGGCTTCCCGGCCAGCCAGCGCACGCCGGTCGCGCCGCACCTGCCGATGGACGACGATGAGCTGGTCGCCGCCGCCTCGCCGATGCTGCTGCTCTGGGGCGATCAGGACAAGGGCGTCGGCGTGGACAACATGCACGCCTACGACACCGGACTCAAGCGCTACGGCAAGCCGCACGAGGTCGTCATCTACGAGGGGATCGGCCACGGCTTCCTGACCTTCGACGAGTCGAACCACGCCTACGAGCAGGCGCAGGACGCCTGGCGGCGCGCGCTCGACTTCATCCGGCGCCATAGCCAGCAACCGGAGACCGCCGCGCCGCACCTCGCCGGCCAGTGAGCGACGCCACTGGCCTGGCCCGGCTGCTCGCCGTCGCCGGGCGCCTCAAGCGTCTCCGCCGCACTGGCTGGCTCGATCGCGGGCTGCCGCCGGCTGAGGGCGAAACGGTCGCCGCCCACCTCTACCGCACCGCGCTCCTCGCTTGGCTGGCCGCCGCCGGCGACCCGGCGCTGGACCGTGACCGGGTGCTGAAGCTGGCGCTGATCCACGACCTGGCGGAAGCGATCGCCGGCGACCCTGCCCCCTACCGGCCGGAGGAGATCCCGCCGGCAAGCGACCTCGATGCCCGACGGCGTTTCTTCAGCATCCGTCATCAGCGCACCGCCGCCGACCGGCAACACAAGCGCCTCGCGGAGGATGCTGCCGTCGCGGAGCTGACGCGCGCGCTCCCGGCCGCGACGCGGGACGAGCTGGCCGGTCTCTGGCGCGAATACGAGGCAGGAGCGACGCCAGAGGCGCGCTTCGTCAAGGAAGCAGACAGCCTCGAAGCCTTTCTGCAATCACGGGAATACCTGGTGGACCACCCGGATCTGCCCGTGTGGGGCTTCGCCGACATGGCGATGCACGAGATCCACCACCCTGCCCTGACCGCGATCCGGGACACGTTCACACCGGAGCCGGAATAACTCCTCACTGCAGCCTCGGCTGTTCTGACCCACCAATGCACCTCCCCGTCATTTCGAGCCTGTCGAGAAATCTCTCTCCGAGCGCGGCGAGCCCCTGCTACGCCAGACGGGCGTGACGGATTGGCGGGGATATAGCAGCGTTTTCCCATAACGCGGACGCTGGGGCGGCGGGAGATTCCTCCCGTTGGTCGGAATGACACCGATGGAGCGAGGCAAAGGCAGCAGGATTGGTGGCGATGCCGACGGACACGCCGGTCCGCCCCTCCAGCTATCCTTCGCCTTCCGAAGCCACGATTGGCGTCTTGCATGCA
>JAICKJ010000246.1 GCA_025928015.1 Thermomicrobiales bacterium
CCGCGATCCAGCGCGCCTCGTTCCGGCCGGGGTTGGCCTACTCGTGGACCTCGCTTGTCATCCTCTGGCTGCTGCCGACGGTCCACTTTCTCATCGCCCGCGACACCGACACCGGCCAGGTGCTCGGGTGCTGCCTGAGCGCCCGCGACACGGGCGAGGGGGGGGTTATCAACATCGCCGTCGCCCCGGCGGCGCGCCGCCAGGGCGTCGCCACCGCGCTGCTGCGCCAGCTTGACGCCGACATGCCGGCCGGCGACCTGACGCTGACGGTCGAGGAGCACAACACCGGCGCCCAGATCCTCTACGAGCGCGAGGGCTTCGTCCGCACCGGCACCGCCCGCAACTACTACGGCGCCGGTCACCACGGCATCTGGATGCGCCGTCGCCGGATTGGTGGGGAATCGGACAAGATCAGCGTGTAATCGCTCCCCGTGCCGGAGCGCTGCATCCCAATGTCAGAGACGCATCGCGACGAAAACGAGACAGACGAGCGCGAGGACGCCGTTCAGCGCGGCCAGCGCGCGGAGCCGGCCGCGGCTGGCCCGACCGACCTGACGGCTGGCCTGCCAGCAGAGCCAGGCGGTGAGGCCGAGCCCGATGGCCAGCACCACCAGTGCGGCGGTGAGACCGAAGAGCAGCGCCAGGAAGGGCGCGATCACGATCGCCAGCGTCAGGAGCAGCGCCTGGATGCTCGCGCGCTGCTGCGGCGTCCACCGCCGCTCGGCGAAGGTGCCACGCCGTTGGTTCTCGTCCTGTCGCGTCGTGTGCTCGTCCGTCACGCTGCCCATGCCCCGTTGCGCCGCCGGCCCGCTCCGGCGAAGATGCGCCGGAACCGTCCCGGGGTCAGCCATCGACCCATACCCGGAGCATACCCTCGTGAGCGAACCGGCACCATTGACCGACATCCGCGAATGGAACGCGCCCAGCTACCACAAGGTGGCGCTACCCCACGTCGATTGGGGCTCGACCCTGCTCGCCAGCCTGCCCTTGCGCGGCGACGAGACGGTCGCCGACCTCGGCTGCGGTAGCGGCCGGCTCACCGCGCTGTTGCTCGAACGGCTGCCCCAAGGGACCGTCATCGCCGTCGATCAGTCGGCCAACATGCTCGCCGAGGCCGAAGCGCACCTGGGACCGCGCTTCGGCGCCCGCGTCCGCTTCCAGCGGGCTGATATCCAGCGCCTGACGCTGGACGCGCCGGTCGACGCCATCTTCAGCACCGCCACCTTCCACTGGATCCCCGACCACGCGACGCTTTTCCGCCACCTCTTTGCGTCGCTGAAACCCGGCGGCCTGTTGCTGGCCCAGTGCGGCGGCGCGGGCAACATCGCCAGCCTGCTTGCCCGCCTGGAGCCGCTGATGCGGACCGAACCGTATGCCGCGTATTTCGGTGACTGGCCGGGACCGTGGAACTTCGCCGGCGAGGCGGAGACCCAACGGCGGTTGGAAGACGCCGGCTTCATCGCAGTGGAGACATCGCGCTTCCCGGCGCCGGTCACCTTCGACGATCCCGACCGCTACCGCGAGTTCCTGGCGACCGTCGTCCTCGGCTCCCACCTGCGTCGCCTGCCGACGCCGGAGCTGCGCGGCCGGTTCGTCGCCACGCTCACCGGGCAAGCGGCCACCGACGACCCGGCCTTCACGCTCGACTACTGGCGTATGAACCTGCACGCCCGCCGACCGGAGTAGACGGCCCCTCAGGCCACTCCCCTCGCCTGTCAATTCACCCAACGGGAGTAGTCTCCCGCCGCAGCGGCGTCCTCGTTGAGGAGCAATGTCGCCGCGTTCGCGCCAACCAGCCACGTGATCCCCACGCGGCAAGCGATCACTTGTCGTGGTCGGGCGGCCAGGTATCCATGACCTGACGGAGGATGGCGAACTCGCCGATGTGATAGGAGTTGTGGGCGGCGACGGTGAAGAGCTCGCGGGCGAGGGTGTACTCGTCGCCAGTGGCGTGCTTGACCGGGGCGTGGAGGTCGTTGGCGGGGTCACGGGCGAGGGCGATGAGCGCGGCCAGATCGGTCCGGAACTGGCGAATTGTCGTGTCCCACGCCGCCTGGTCGGCGGTCGCGTCCGGCGCGGGCCAGTAGTCCTCCGGCCAGCGCAGTTCGACGTACGCCTCGCCATTCGTGAAGGCGAGGATGTCCTGCTGGGTGATGCGCAGATGCTCCAGCAGATGCCAGGGCGTGTAGGAGACGTTCGGCGGCCGGGTGTTCATGGCGCTGGCGGGGAAGCCCGCGACGGCATCGTCGAAGGTCATGTGGGCCTGGTCGCCCTTGAGCAGGTGGACGATCTGCTCCCGGAATGCGGCGTCGTCTGGCATGGGGTGCGCCTTTCCTGAGATACGGACGGTTCTCCGCCGATTATCAATGGTCGCGACCGATCGGCAAGTGGCCCTCAGTGCTTGGGACGCAGCAGGTGCCCTTCGCGGACCAGATCGAGGTCGAGCGTGCGGTAGCCGGCGTCCGGGAAGAGGATGACGATCTTGCCGTCCTCGTAGTGCATGACGGTGCCTTCGCCCCAGGTCGTGTGGATGACGACGCTCTGCAGGGCGAATGGCTCGGCGCCGAGCGCGGTCGTCTCGGCCGTGCCGGCGAGGCAGGTGTCGCAGCTGCCGCAGGGGCCCTCGTAGGGCTCGCCGAAGTAGTTGAGCAGGAACTCGCGGCGGCAGTCGGCCGTCTCGGCGTACTGGCGCATCATCTCCAGTCGGGTGGTAGCGTACTGGCGCAGGTTGTTCTGCGCCTCGGCGGCGGCGGTCGCGGCCTCCTCGATGCTTTGCTCCGTCTCCGTCGCCACGACCTCGCCGGAGGGTTCGATGGTGACGGCGCCGACCTCCTCCAGGCGGTGGAGCGCGCGATTGATCTGGCTGTCGCGGGCGTTCAGCGCCTCGCGCAGATCGGCGGGATCGACGGCCTCGTTCGCCCGCTGGATCGTCGCCAGCACCGGGCGCACGTCCTCGGCTTTCAGCTCGCCGGCGCCGGACTGGAAGCGGCGGAGGTCGAGATTGTCCGGGTGGTAGAAGAGGACCGCGTCGGCCGGCTCGCCATCGCGTCCGGCCCGGCCGATCTCCTGATAGTAGGCGTCGAGCGATTCGCTGATGTCGTGGTGGAAGACGAAGCGGATATCCGGCTTGTCGATCCCCATGCCGAAGGCGATCGTCGCGACCATGATCTTGAGCTCGTTCGCCATGAAGCGGGATTGGATATCATCGCGCTCCGATGTTTTCAGGCCGGCGTGGTAGGCGGCCGCGGACCGGCCGGTCTCGCTCAGCGCGGCGGCGATCTCCTCGGTCGCCTGACGGGTAGCGGCGTAGATGATGCCGGAGCCGGCATGGTTCCCGGCCCGCTCGATCATCGTGGCGCGTTTGTCATCGGGATCGCGGAAGGTCTCGACGCCGAGGGAGATGTTCGGGCGGTCGAAGCCCTGGACGAAGACGGCCGGATCGCGCATGCCGAGGCGGGCGATGATCTCGTCTCGCACTGGTCCCGCGGCGGTCGCGGTCAACGCCAGGACCGGCGGGTGGGCGAGCTGTTCGATGACCGGGCCGAGCTGGAGGTAGTCGGGGCGGAAGTCGTGGCCCCAGTCGGTGATGCAGTGGGCCTCGTCGACGACGAAGAGCGCGGGGTTGGCCCGCTTAAGACGGTTTACGGTCTTCTCGTTGGCCAGTTGCTCCGGCGCGAGAAAGACGAAGGAGACCATCCCGGCGTCGAGGCGGGCGAAGAGATCGCCGTGCTCACCGTTGCTCAAGGTCGAGTTGAGGTGGGCGGCGCTGAGCCCGGCGTCTTCGAGCGCGACAACCTGGTCCCGCTGCAGGGCGATGAGCGGGGAGACAATGATTGTCAGTCCGTGGAGCAGCATGCCGGCGAGCTGATAGATGGCCGACTTGCCCGATCCGGTTGGCATCACGACGAGCGTGTCACGGCCCCGCAGCACGGCTTCGATCGGGCGCTCCTGTTCCGGATGCACGTCGTCGAAGCCCAATGTCTCCCGCGCCGCTTTCTGGAGCCGCGTCCGCCAGTCCTTCTTCATTGGTCCGGGTCTTCTGAGCGCTAGCTGAGCGGCTTGCCGCCGGTGACGCCGACGATCTCGCCATTGACGTAACTGGCCTCGGGCGAGGCGAGGAAGACGTAGGCCGGGGCCAGCTCGGCCGGCTGGGCGGGACGGCCCATCGGACTGTCGGCACCGAATTTGGCGTTCTTGTCGGCCGGCATCGTCGCCGGGATGAGCGGCGTCCAGACCGGACCGGGCGCGACGGCGTTGACACGAATGCCCTGCTTGATCGCCTCCTGGGCGAGCGCCTTGGTGAAGGTGACGATCGCGCCCTTCGTGCTCGCGTAGTGGATCAGCGTCGGGCTCGGCTGATAGGCCTCGATCGAGGCGGTGTTGATGATGACGCTGCCGGGCGGCATGCGGGTGAGCGCGGCCTTGCTGAGGTAGAAGGTCGCGTAGATGTTGGTCTTGAACGCGCGGTCCCAGAGCTCGCTCGTCAGCTCCTGGATACTGTCTTGCGTCGACTGGAAGGCGGCGTTGTTGACGAGGATGTCGAGCCGGCCGAACTCGTCAACGGTTTTGGTGATGAGGTCGTGGCAATGCTGCTCATCGCGGATGTCGCCGGGCAGCGTGACCGACCTGCGGCCGGCGTCGGTGACGACGCGGGCCGTCTCGGTCGCATCCTCGTCCTCGTCGAGGTAGGCGATGGCGATGTCCGCGCCCTCGCGGGCGAAGGCGAGGGCGACGGCGCGGCCGATGCCGCTGTCGGCGCCGGTGATGAGTGCGACGCGATCTTTCAGCTTGCCACTCCCGCGGTAGGAGTCCTCGCCGAAGTCAGGTTTCGGGTCCATCTCGGACTCGAAGCCGGGGTAGGGCTGCTCCTGCTTCGGGAAGGGCGGCTGCGCGCCTTCCATCCGCGGATCCTGCATGGTCGATTGGTCAGACACGATGTCCTCCAGCGTGGTGGTCAGTGGACGGACCGCTGGTTGCGGTCGCCGCACTGACGCAACGCCGGTGCCACGGCCTGGACTGTGGCGATCACCCGCCTGTCATTCTGAGGCCCGCAGGCCGAAGAATCTCTCCTCGTTGTGTTCATCATGAACACTTATTTTGGCAACGGAGGCTGCGGCGGGAGATTCCTCCTTCGTCGGAATGAGGGTGTGGCGAATTGGCGGAGGCAGACCGGATTGGTTGCATGGCAGGGCGACCACGTTGGGATCGCCCTTACCATCGGTCTTTGATTGGTAGAACGCGACGAGCGCTCTCCAGAGAGTTTTGCCCACGTGTTACGGCGCTTGATCGGCCATGAGGGGCAGGAGCTTCGCGGGGTAGTTGGTGGTGGTGTAGTCGGCGCGGAGGGCGTGGGCGTGGGCGAGGTCGGCGGGGGTGTCGGCGAGCGAGGCGTCGATGGTCAGGCCCGCTCGTTGGGCGGCGACGGCGAACTCCGGCGGGGTCTTGTGGAGGGCGACGTTGGCCTGCGTGCAGCCGAGGGCGCGGGCGCGGTCCAGCCAGGCAGGGGTGTCGTAGTTGCCGATGAGGCTACGTCGCCCGTACGGCGCGACGCGGCTGAGGATCTCCAGCGCGATGGGGTCGAACGAGATGATGACGGTCTGCTGTTCCACGCCGTGGTCGCGGATCGCGCGCAGCAGCACCGGCACGACCCGTTCGAGCCGTTCCGGGGTGTCGTGCTTGATCTCGATCTGCAGCACGGGCATGTCCCTGACGACCGTGAGCACCTGGTCGAGGGTCGGCACGCCGCAAGTCTCCGGCCAGTCGGGGAAGGCGGCGCGGGCGTCGAGCGCTGCCAGCTCGGCGGCGGTGAACTCTGCGACCGGACCGACCGCGTTCGTCGTGCGGTCGACTGTCTCGTCGTGGATGACGACGAGCTGGCCATCCTTGCTGAGCTGGACGTCGAACTCGACGCCGGCGAGGCCGGGGAGGCAGCTGGCATAGATGAAGCCGGGGACGGTGCTCTCCGGCGCCTCGCCCTGGGCGCCGCGATGGCCGAGGAGTCGCATAGTTCCTCCTATGCCGTACGCGCGGCGAGCAGCGGCAGGATGGTCGAGGGCTCGTCGGAGGTGGCCCAGTCGACGCCCCAGGCGAGGGCGGTGGCGAGGTCATCCGGGGTGTTGCACTGCCAGCCGCCGACATGGAGGCCGGCGGCGCGGGC
>JAICKJ010000233.1 GCA_025928015.1 Thermomicrobiales bacterium
GCGAGGTAACCCCCCGACCGCAGGGAGAACGCGAAGACCTGGAGCGAGCGCCGTTGCAGCTCCGGCGTGAAGTAGATCAGCACGTTGCGACAGAGGATGAGATCGATGCGTGGGAACGGTGCGCGATGGACGAGATTATGCTCGCCGAAGATGACCATCCCGCGGATCAGCTTGGTCACCTCATACGTGCCGTCGCGCGGGGTGAAATACCGCTCGACCAGATCCGGCGGCACGCCCGCCAGCGATGCCGCCGGATAGACGCCATGGCGGGCGAAGTCGATGGCGTCGGCGGCGACATCAGTGGCGAAGATGCGGACCGGCATGCTGCCGCGTTCCTCCCCGAGCAGGTCGGCGACCAACATTGCCAGGGTGTATGCCTCCTCGCCGGTGGCGCAACCGGCGGACCACAGGCGCAGCTCACCCCGCGTGCGCGCCTCCTCGATCAGCGGCGGCAGGATGTGATCCCGCAGGTAGGTGTAGATCTCCGGGTCGCGGAAGAAGCGCGTCACCTTGATCAGGAAACTGGCGACGAGCCGCTGCTGCTCCTCCGGCGTGCGGTTGAGATAGCGGCCGTATTCCGTCAGGTTGGCCGCGCCGACGGCGGCCATGCGCCGCTGCAAGCGCCGCTCGATCGTTGGCCGCTTGTAGGCGCTGAAATCCAGACCGCTCAACTCCCGTACGTGATCGAGGAAGGCCGGCAGCTCATCGACGTCGCGATGACCGGAGCTGCCATACCGACCGGCGACCAGATCGACCAGCAGCGGCCCGATGTCGTCCAGATCGGCCACGATATCGACCGCCGCGGAGGGCACGGACGACGGCATGCCGGAGAACGCGGCGGTCTTCGGATTCTGCACGATCACCGTGCCGCCGTAGGCCTTGACGGCCAGCGCGCCGGCGGCGCCGTCAGTGCCGGTGCCGGTCAGCACGATGCAGATCAGCTTCTCTCCGAACGCGGCCGCGGCGGTTGCCATGACGCGGTCGATCGACGGCGTGTAGGGGCCATCATCCTCCCGCCGCACGCCGATGTGGTGATCGGTGATCTCGACGTTGGGATCCGCGGGAACGACGTAGATGACGCCGGATTCCAGGGGCTGATGATCGCCCGCCACCCGGACGGTCAGCCGGGCGCGAGCACTGAGCAATTCGGCCAGGCGGCTTGGGCGGCCGGCGGCCTGATGCTGGGCGATGACGATCGGGGCCGGAAAATCGGCCGGCAACGCGGCAACCAGCTCTTGCAGCGCGTTGACACCCCCAGCCGAGGCGCCGATGACGACCAATTGGGGGTCCGCCGGTGTGGCGGCATCCGATCGCGCTGTCGCCATGCTCATCCCTGCCCATCACTCCACGGGACGCCAGAACGCGCCCATAACGGACCGGTCACGGCCGCGTCGTTGGTTTCCGCGCCGCTTGTCTATGCATTGTATGTGCCACTCGCGGGCTCACGCCGATGGGCGGCTCAGACCTCGTTGCGCAACCGCGGGTCGAGGGCGTCGCGCAGGCCGTCGCCGAGCAGGTTGAAGCCGAGCACCACCAGCGCGATCGCCACGCCCGGGAAGATCGCCGCCCACGGCGCCCGCTGCAGGAAGCCGTAGGACTCCGAGACCATCGACCCCCACGACGGCGACGGCGGCCGGTTGCCGAGCCCCAGGTACGCCAGCGACGCTTCCGAGAGCACCGCGAACGCGAAATTGAGCGACGAATGGACGATCAGCGGCGCGGTGATGTTCGGAAAGACGTGCCGGGTCATGATCCGCGGCGTGGAGGCGCCGCTGGAGATCGCCGCCTCCACGTAGGTCGTGTTCCGGACCGAGAGCACCGAGCCGCGCACCACCTTCATGAAGGTCGGCGCGTTGACCAGCCCGATCGCGATCATCACATTCGCCAGCGAGTTGCCGAGCATCGCCATGATCGCGATCGCCAGCAGGATCGTCGGGAAGGCGAAGAGCACATCCATGAAGAGCGAGAGGATGTTGTCGACCCAGCCGCCGAAGTAGCCGGAGACGAGCCCGATCACGATCCCGATCACGGCCGCGATGCCGACGGCGATGACGCCGACCTCGAACGAGATGCGCGCGCCGTAGAGCAGCCGCGAGAGGATGTCGCGGCCGAAATTGTCCGTCCCGAAGAGGTATTTGCCGCCCGGTGCCTTCAGGAAGTCGGAGGAATGCACGTCGGTCGGGCCGTAGGGCGCGAGGAATGGTCCGATCAGCGCGACGAGCGCGAAGAAGACGACGATGATCCCGCCCGTCAGCGCCAGCTTCTGGTGCAGCAGCGCCTGGAAGAGCCCGCGTCGCTTGGCGACGCGCAGCTCGCCCGCGTCGGCGAGCGTCTGCTCGGCGACGATCGGCGTGGTGGGGGCGGTGGCGGCGGTGTCGGTCATGCGCGGGCCTCCATCAGCGCGTGCGCAGCCGCGGGTCGAGCACGGCGTAGAGGATATCGACGAGCAGGCTGACGAGGACGAAGATCGTCGCGATGACCAGCGTCACGCTCTGCACCACCGGGTAGTCGCGGTTCGAGATCGCGTCGTAGATGTACTTGCCGACGCCCGGCAGCCCGAAGATCTGCTCGATGATGACGGTGCCGCCGAGCAGGCTGGCGGTCTGGATGCCGATGATCGTCAGGATCGGGATGCCGGCGTTGGGCAGCACATGCCGGAAGAGCACCCGCATCTGCGGCAGCCCTTTGGCCCGCGCCACGCGGACGTATTCCTGCCCGAGCACCTCCAGCACCGCCGAGCGGGTGAAGCGCATCAGCACGGCGGCAAGCGGCAGGCCGAGGCTGAGCGCGGGCAGGATCATCGACTTGAGGTTGGCCAGCGGGTCTTCCTTGAACGGCACGTAGCCGAGCGGCGGCAGCCAACGCAGCTTGAACGAGAAGACGAGCACGAGCAGCGTCGCCAGCAGGAAGTTCGGAATCGAGACGCCGAGCAGCGTCACCGCCGTGGCGGACCAGTCGAGGCTGGAGTTCCGCTTCAGTGCGGCGAGAATGCCGAAGGCGAGCGCCGGGATGGCCGCGATGATGCTGGCGATGATCGTCAGCTCGGCGGTCACCGGCAACCGCAGCGCTAGCTCCGTCGTCAGAGGCCGTCGCGTCCGCAGCGAGTTGCCGAGGTCGCCCTGGACGATGTGGAAGAGCCACTTCCCGTACTGCACCGGCAGCGGCTGGTCGAGCCCGTACGACTTGCGGATGTTGGCGATCTGCTCCGGTGTCGTCCGCCGGTCCATCCCCAGCATCGTGTGCACCGGGTCGCCGGGGATGTTGCGCACGATGATGAACGTGACGAGCGAGACGCCGATCAGGATCGGGATCGTCAGCAGCAGCCGGTTGATGATGAACTTCAGCACGGGTGGCCCCCTCCCCCAGCCCCTCCCCCAATCCTGGGAGAGGGGGGCTTGCCAGCGAAATCGGCAACGTCGGCGCGTGTCTTCCACGTGCCATGACCATCCGCTGAGCGTTTCCCTCTCCCGCGCTCGGGGGAGGGGTTAGAGGAGGGGGCCGCTACTGCCGCTTCAATCGTGGCGACCACTCGGGACAATTCGTTCATGACCTCGTGATTCGTGAACCGGACCACGCGCCAGCCGTACTCCGCGAGGATATCGGTCCGCGCCTGATCCTGATCCGCTTGATCTTCGTGAACCGCCCCGTCGACCTCGATTCCGAGACGCTGGGCCGCGCATGCGAAATCGAGGACGAACGGGCCGACCGGATGTTGCCGCCGGAAATGCTGCCCACCGACCCGATGTCGGCGGAGTGCTTGCCAGAGCAGCTGCTCGGCCGGCGACATCTCACGTCGCAACTCACGAGCGCCCTCGATACTGTGCCGAGAGCGACCGCCGATGCGCCCGTGCGTGGTTTCCCGCCGTAATGTGCGATTGCGTTGCATGGCCTCCTCCCCCGACCCCCTCCCCCAAAAATTGGGAGAGGGGAGAATGCCGAAACAATTTGGTGTAACCAAACGATTCGTTGATGACGCTAATCGGCTTTGCAACGGACTCCCCTCTCCCGCGCTCGGGGGAGGGGCTGGGGGGAGGGGGCCGCCGTCCGTTACTTGTCCAGCCAGACCTCCTTGATCGAGATGTTGCTGCCGGTCGGGATGTGCACGTAGCCCTTGACGTAATTCTTCATCGCCTCGTACTGGTTGGCGATGAAGAGGTTCACCCACGGCAGGTCTTCGAGCAGAATCTTCTGGATCTGGACGTAGACCTCCGCCCGTTTCTTGATATCCGTCTCCGTCGTGCCCTGCTTGATCAGGTCATCGACCTTCGGGTTGGAATACTTCATGCCGTTGCTCGACTCGCCGGTGCCGAAGTTGCCCTGGATGACGTCGTTCGGATCGACGTAGGCGCTCGTGCCGGTGACCGAGAGGTCGAAGTTGCCCTTGAAGTAGTTGTCGAGCAGCGTCGCGTTCTCCTGCAAATCCATCTCGGCGTTGATCCCGATCTGCTTCAACTGCTCCTGGATCACGATCGCCGCGTTGGAGAGGAAGGCGTACTGCGCCCACGACTGGATCTTGCACTTCAGCCCGGTCGCGCCGGCCTTCGCCAGCAACGCCTTCGCCCCGTCGATATCCGCCGCCGGGATGTCGGACTTGAAGCCCGCCCAGTAGGTCGCCGGGAAGACGATGTTGGTCGGCGTGCCGTAGCCGAAGACCGCGCTCTCGATGATCGGCTTGCGGTCGATCGCCATGCTGATCGCCTGGCGGACCTCCGGCTTGTCGAACGGCGGCTTCGCGACGTTGATCGCCATGTAGCGGATGTTCGTGTTCTGGTCGCCGGCAATCGCCAGCGACGAGTCGCCCTTCAGCCGCTCCAGGTCCTTGACCGGCGCGTACTCGATGAAGTCGACCGTGTTCGTCTCCAGCGCCGTCGAGCGCTGCGTGTCGTCAGAGACGATCTGCATCTCGATGCCATCGAGATACGGCTTGCCCGGCTCCCAGTAATCCGGGTTCTTCTCCAGCTTGACGCTGGTGTTCGGGATGTACTCGACGAACTTGAACGGCCCGGTGCCGACCATCGTCTGCATCAGGTCGCCTTCCTTCTCGACGACCTCCTTCGGCACGACGTAGAGCGACTGGCCCATCAGCTTCGACAGGAACGACGAGTCCGGCGCCTTCATCGCGAAGACGACGGTCAGCGGGTCGGGCGTCTCGACCTTGGCGACGTTGTCGAAATCGGAGACGTACGGCGAGGCCGTCTTCGGGTCGATGACCCGCTCGTAGGTGTACTTGACGTCGTCGGAGGTGAACGTGCGGCCGTTGTGCCACTTCACCCCGTCGCGGAGCTTGAAGGTCAGCGTCAGCCCGTCGGCCGAGGTCGACCACTCGGTTGCGAGCGCGGGCACCGGCTCCAGCTTCTCGTTCGGCCGGATCAGCGTGTCGTAGACATGCTCGATGACATGCCAGGCGGCGGTGAGCTGCGTGATCTGCGGGTCGAGCTGGGCCGGATCGGCCTGCATGCCCATCTTCAGCGTGCCGCCCGATTTCGGCGTGCCCTGCGCCGACGCGAAACCGCCGAGAGTGGCGAATGCCGGCAGCGCGAGGCCGAGACCGGCGGCGCCCTGCAGGGCCTGGCGGCGGGTCAGCCGCGTGCGAGTGAGCATCGTCCGAGCGCGATCGTCGGCGCGGTCGTGGGACATACCTGTGTCGTCTCCTGAACTGCATGCGGCCAGCCGGGCTGGCCACCATCGCTGCTGCACGCGCCGTCGCATCGCCCCACATGGCGCGATGCGACGGCGGCCGCCCTCGGGAACCTCACCGGTCCCTGAGACGGCCTCTTCGCGTGACTCGTTAACCCCAAGAGCCCTGCGGAGCGGCATGGCCCGTCGCAGGTTGACGGACGTATACGGAGGGTGCCGGCGGGGCACAACAACCCGCCGGACAACGCGCGCGATCAGTCGCCAGCCTCGCGCGCGAGCAGCGCCCGCTTGCGCTCGACGCCCCAGCGATAGCCGGCCAGGTCGCCGTCTTGCCGGACGACGCGATGGCAGGGGATGGCGACCGCGACCGGGTTGGTCGCGCAGGCGCGGGCGACGGCGCGCGCCGAGCCCGGTGTCCCGATCCGGCCGGCGATCTCCGTGTAGGTCGCGGTCGTGCCGGCCGGGATGGTCCGCAGCGCCTGCCAGACGCGGTGCTGAAACGCCGTGCCACGCACGTCGAGCGGCAGATCAAATCGCTGATCGGGCTCCTCGATCGCCCCAATCACCGTAGCCACGGTCCGCCCGAACGCCTCATCGTTGCCGATCAGCTCCGCGCCGGCGAACTGGTCCTGGAAGTCCCGGACCAGCGCTTCCGGATCGTCGCCGAAGCGGATCGCGCAGATGCCGCGCTCCGTCGCCGCGACGAGCACGGAGCCGACGCTGGATTGCCCGACCGCGAAGCGGATCCGGGTGCCCACGCCGCCCTCCCGATAGGCGGTCGGCGTCATCCCGATCGTCTCCGGCGCCGTCGCGTAGAAGCGGCCGTTGGACCCATACCCGGCCTCATAGATCGCCCGCGTCACGGATGGCGTGTTCGCGAGATGCGCCCGGACGCGGTCCGCCCGGTGTGCTGCCGC
>JAICKJ010000189.1 GCA_025928015.1 Thermomicrobiales bacterium
ATCATGATGAGATGGAAGGGTTTGCCCTGGGCCCGCAAGCGGGCGGCGAAGGCGGCCAGCACGGGATTGCCGTCGCGGTAGGCCATGTAGAGCACCGGCATCCAGAGGGCCGTGCGAACCTCGGTCCGGCCGCCCGCGATGACATGACGCGCGGCCAGCCCGGCTTGACACTCAACACAGGTACTCCCGCCGCAGCGGCGTCCTCGTTGCCAACCAAATCCGCCGCGTGCTCGCAAAATCGCGACGATGGTCCGTTGTGGCAGGCACTAGCATGCGCTCGTCAGAGAGATTCCTCGTGCGCTCGGAGTGACGGTGGAGGCGATTGGAAAGAGGCAAACGCGTTGCTTGGCAACGGCGGACGCACGCCGTGCGCCCCTACGTTCTCCCGCCAGTTGCTCAACCTGGCTAACTACGCCCGCAAAATGAACTCCGGGATGCCGAAGATCGGGTCGCGGGACTTTTCGATGTCCGGACCAGTATCGCGCAAGGTATGGCGGATGGCGTCGGCGACGCTCGCCATCGCGGTGTCCACTGAGTGCGCCCATTCCTCCGGCAACCGGCGCGAGGAGATCGCCTCCTCGAACTCGTCCCGGTCCAGCTCGGTCATCGAGCCATCGACGTCGAGCCAGAGGTCGAGCTCCAGGTCGAGATCGCGGTAGTAGTTCTGGCGCAGCTCGGCCAGCGGTTGCGAGAAGTTGACGTAATAGCCAACAGTCCGGTCGTCCGCGGTCGTGAAGCGCAAGAGCGAAAACCAGCGGTCGGGGAAGAACCATTGCTCGGCCGCGGTCCGCTGAACGATCTCGATCCCGGCGCAGGTCCGGATGTGGGCCTCGCGCGGGCGGTAGAAGGTGAAGGCGTGCCGGAGGACGCGGCGCTCGCCGCTGGGGTGGTGGACGGCGATCCAGCCGCCATCGATCTCATACTCCCAGCAGGCGCCGCGGAGTTTCTCCTTGCGGTAGTAGAGGCGAGGCCGCGCTGGACGCGGACCGCCAAAGGGAGACCTGTTCATCATCGTTACTTCGTTCGATCGGCTCGACCATCGTCCTGATTCCTGGAACCCGCGCCGAGCGGCTGCTTTGCCGGTACACCGGTTCGGCGGGGAAAACGCCGGGGCGTGTGCTCTGTCTTCCGGAGCACGACGAGCCGGGTTTCGACCTCTGACCCGATGCCGGGCAAGATTGATGCCTCTATTATGCGTCCACCGAGCAGGGGCGCGGCAACCTCCGCCGCCGCCAGCTCGTCGTCGAGCGCGATTCCCTTCGGAAACAGACTCGTTCCGCCGACGCGAGCGAAGGGCAGGCAGAGCTCCAGCAGCACCGGCAGCGCCGCCACGGCGCGGGCGGTGACGAGATCGAAGGCTTGCCGAAATCGGACATCGTGCCCCAGCGCTTCGGCGCGACCATGCATGCAGGTCACGTTGGTCGCGCCAACATCCGCCGCGGTCCGTTCGAGAAAGGCGAGCTTCTTGGCCGTCGCGTCGAGCAACGTGACCCGCACCTCCGGGCGGGCGAGGGCGAGCGCCATGCCGGGGATGCCGCCGCCGGTGCCGACGTCGATCAGCGTGGCTGGTGTTGTCGGTTCAGGACGATTTGCGCTCGCCGCGTCGATCGCGGGCAGCAGCCGCAGGCTCTCCAGGATCAGGCGGCGCCAGATGCCCTCCCGGGCGCGCACCGCGCTCAGATTGAGGTGCTGATTCGTCTCCGCCAGCGCATCGGCGAAGCGGTGCAGGCGATCGAGCGACGCTGGCGGGAGTGAATCAACGATCTCACCCGCGTCAGCCATTATCTGTCGATTGCTAGACGCTGACACGGCTGGCCGCGCTCGCCTGCGTGGCGCGTTTGCCCGGCCCGTGCGCCTCGCGCAGCAGCTCCTGCGCCGCGGCGGCGATGTCCGCCGGTGTCAGACCGGCCATTTCGCGCAGCCGGGCCTGCGACGCCTGCTCGAAGACCCGGTCAGGGACCGCCAGGACCCGCGTCGGCACCCGGATGCCCTTCGCCGAGAGCAACTCCAGCACCGCCGAGCCGAACCCGCCCATGCCGACGCTCTCCTCGACGGTGACGACGGCGTGACAGGTGCGGGCGAGGCCGGTGATGAGCGCTTCGTCGAGCGGCTTGACGAAGCGGGCGTTGACCACCGTCGCCTTCACCCCGTGTTCGGCGAGGATATCCGCGGCGCGCTCGGCCGGCACGACCATCGACCCGACCGCGAGGAGCGCGACGTCGCTCCCGGTCCGCAGCGTCTCCGCCTTGCCGATCGGCAGGGTGTGGATTGGTTCATCCATCGCCACGCCGGTGCCCGCGCCACGCGGATAGCGCACGGCGATCGGGCCGCCGGTGTACTCGACGGCGGTGGCGATCATGTGGCGCAGCTCGTTCTCGTCGCGCGGCGCCATGACGGTCATGTTCGGGATGCAGCGCAGATAGCTGAAGTCGAAGATGCCGTGGTGCGTGCGGCCATCATCGCCAGCGAAGCCGGCGCGGTCGAGCGCGAAGATCACCGGCAAGCGCTGCAGGCAGACGTCGTGGATGATCTGGTCGTAGGCGCGCTGGAGGAAGGTGGAATAGATGGCGGCGACCGGCCGCATGCCTTGGGTCGCCAGCCCGGCGGCGAACGTCACCGCGTGCTGCTCGGCGATGCCGACGTCGAAGGCGCGGCGTGGATAGAGCGCCGCGAACTTGCCGACCGAGGTCCCGCCCGGCATCGCGGCGGTGATCGCCACGATCCGCTCGTCCTTCTTCGCCAGCTCGATCAACGTGTCGGCGAAGACATCCTGGTATTTCGGCGGCGACGGTGGCGCGCCATTCGGCTTTGGCTTGGCGGGGGCGCTGACCGCGTGGCTCCGCTCCCCGTCCGTCTTGGCCGGATCGTAGCCGCGGCCTTTCTCGGTGATCACGTGGAGGAAGACCGGGCCGTTGACCTCCTTCGCCTGCCGCATTGCGGTGACAAGCGCGCGGATGTCGTGGCCGTCGACCGGGCCGATGTAGGTGAAGCCCAGCTCCTCCCAGATCATCGAGTGGTAGACGAGCTCCTTGAAGGAGTCCTTCATCCGCTTGCCCAGCTCGACGATCAGGTCGCCCTGGGGCAGCCGCTCCAGCCGGTCCTGGATTTCGTCGCGGGCCCGCTGGTACCGGCGGTCGGTGCGGACGCGGTCGAGGTATTTGCTGAGCGCGCCGACGTTGGGCGCGATCGACATCTCGTTGTCGTTCAGGACAACGATCAGTGGCAGGTTGAGATTGCCGCCGTTGTTCAGCGCCTCGAAGGCCATGCCGCCGGTCAACGCGCCATCGCCGATGATCGCGACGACCTCGCCGCGCTCCGCCGGCTTCGTCCGCAGCGACTGCCCGACGATCATGCCGAGCGCGGCCGAGATCGAGGTCGAGGCGTGACCGGCGCCAAACGCGTCGTGCTCGCTTTCGTCGCGGCTCAGGAAGCCGGAGATACCGCCCTCCTGGCGGAGCGTGTGGAACCGCTCGCGGCGGCCTGTGAGCATCTTGTGAACGTAGGCCTGATGCCCGACGTCCCAGACCAGCCGGTCGCGTGGGGAATCGAAGACGTAGTGCAGCGCGATCGTCAGCTCGACCGCGCCCAGGCTGGCGCCGAGGTGGCCGCCGGTCGTCTTGACCGTATCGATCAGCTCGCACCGGATTTCGGCGGCGAGCTGATTCAGCTCACGCACCGAGCGGCGCTTGATGTCGCCCGGTGCGTGAATCTGGGAAAGGATCGCCGGTGTGGTGTGGTCAGCAGTTCGCGCCATGAGCGTCATCCTCGCGTGGTCCCCCGTCGCGGCCGCAAGGCAAATCACGAGCCGATGCCGTTGGCGAGCGGCCCGAGGCGGCGGTGGATGGGCTGGGGACCGGGTCGTGCGCATCCGATCGTCAACGTTCAGAACGCGTCAGCGAGCTCTGCCGTTGCCCGTCAAACGTGCACAGTAACAAGGAACCGTCGGACGACGCAACTCCGGACCAATGCCGTCGCATCCGCCGGATTCATGCCACCGCGGCTGTTCGCCGAGGTCCATGACTGTCCGTCATGTTGAGCGGAGCGAAGCATCCCCCGGCGAAGCCGGTCCGCCACCGCGGACATCTGTCACGGGGGACGCGTGTTGCCTGCGGGCAAGCGCTTCGCGCGGGGATGCTTCCCGTTGGTCAGCATGACGGGCAACGGCTGACGTGTGGTCGGTTGCGGTGGCTGCTGCGACGGGAGATGCTTCGACGTCGCTCAGCGTGACGACCGGGGAACAGTCGGCTCAGCCCTCGGGAAGCTCCGGCCGGTCGATCGCCATTTCGATGACGTGCAGATCGAAGCGCTTGTTGGGAATCCACTCCCGGTGCTCGCCGGTGATGTGGAAGCCAGCGCGGAAATAGGCGCGCTGCGCCCGCTCGTTGTGGGCGAAAACTTCGAGCCGCACCTGGCGCAACCCGAGGTGCTCGAATGCCTGCTCCACGACCAACCGGGTCGCCTCGGTGCCATATCCTTGGCCCCAGGCGTCCTTCTCGCCGATGACGATGCGGAAGAGGCACGTGCCCTGGCGCTCGTTGATCTCGGTCAGCGCCGTCGAGCCGATGAGGCGATCGCCCTCGACGGTGTAGACCGCCCAGCAGACGCCACGGGCCGACATCGGCAGGATGATCGTATCGAAGTAGCCGGCGGCCTGGATGCGGTTGAGCGGCTGCAGGTCGTGGCGCAGCGTGTAGGCGATGTCCGGGTCCTGATACCAGCGGATGAACGCCTCCCGGTTCTCCGGCGCATGCCGCTTGAGCGCGACCAGCGCGCCCGCGCGGACGATCGCGCCGGGCGCGGACGGGCAGGTTGGTTGGGCCGGATGGTTGTTCGCCACGGCGTGGGAAGCCTCTGCGCCGCTGACGACGGCGCATTGCCCATTCGTCAAGCTCGGCGATGAACCGCGGTACCTACAGATGGGAAAGAGCCGGCCGCGAAGCGACCAGCTCTCTGTTACTGCGAAACCTGGGGCGCGTCTAGTACGAATTGTACCGGGGAGACGCGGACTTGCGGGCCTGGAAGCAGTCGCGGCAGTAGACCGGCTTGCCGGGCGTGGGGTTGAAGGGGACTTCCGTCTCCGCGCCGCACTCCGAGCAGACCGCCGGGTAGAGCTGCCGCGGGCTGGACGAGTAACCGCCGCCGCCGCCATTGCTGTAACCGCCGGAGGAGTAGCTGCCGCTGTCTCCGTAGCCGCTCGACGAATACCCACCCTGGTTGCGCTGGGACTTTCGTGCCTGCCGGCACGTCGGGCACCGCTGCGGATCCGAGAAACCACGCTGCGTGTAGAACTCCTGCTCACCCGCCGTGAATGTGAATTCCTGGCCGCAATCGCGGCAGGTCAGCGTCCGATCGCTCATTCGGTTTGAACCTCTCTCGCCGTGGCGTTATCCACGGTCTATCTAGAAAAAAACGCTCTTCGAAACGAGTCCTGTGGATCGAGACACGCAGGAGCACTGCCTGAGCCCTGACGAGGCGCAACCTTGGGAGCCGTCCCGGTAGTGCCAGTATAACACAAATCCTCACACGTCAAGTGATTCATTAAGTATCGTCCTTTCGCTCAGGACCGGCAGAACGGACCGGGCCCCGGACCGCCTGCCCGGGCGATCCGGCGAGCCGCCGTGCTACGATGCCGGACGAGAACGAGACCATCCAACGGTCGCGCCGGTGGTTGCCGCGCGTGGCCCAGCAGGGGGAAGGAGCGCTACGGACATGGATGTCCATGAATACCAGGCGGCGGAAATCCTCGCGCGCCACGGCGTCCCGGTGAACCCGGGCCAGGTCGCCACCTCGCCCGACGAGGCCGGGGCGATCGCCCGCCAGTTCGGCGGCACGGTCGCCATCAAGGCCCAGGTGCATACGGGCGGGCGCGGCAAGGCGGGCGGCATCAAGCTCGCGCATTCGCCGGATGAGGCGAAGGCTGCCGCCGCGCAAATCCTCGGCATGGACATTCGTGGCCACGTGGTCAACAAGGTGCTCGTGGTCAAGGGCGCGGAGATCGCGAAGGAGATCTATCTCGGCGTCGTGCTCGATCGACCGGCCCGGCAAATCCTCGTCATGGCCAGTGCCGAGGGCGGCGTCGAGATCGAGCAGGTCGCGAAGGAAAGCCCGGAGAAGATCATTCAGCGCCGGGCCGATCCGATGCTCGGCTTCCTTCCCTATCAGGCGCGGGAGATCGCCTTCGCCCTCGGGCTCGACTCGAAGCTGGTCAACGGGTTCGCCAGCATCGCGCTCAAGCTCTATGAAACGTACGTCAAGGAAGACGCCACGCTGGTCGAGATCAACCCGCTCATCATCACCAAATCCGGCGAATGGCTCGCGCTCGACTCCAAGATGAGCTTCGACGATAACGCGCTCTTCCGGCATGCCCAGACGGAGGAGATGCGCGACATCGCCGAGGAGAATCCGACAGAGCTCGACGCGCGCCACAGCGGCATCTCCTTCGTCAAGCTCGATGGCGATATCGGCTGCATCGTCAATGGCGCCGGCCTGGCCATGGCGACGATGGACGCGGTCAAGCTCTATGGCGGCGAGCCGGCGAACTTCCTCGATGTCGGCGGCGGCGCCAAGGCCGACCAGGTCGCCAAAGCGTTCACCCTCGTCACGGCCGATCCCAACGTTCGCGCCATCCTCATCAACATCTTCGGCGGCATTACCCGTGGGGACGAGGTGGCCGAGGGCATCAAGGAGGCGATGGAGCGGGTCAAGCTCGACGTGCCGCTGGTCGTCCGCCTCTCCGGCACCAACGCCGAGGAAGGCAAGCAAATCCTGGCCGACGCCGGCATCTCGGCGACGGACACGATGGACGAGGCCGCGGAGCAGGTCGTCAAGCAAGCCCACGCCTGAGCGACGAGCTGCCCCCTCCCCCAGCCCCTCCCCCGAGCGCGGGAGAGGGGAGTCCACATGGGCGGTCCCCGCCTGGTCGCCCTTCATCGAAGGAGATCACTGTGAGTATCCTCGTTGATTCGTCGACGCGCCTCCTCGTCCAGGGCATTACCGGGCGCGAAGGCTCGTTCCACACGCAACAGATGGTCGAATACGGCACGAATGTCGTCGCCGGCGTGACCCCGGGCAAGCAGGGCGAGCAGGTCGCCGGCGTGCCGGTCTTCGACACCGTCGCCGACGCAGTAGCCAAGACGGGCGCCAACGCCGCGATCATCTACGTTCCGGCCCGCTTCGCGCCGGATGCGATCTACGAATCCGTCGCCGCCGGCATCCCGCTCGTCGTCTGCATCACGGAGGGCGTGCCGGTCGTCGACATGGTGCCGGTCTATGCGTACGTGAAGGAGAAGGGCGCGCGGCTGATCGGCCCGAACTGCCCAGGGCTGATCACGCCGGGGCAGGCGAAGGTCGGCATCATGCCGGGGTTCATCCACCAGCCGGGCAAGGTCGGGCTTGTCTCCCGCTCCGGTACGCTCACCTATGAGGTGGTCGATGCGTTGACCAAGGCCGGGCTCGGACAATCGACCGCGGTCGGCATCGGCGGCGATCCGATCATCGGCTCGTCCTTCGTCGATATCCTCAAGCTCTTCCAGGACGACCCGGAGACCGAGGCGATCGTGATGCTCGGCGAGATCGGCGGCAGCGACGAGGAAGAGGCGGCCACGTTCATCAAGAAGCACGTGACCAAGCCGATGGCGGGGTTCATCGCCGGGCAGACGGCGCCGCCGGGCAAGCGGATGGGCCACGCCGGCGCGATCATCTCCGGCGGCAGCGGCACGGCGGCGGACAAGATCAAGGCCCTGGAGAGCGCCGGCGTCGGCGTCGCCAGGAGCCCGTCGCAGGTCCCGGTCCTGCTGAAAGAGGCGATGCAGGCGTAGCCCCCTCCCCCAGCCCCTCCCCCAATCCTGGGAGAGGGGAGCATTCTTCCGATGTGTTCGTCGGGAGGGGAAGCGCACTGTAGGGGCGGACCCGCGTGTCCGCCCGCGCTACGTCACCATATCGCGACAGGTCATCAGCGCCGGGCCGAGAACAAGCTCGGCCCCAACACGGCACAACTCAGGACACCGGAGAAGAGCAATGGGCCGGATCGAGGTCGTGCAGGGGGACATCACGAGCGAGCATGTGGACGCGATCGTCAACGCCGCCAACTCCTCCTTGCGTGGCGGAGGCGGGGTGGACGGCGCGATCCACCGCGCCGCCGGCCCCGAACTGCTGCAGGCGGGCATCCGGCTCGGCGGCTGCCCGACCGGCGAGGCGCGGATCACGCCCGGCTTCCGCCTGCCGGCCAAGTGGGTCATTCACACGGTCGGCCCGGTCTGGC
>JAICKJ010000330.1 GCA_025928015.1 Thermomicrobiales bacterium
GGCTCCAGATCGCCGACGATGTCCTCGACCACGTCGTTGAGCGTCAGGACCCCTTCCGCGCCGCCGTATTCGTCGATCACGATCGCGAGGTGGGCGCCGGCGTGCTTGAACTGCTCGATGACGGCGAAGACCGGCAGGCTCTCCGGGATGTAGAGCGCCGGGATGACCGCGTCCCGCCAATAGTCGGAGCGTCCCGCCATCTTCCGGTTCCAGAGATCCTTGACCGAGACGAGCCCCTGGATGCCGTCGAGCGAGCCGGCGCAGACCGGGTAGTAGGCGTGGGGCGATTCCGCCATGCGCCGCCGGTTCTCCTCGTCGTCCTGCTCGACATCGAGGAACACGACCCGGTGGCGCGGCGTCATCAGCTCGTTGGCGCTCCGCTCGCCGAGGTCGAAGACGCCCTCGACCATCGCCCGCTCGGTCTCCTCGAAGACGCCCGCCTGCGTGCCCTGCAGGAGCAGCAGCTCAACCTCCTCCTCCGTCACGGGTGGCTCGTTGGAGGCGCGGACGCCGAAGAGCTTGATGACCCGGTCGCTGCTCTTGGCCAGCAACCAGACGATCGGCGCGGTCAGCCGGGAGAGAGCGTGCATCGGCCGCGCGATCCGCACCGCGACGCCCTCCGGGCTCTGCAGGGCCAGCCGCTTCGGCACCAGCTCGCCGATGACGAGCGTGACGTAGGTGATCAGGGCGACGACGATCGCCACTCCCAACGCGTTGCTGTAGTCGCCGATCCACGGCACCTTCGCCAGCTCGTGGGAGAGCGGGCCGGCGAGCTTGGCGCCGCCGAAGGCGCCGGCGAGGATGCCGACCAGCGTGATGCCGATCTGCACCGTCGAGAGGAAGCGGTTCGGGTGATTCGCCAGGTCGAGCGCGATCTTCGCGCCCTTGCTTCCCTCGTCCGCGCGGTGCTGCAATCGCGGCTTGCGGGCGGAGACGACGGCAAACTCCGATCCCGACATGAACCCCTCGAAGAGGATCAGGAGGAGGATGATGATGACATTGACGGCGACCACGCGTGTTCTCCTCCCGAGGGCATTCCCGCCGGTCTCGTTATTCGCCCAATCTTCACGTAGGGGCGGACCTCGCTGACCGCCCAATGGGCCGAGAGCGAGCTCGGCCCCTACGCGTTTGCTAGCGCCAGCCGAGCCGGATGTGGTCCGGACTCAGCTCGTGGGCCTCGTTCGTGACGGTCAGCGTCCGGCGCTCGCCGGGCGCGAGATCGATGAAGTTGTCGCTGAACCGCGTGCCGGGCACCGGGCAGCCGAGATGGACGAAGTACGCGTAGCCGTCGGCTGGCGCGGCGACGGTCGCCCGCAGTGTGTGCGGATCGATCGGCGCGAACGTCAGCTCCGGCCGCGCAGCGGCTCTTTTCAAATCCTTGATGGGCACGAAAAAGTGCCGGTTGGCCGGAAAGAGCGCCGAGCCCGATTCGGCGCGCAGATAACGATCCGCGCCATCGGACGGGGCCGGCCAGGCGCGGACCTCGGCGCTGGTGTGCGGCCCGACCGCGATCTCGACGTTCTCCCGGTGGAGCACGTCGCCGGAGAAGGCTCCGAGTGTGACCGTCACCGTGTCGGTGACCGCGAGCCGGGTGTCGTTCGTGATCCAGAGGGCGACCGCGTCGCCCTCCTCGCGGAACGAGGCCAGCACCGGGCTGAAGACGCGGCCGAGGTAGTAGTAGCCGGCCTTGCCGAAGCCGTCATAGTCGATCACGGACCAGCTCAGCACTGGCCAGCAGTCGTTGAGCTGCCAGACGAGCGCGCCCGAGCAGTGCGGTGTGCGGCGGCGAAAGTGCTCGATGCCGAACTTCAGCCCCTCGGCCTGCGCGATCTGGCTGAAGTCGATGTAGTCCTCCAGCGTCTCCGGCACGCCGGTCACCGACTCCATCAGCATGTCGCCCTTGTTCTTCGGCGTGTCCTTGTTGTGCCAGTCCATCGAGGCGCTGTGGTGGAAGCGCTGGTCCTCCGGGATGGCGCGGCGCAGCGTCTCGACGACCGGCGAGGCGTGGAGGCCGAACTCGCTGATGAAGCGGCCCAGATCCTCGCCATAGCGGCGGTAGGAGACCGATTCCGGCGTGAACTCGCTGCGTGGCTCCTCGCCGAAGCGGCGCGGGAACTGACCGTGCCAGGCGTCCCAGTTGTGCCGGTCGCCGTCCTCCATACTGTTGTAATCGTCCCCGCCGTAGGGGCTGCCGGGCCAGTAGGGCACGCTGCCATCGAGCGTCGCGACCGCCTCCGGGATGATGACGTTGTAGTAGAGCTCGCCGTAGGGCGGCTTCGGCCGGTTCCAGTAGATGCTGTCGGTGATCCACTGGTTCTCGTTGTTGCCGCACCAGAGCGCCATGCAGGGGTGGCTGCGCAGCCGCCGGACCTGATAGCGGGCCTCCAGATCGACCTCCCGCGCGAAGTCCTCGTTCTCCGGATAGCCGGCGCAAGCGAACATGAAATCCTGCCAGACGAGGATGCCGAGCCGGTCGCACTCGTCGTAGAAGATGTCGTGCTCATAGATGCCGCCGCCCCAGACGCGCAGCATCGTCATGTTGGCGTCGCGGGCGAGGGTGAGCAGGTTGGTGTAGCGTGCGTCCGGGATCGCGCCGACGAAGGAGTCGGCGGGGATCCAGTTCGCGCCCTTGGCGAAGGTCGGCACGCCGTTGAGGAAGAAGCGGAAGAAGCGCGTGCCCGGCTCGGCGGTATCGACCGCCTGATCGAGGACGATCGTCCGGATGCCGGCCTGCACGGTCGTCGAATCGGCGACCCGATCGCCGACCTTGAGAATCACGCTCAGCGTGTAGAGCGGCTGGTCGCCGAGGTCGTGCGTCCACCAGAGCTTCGGCTCCGGGATCGTCAGGTAGACGCTCTGGTCGAGCCCCTCCTCCTCGTCCGCGGCGGTCACCGTCGCCTGCCAGCGGCGATCGCTCCCCGGCTCGGCCAGCGTGATCTCCGCGCTGAGCGGACCCTGTGGCGACACCGGCTCGGCCTCGACCCGGATTTTGACGACTGCCTGCCGGGCGTCGGGCGCCAGCTCGACCGTCGTGAGGTGGACGCCGGTGATCGTGCCGCCACGCACGCGGCGCAGCTCGGCCGGGCGCCAGAGGCCGATCGTCGGCAAGCGCGGCCCCCAGTCCCAGCCGAAGCCGTACTGGGCCTTGCGCATCGCCGTCCGCGGGTCGTTCTCCGGCCACGGGCCCTTGGGGCGGTCCTCGACGGCGAGCAGCGGCGGGTGGAAGCAGATCGCGAGCGTCTGTGTCGCGCCCGGTTTCGCCTGTTCGCTTATGTCGAACTCCGCCGGCCGGAACATGTTCTCGCTGCGGCCGATCTCCTGCCCGTCGAGGTAGAAGGTGGCGAAGGTATCGACGCCGGTGAAGACGAGGAGCATGCGCTCCCCTTCATTCAGGGGCGCTTCCGGAATGGTCAGCGGGATGCGGTACCACCACTCCCGCTCCTCCATCCAGGCGACGTCCTTCTCGTTCTGATCGTAGAACGGGTCCGGGATCCTGCCGGCGGCGAGGAGCGTCCGGTGGACACCGCCGGGGATGTCGATGGGCAGCCACGCGTGGTCGTCGAAGCCGGGAGATTGCGCGCCAGCCGTCACGCCCTCGCCGGGCGCGAAGTCCTGCAGCGTGCCCTGGGTGATGGAGCATCGATCGTCGGTTGTGTGCGGTGCGTCCGCCATAGCCTCCACTTTCGTCATTCGTGATCAGCTTGCCATCCGGACGGCACCATCCCGCCCGCGCCAATGGCTCAATTGTAGGCAATCGGGCCA